>JBIOTT010000287.1:0-2932 GCA_044866195.1 Gemmatimonadales bacterium
TGAAGAGCCCGTCGTCGTTCACCGACTCGCCCGGGAGCAACGCGAGCGCCAGATCGGAACGCGCGGCGAGCGCGTCGGCGATCGCGCTCCCGGGCAGCAGGCCCGCGGTCGTTACCGAGGTCCCGAACAGGGTGTTCTCCACCGTCACCAGCTCGAGCTGGGCGCCGGTTTCCCGTGCGAGCGGCTCCAGCACCTGGGGCATGAGCGCGGCCATGGCGGTGCCGGTCACGACGCCGATGCGACGCCCGGCCCACCCGTGGAACCCGCCCGCTGCGGTGGCGATGCGCTGCTGCAGCCAGCGCACGGCGCCGACTCCGTTCTCCACTTGCTCGAAGCCGTCGTAGGCTCCCGCACCCGGGAGCGGCAAGCCGGCGCGGAGATAAAGCTCGTCGGCCCCATACACCCAGTGGGTGCCGCGTGCCTCCATAGCAGCCGGCCAGCGCGATTCGGCTTCGCTCACGGCGGCCCGGCACTCCTCGGTGGTCGGCTCGCGGCAGAGGTGATGCTTGCTGAACTCGGTGAGCCCGACCGGCACGATGGAGCACGCGAGCACGCCGGGCCCGAATTCCCAGAGGTCATTCAGCGTCCGGCGGAGCACCGGGCCGTCGTTCACGCCCGGCGACAGCACCACCTGGGTGTGAAACTGGATGCCATGCTCGGCGAAGCTCCGTAGCTGAGGGATGATCTCCGGCGCGGTCGGGTTGCGCAGCAGGTGCCGGCGTATCACCGGGTCGGTTGCGTGGACCGAGACATACAGCGGCGAAAGCCGGTACTCGATGATGCGCGCGATATCGTGCGGCTTCAGGTTGGTGAGCGTGGCGAAGTTGCCGTAGCGGAACGAGAGGCGGTAGTCGTCGTCGCGAATGTAGAGCACCTCGCGGAGTCCGGGGGGCAGCCCGTCCACGAAGCAGAAGTCGCAGCGGTTGGCGCAGCGGCGAATGCGGGGCGGCTCGAGCGCGACCCCCATGGGCTCGTCCAGCGGGCGCTCGATCTCGAACTCGATCTCCTCGCCATCGGGCTGCCGCACGTGGAGCACGAACTCCTCGTCGGCGGTGAGGAATTCCCAGTCGAGAAAGTCTTCGACCTCGCGGCCGTTGATGGCCACGAGCTGGGTGCCGGGCTTGAGGCCCAGCTCCTCGGCGATGGACTCCGGTTGGACGGCGGCGACCGTTATCATAGGGGCGGTAATCTCGCCTCTCAGCGGCCTAAGAGCAAGAGGCCAAATTACTTCCACCTGAAGGGCTCAAGTCACGTATCAGCACCGACTTTGCCGACTTGTCCGGCCGGTGCGGGGCCGAGTCGCGGGCCTCGCGTTATCTTGAGCGTAGCCCATGAGCCGCTTCCCGCTGGCGATGCCGCAATGGATCGCCCTCGCCGTCCTGACGTTCCCTCTCCCGCCCGCGCTCGTCGCGCAAAGCGCCTACGAAGCCGGGCCCGATCCGGCGGCGAGCACCATCGCGGTGCGGAGCTTTCAGCGCTGGCGGGGACGGATTCCGCCGAGCGAGCGCGGCGTGGCTCAGGCGTTCTACTTGGCGCGGCGACCTTGAGTGACGAGGGAGGAACGATGACGACGCCAGCTACCGAGAGCCTGGGCGCGGACGAAGACTCGCGGGTCCGGGCGGCACTGGCTCAGCTCCAGGGACTCCTGGTGCCGGGCGAAACCCTGCAGACCTATGCCGTACAGAGCCGCCTGTTTGCGATGACCAAACGGCGCGTGATCGTGGGCGCCACCAGCGGGCGGCTGATCGCGCTCTTCCGCGGGCTGATCGGCGGGTTCCGGGTAACTGATCTCAGGTGGCAGGACCTGAAGGACGTGCGGCTCGACGTGGGCATCTTCGGGGCCGACCTCACCGTGACCGTGCTGGACCAGGCGGATCTCGCGACTGCCGAGCGTGCAACTGGCGCGCTGGTGCTGCACGGGCTTCGCAAGGACCAGGCGCAAGCGGTTTACCGGGTCTGTCAGGCCCAGGAGCAGGCCTGGCGGGAGAAGCGGCGGGTGCGCGATCTCGAGGAGCTGCGGGCGAAGTCTGGCGGCCTGCAGGTTGGCGCGGGCGCACTCGGCGCTTCGGTTGGAGGCGAGACCGATCCGGTGGAGCGGCTCAAGACGGCCAAGGAGATGCTCGCCAACGGGCTCATCACCGACGCAGAGTACGAGGCGATCAAGGCGAAGGTGGTATCGGGGCTTTAGGGCAGCGCTTCCATCGGCTCCGCTCACGGCAGAGGACAAAGGTGCTTCTGTGAGAAGCAGATCGGCGCTAGAGCTTCGCCAGAACCGTCCCCATGAGCGCGCTAATAATCCAGGAGCCGATGGAGATCAGCAGGGCGAGACCAGCCCGACGTCGGTATGCGCGCCCCTCCTGCGTCAGCAAACTGGGACGCAGCATAACATTCACCGGATTGTACAAGAGCTCCCGCGACCAAGGGTGAGTCCCAGGTCGCATACGTCGTACTGCCTTGACCGTGAATACGGTCGCGGCGACAGTCCCGCCAACTACGCCGCACCACCCGAGGAAGCCGACGGCGGCAACAACTGCAGCGACGGGATGAGCGCCGACGTCATGTTGAATGGACATAGTTCCTCAGTCGTTGGAACGTCGGCAGTTGCGGCCATGCGGCAGGTAGAAAACCGCCGCCGAACCCATTAATTCGGCGGCGGTTCGTTCGAGAGCGGGAGACGGGAATCGAACCCGCGACATTCAGCTTGGGAAGCTGACGCTCTACCAACTGAGCTACTCCCGCAGCTTCGCCCTTCAACCAGGTACTGTCTACTCGTCGGGCAAAATATGACCGGGGAACAGGCGCCGCAGCAAGGTCGAGGCCGGCGTCCTCTGCGGACCCCGGCCTCGACTCAGCCTATCATTGCCGGCAGGCGCGGCTACATCGAATCGTGCGCCATCCCGGTGGAGCTGTCCGGCGTGGTCGGCGGCGGCGC
>JBIOTT010000288.1:0-2880 GCA_044866195.1 Gemmatimonadales bacterium
GGAGCTCCGATTGCACGCCGCCTTCCGCCCCGCCGACCCACTGTCCGCCTGTCCGCCCGTCCGCCGGTCCGCCGGTCCGCCCGTCCGCCCGTCCGCCTATCACTGCCGCCGCCTCCAACCGGCCCAGCGCGTCGCGCACCGACTCCTCGACCACCCGCTCAGCTCCGATCCGGTCGCGGAACCGGACTTCCAGCTTGGCCGGGTGCACGTTCACGTCCACTGCGTCCGGCGCCACGGTGATCGCAAGAAGCAGCGAGGGACGGTTGCCGGGGTGGATCGATGAGCGGTAGCCCGCTTCCGCGGCTCTGATCAGGAAGGGGTCCTTGAAGGGACGGCCGTTGACGAAGAGCTGAGTGCGGCGGCCGGTAGGCTTTGCGTCAGCCGGGCGCTGTGCAAACCCGTCTACCCGGAACGCACCAGCCGCATAGGCGACCGGGACGAGGCTGCCGGTCAGCTCGCGGCCCCAGACTGCGGCCAGGCGCTCCACCAGATTCTGACCGGCGGGAACCTGCAGGCGCATCACCCCGTCGACCTCGAGCTCGAAACCGCTCCCGGGATGAGCCAGCGCAAGGGTCGCGAGCACATCGTGCGCCGCCCGAGTCTCGCTGGCGGTGGAGCGCAGAAACTTTCGGCGGGCAGGCGTGTTGAAGAAGAGCCCCCGCACCGTCACCGTCGTGCCGCGTTGCCGCGCCACTGGATCCACCCGGTCGAGCCGCCCCGCGGCCACTGCCAGCTCCGAGCCTTCGGTTTCACCGTCACTGGTCACCAGTGCGAGGCGCGACACCGAGGCAATCGCAGGAAGCGCTTCTCCCCGGAAGCCGAAGGTCTGCACCCCGATCAGATCGGCTGCACTGCGGATCTTGCTGGTTGCGTGACGGTCGAGCGCGAGCATCGCGTCCTCCCGGCCCATGCCGCTGCCGTCGTCGCTCACCTCGATGAGCGTCTTCCCGCCCTGCTCGAGCCGCACCCGCACGTGCCGGCCTCCCGCGTCGAGGGCGTTCTCCACCAGCTCCTTGACCACCGATGCGGGGCGTTCGACGACCTCGCCGGCAGCGATCTGATCGGCGACGGCGTCCGGCAGGATCGCGATGCGCCGGGTCACGTTCTTCAACTGCCGCGGAGGACGGCGAGCGAGTCGGCGGGAACCCAGCCCAGCCGGCCGCCGGGCGCGTTCACCATCGCCCAGCCCCGCGCATGCCGCAGGATGACCAGTGCGGTACCGGCTTCGAGTGGCGCGACCGCAGGTGCGCGCTCATGGGGAGACAGTTGCAGCGAGGTCTTGCCAAGCAGCAGACCCAGCGGGCGTCGCTCGCGCTCATAGAGCAAGCCTCCTGCGACCGCGAGCAGGACCGCGAGGACCCCGCATCCGACGCCGAGCTCTCGGGCCCGGCGGGACCGTACCACCTGCAGCACCCACCCAAGCAGCCAGAGAGGTACGGCAGCGAGCGCCAGCTCCTGCCAGGTCACGGGAGGACTCCATAACCGGGCCGCGCTGCCCGATTCCGGCGGCGGGACCAGCTCCAGTGCGCGCGCCACCGAGCGCTGGCGAGGGGCCAACCGGTGCGCCTGTTGCCAGGCCGCAGCGGCGCGCCCATCCAGCCCGAGGCGGTAGTACGCTGCGCCGAGATCGTACCAGTTGGCCGGGTCGGCGGGGGCCGTCGCAACGCGATCGGCAAAGGCCTGAACGGCGCCGTGCAGCGCGCCGTGCTCGTACTGCCACTCGGGTGAGAGCGACTGCGCACGGGTCGGCTGCGCGCTCGCGAGCGCCAACAGCAGCACGCCGCCGGCAGCGTATCGTCTCCGCCGGCGGCCGTCTGACAGCCGCGCCGCTGCATCACGCGCTTCGCCGGCAAGATCGCCCGGCACGCCGTTCGCCGCGGGCCCATACCGAGCCTCCTGCAAACGGGCCCGGAGCTCGACCAGTCGGGCCGCAAGCGCCGGCTCGACTCCGGCAGTCCGCAGGGCCGAGATCAGGCTGCCCTCGCTGAGCGCCTCGGGGGCCGGCACCAGCTCGCGTATCAGGGCTTCGAGCTCGGAGCCGGCGCTGCGGACGTCGGTGACAGCGGGCCTCGCTGCCCGGCGACGATGGCGACGGCTCAACCGGCGGGCGAAAAACGCGAGGGGAGGCACGGCCGCGATCAAGGCCCAGAGCCAGGGTGGTATGGCCGCGGCGAGACGATGGGCGGCTCCCGGTCCCCATGGTTCCAGTAGCGGCGGCGGCAGCGGACGAGAGGCCGTCGCCTCGGCTCCGGCCGCGACGATCAGCCGGTCGGCTGGGAGCGCGCTCGAGCGGAAGCCACCCGCCCCGACGTCGTAGTACACGTAGGTGGCGGCCGGCAGCGAGAGCGGTCCGGAGGAATCGGGAACCACCGTATAGCGAAAGGTCTTCATCCCGCCCAGGCGGCCGCCGCTCACGGCCAGATGCTCGTCGGTGCGATCGGGGTAGGCCCGGACGCCGGCCGGCCAGCTGATCTCGGGCGCTGGCCACAGCGCCGGGTTGCCGTCGCCGCTCAGCCGGAAGGTCACCGCGACCGGTTCTCCGGCCCGGGTGGAGGGAGTATCCACCACGCGCTCGAGCCGAAGCCCGCTGCCCACGGCGCCGGTGTAGCCGGCCGGCCGGCCGGTAACCGGGGTTGGCGTCACCGCCAGGATCGCGGGCTGACTTTGAAGCGTGTAGCGCTCTTCCTGGCTGAAGAACTGAAGCGCGATCGGTACGCTGTATTTGAGGACCGCCGGCGTAACCTGAATTCGCCCCGGCTGGAGGGGAAAGACGACCTGGTGCGCCACGAACAGGTCGTACAGCACCCCGGCCACGGACCGGGTCGCCGCGATCCCGGGCGGTGCCGGCTGCGGGTAGCTCCAGACTCCCTCGATCACCGG
>JBIOTT010000289.1:0-8825 GCA_044866195.1 Gemmatimonadales bacterium
GCCAGCTGTTGAGCCACGGCTCGGACATCTTCAGGCCTTTTCCCCGTGAATGCCTGCTCGAATGCCGCCCGGACCTCCGGCTGCTCGAGGCCACGGACCGCGGCACGCTGGTACCGTCCCAGGTCGACCTTCTGCGGCGAGGCCGGCCTCGCCGGCTTCTGCTCCGAGGCAAGATTCGAAACCATCTGTGCCGAGGCGGGCCTGGACGTCCCACCGAGCAGGCCAACCGCGCCGATCAGCACCAGCAACCGCATACTAACTCCTCCTGGCGTGGCTGGGCGTCCGGCCATCCCCTCCTTGCGGAATGCGTCAAGCGGGGGACGATGCGAAGTGCGCCGGCGCTAGTGTAGCAACGGGTTACGAGTGCGGCTCGCGGATTCGTCCGCACCAGGGGGAAGGTCGGGCGATTGGCGTGCCACGCCCGCCGACCCCCCTCCCCAACGATGCCAAACCACTATGGCATCAAGGCTGAACAACGACCACGCCAACAAACCCTGGATAGAGACGCGGCGGATGAACGCTGCAGTGATAGCGGTAGGTGCCCACCGCTACTCGGCGGGGTTCGCGCCTGAGCCGGCCCGCCGGTTTATAGCGAGAGTCCAACAGTCCCGAGGCGCGACTAGCAATCGGCTCGGCTGCCCAACAGATTTGAGAACTCCCTCACAGGTGGCACCGGGCCGTGATACATCTGACGGCCTCCTCACTCGCCGATGCGCTCCGCGGCCGCTACGCGGTCGAGCGCGAGCTCGGGCGCGGCGGCATGGCTACGGTCTACCTGGCCCGCGATCTCAAGTATGACCGGCCTGTCGCCCTTAAGGTCCTCCATCCCGCTTTGGCCCAAACGCTCAGCACTGAGCGCTTCCTCCGCGAAGTCCAGCTGACCGCGAAGCTTCAGCACCCGCATATCCTGCCGGTCTTCGATTCGGGTGAAACTGCGGGCCAGCTGTGGTACACAATGCCCTACGTGGAGGGCGAGACGTTGCGCGGCCGGCTCCGCCGCGAAGGCCAGTTAGCGGTCGAGCAGGCGCTGCGGATCGCTCGGGAAGCCGCCCAGGCTCTCCACTGCGCGCACGAGCACGGCGTCATTCATCGGGACGTCAAGCCAGAGAATTTGCTGCTCACTCAGGACGGCAGCACCTTCGTGGCCGACTTCGGCATTGCCCGCGCGCTGGGCACAGCCGAGGAGCGGCTGACCGAGACCGGGCTCTCGATCGGCACGCCGGCCTACATGAGCCCAGAACAGGCGAGCGCCGACCGGACCGTCGACGCGCGCAGCGACATCTACAGCCTCGGGTGCGTACTCTACGAGATGCTCGCGGGCGAGCCACCGTTCACGGGGCCGACGCCGCAGGCCATCATCGCCAAGCGCCTCTTCGAGCCGGTGCCGCACGTCCGATCGCTTCGAGAGGTGCCCGTGGCGCTCGAGCGGGTCGTGAGCCGCGCCCTGGCCCGCGCGCCGGCCGACCGGTTCGCCACCGCGGCCGAGTTCGCGGAGGCACTCATCAGGGTTCCGGCCGACTCGTTCGGCCCGACCCGCGAGCTCACCCCTGACGCGCGCGGCATCGCCCCCACACTGCCAAGTGCCGGGCAGCGGTCGCGTACTCGCGTGCTGCTCATGATCGGCGCGGCGCTCGTCGCTCTGGCCATGACGATGCTCCTGCCCCGTATCCGGCTGCCGACCAGCCGCCCCTCGCTGGATCCCAATCTCGTCGTGGTGGCCCCGTTCGACATCTTGGACTCGAGGCTCGAGCCCTGGCGGGAGGGACTCGTGGATCTGGTCTCCGCGCAGCTCGACGGCGCGGGACCGTTGCGCACCGTCTCGCCGACCGTCGCCATCCACCGGTGGCGGGAACGGGCTGACCCCTCCGGGGCAGAAGCGCTCGCCCGGCGCACCGGTGCCCGGCTCGCGGTCTTCGGGAGGGCGGTCGGCGCGGGCCCCGATTCGGCTCGGGTGATCTTCGAGATTCTGGACGCCGACCGGCAGGCCGTGCTGGGCGGGCCGATCGAGCTGCGGGATCTCACCACTCGGATCGACCGCGTCTCCGATTCGATCAGCATCGCCGTGCTGCGCGAGCTCAACCGGGGACGCCCGATCGGGGCGGTGCGGCTTGCAGGCATCGCATCGACCTCTCTCCCCGCACTTAATGCGTTCCTGCGCGGAGAGCAGTTCTTCCGGCGCGCGCAGTGGGACTCGGCCATGGCCTACTGCCAGCGGGCAGTGGGGTTCGACAGCACCTTGGCGCCTGCCTGGAGGCGGATGAGCGGCGTGCGCGGGTGCAACCGTCAGGGGGGCGCCGGGGACTCGCTGGCGCGGGTCTACGGCCTCAGGGCCGGTGCGCTCAATCGGAAGCTCCCGCCGCGCGACAGTCTCTTGGTTGCCGCTGACTCGCTCTTCGAGGCCCTCTTCGAGGGCCCGGCCGACCCTGCGTGGCGGGAGCGTCAGGGGCGGCTGTTCGCCACTCTGAACGAGGCGCGCCGACGCTATCCCGAGGACCCCGAGGTGTGGTACGAGCTAGGCGACGCGCTCTATCACTGGCCCATGTTCGGCCGCACCACGCCCGACCAGATACTAGGGGCCTTCGACCACGCCATTTCGCTCGACTCAGCTTTGGGACCGGCGTACATCCACCCGGTGGACATCGGATTCATCCTGGGGCGGCCCGCTCTCGGAAAGCGATACCTGAACGCCTTCCTCAAGCTCGAGCAGACCGACCCGAATACCGAAGGGCTCGGCCTGGTACGCGATCTGACGGAACATCCGCCGCCGTGGCCTCCAAGCATCCGGCGCCACGTGGATACGGCCTCGACCTACGTGCTCGTTTCGGCGTGGTGGATCCTCCGCCGGTACCCCGATTCCGCCGAGACCGCGATCCGACTGGCCCATGCGATCGGCGTAAGCCGCCGCTCCGGGGACCCCGTACTGGACGACTCGCTCGGGCGAGCATGGACGCTCGCCCGCGCGCTCCTGGACCGCGGGCATCTGCGGGAAGCATATGCTGCAGGAGGCTCCACCTTTCCGCTGGAGTTCGCGCAGATCGCGTTGCTGGGCGCCTCGCCGGCCGAGACTCACGCGGTCTTCGCGCGCTGGCTGGCCGATACGCTGGGCGAGCAGGTCACCGCTGGGGCGCTGTCACCGTTCGAGTCTCTCAGCGCGCGCTTGCTCGCTTCGGCCTGGTGGGCCGCTCGGCAGGACACCGTCTCGCTGGCAGAGGGGGTGCGGAGGTGGGAGAGTCTTGCTCGAGCCGCCGGGAACAATGCCGAGGTTGAGCGTTGGGCCGAGTACGGTGCCGCCTCGGGGCGCGCTTACGCCGCCCTCGCGCGGAGGGACACTGCTGAGGCGGTTCGGCGGTTCGCGGAGCTGCCTGACTCGGTGTGCCCGTGTCTTTACGACCGCATCACAACGGCACACCTCCTGGCCACCCGCGGCCGGCGCTCGGAGGCCGCCAGGCTCCTGGAGCGGTCCGCGCCGCTGCGGTTCTGGGATCCGTTCGATGGGCTCTGGTGGCTAGAGCGTGGGCGCCTGGCGGAGACGCTGAGACAGCCGGCCAAGGCGATCGAGGCGTACCGGTACGTGGCCCAGCTTTGGCGGCATGCCGATCCCGAGCTTCAGCTGTACTTGCGCGAGGCCCGCGCCGCCATTGCGCGTTTGGGCGGCACCTAGCGAGGGCGGCAGGAATGCGTCCAGTAGGTGAGGCGGGGGATCACAGGTACGCGGTTGTCTATGAATGGGGCAGCGCGACGACGCGGGCTTCCCACTCCCGCATCATCGCCACAAACGCGCCGGCAATCGCCGGGTCAAACTCGATGCCCGCCCGGCTCTGGATGTAGGCGAGCGTTGGCTCAGAGTCCCACGCGTCCCGATAGGGACGCCGGGTGCGGAGCGCGTCGTATACGTCGCACACGTGCACCAGCCGGCTCGCGTACGCCGCGGCGCGCGGAAAGTGGAGACAAGGATAGCCGCCCCCATCGATCATCAAATGGTGCTCGTAGGCCACGGTGGCGGCGAGGTCCAACTCGTCGCGCCGCTCCAGGATCATCCGAGCTCCTTCGATGGGGTGTCGGCGGACCACGTCGCGTTCCTGCTCGGTCAGCTTTCCCGGCTTCATCAGAATCTCGCGCGGGATGCGGACCTTCCCGAGATCGTGCAGCAACGCCGCGAGGCCGATCGTTCGCAGGGTGTCCCCATCCAGCTCGAGATGCTCGGCCAATGCCATCGACAGGACCGCGACATTCATGGAATGCGTCGTCGTGTACTGGTCGTACTCCTTCAGCTCGAGCAGGGGCAGCACCATTGCCTGATCAGCGTGCATCGCCAGGGAGAGCGAGCGCACGACGGCCTCGGCCTCGACGAGCGGGAGCGCGGTTCCCCCCTCGACTTCGCCGTGCAGCCACGCGACCGCATCCCGTTCCTCGCGGAGAGTGAAGGCGAGCGTGGCAACCGGCAATGCTCCGGCCTCCGCTCGAGGCGCCTCGGCGGCGCCCGGCAGCTCGAGGCGGCCCCAGCGAATGTTGCCCTGGCCAACCTGCCAGACGTCGGAAGAGTCGGTCGGTCGGCACCCGAGCCGCACGCCTAAATGATCCACGAAGCGCTCGAGCTCGTCGGCGCCCACGGCTCCGGTGAACTCAATCCGCTCGATACCGGCGGTCCGGAGCCGGGTTCCCCACTCCCACCCCTCCAATTCGTGTACGACGTCGTGCCCCGCCAGCACCTCGCCGGGAAGGAAGGTGAACTGCATACGCGGGTCCGACGCCTGCAGCTCCGCGAGGCGCTCCCCGGCGAGCGACACCGACCGGCGGAATGCCGGGTGGCTGGCGCCGTACAGATTCAGCGTGGCCAGCGCCCGCGCGAGGGCCGTGAGGAATCGCGTCGCGTCCATCAGGCCGGTGCAGTCATGGCTGCAGTCGCGTAGTCCGGATCGGGGTGGCGCCGCGCCATCGCCAGCACCTTGGCAGCGGCGGGATCGTCCCCCCAGTAAGCCGCCAGCGCGGCTAGCGCCGCGAGGACCTCTGGCGACTTGGGCCCAAGTCGGCGCGGCAGCCATCGTCTGCCCCTGACCGCGAGCTCCAGCAGATGATCGAGCGCACCCGGAGCCCGGCTCTGACCCACCACCCGTACCGCGCGCGCCCGCATTTCGGGATCGCGCCGCGCGTCCCTGGCGATCGCCTCCAGCGCCGGCAGGGCCTCGGGCGGACACAAGTCGGCGGCTGCCCGGATGCCCCACACGACCACGCCATCATCCTGGTCGCGCAGGGCCACTAGCAGCGTTTCGGAGCGGGTGCTGGGACTGGCGAGGCCGAGCTTCACCGCCTCACGGCGAACCGCGCGATGGGCGTGGGTCAGGAACGCTGCCGGCGCGAAGCCGGGCGGCCAGACGCCAACCCGATTGACGAGCACCAACAGATTGCGCTGCACGTACCATGGCGCTCCGTCGAGCTGGGCCACGGCCTCCTCAGCCGCCGATCGGCCGAAGCGGGCCAGCAATCGCAGCAGCCACGCACGGGTCGCTCTCCGCTCGGCGCCAGCCAACGCGTCGAGGAGCGGGCCCACCGCGACCGGACCAAGCCGATCCGCCAGCAGCTCCACCAGCCGGCGGTCGCAGGGACCTCGGGTCAGCGCGGCGCGCAGGCGGTCCGCTGTTGCAACATGGCGCCACAACGTCTCCGTTGCCTCGCCCTGAGGCGCCGCGAGCAACAGCTCGAGCACGCCGCCCAGTCGCCGATTGGCGAGCCGGTCCGCGGCCGCGATGACTCGTGGCCCTGCCGAACCGATCTCGAGTGCGATGCGCAGGATGTTTTCCGGATCCGCATTCACCTCGGCATGGCTGGCGCATTGCCAGTCGCGATCCCGGACCATGTGGTCGAGGATCGCCGTGTAGCCGCTCGGATTCGGATCCTCGAGCTCCCATCCCGCGGCGAGCTGCGCCACCTTCTGCCGGAGGGCCCCGCTCGCCTCGTCCCGCACGCGGGCCGTTCCGTTCTCGGCGTGGTGGGCGAGTTTGTGGAGCAGCCGCAGAAGCTGGTGGGAGATGGTCTGCCCTGAGGCGCCGGCCGCGGCCTCGAGCACCTCGACCACGGCGTCGACCGCGAGTACCTGCGCAGCATTGAGCGCGAACTGGCGGGCCGCGCCTTGAGCGGCGCCGGCCTCCAGCAACCTGCGGAGCGTCTGCGGGTCGAGGCTGCGGATCAGCTCGGAGACGCGGTCGCGCAGCCGGTCTTCCGCGGGGCTCACCCGTCCAGACATCTCCTCGGCGATGCGGCTCAGGTAGTCAACCACGACGGAGTCGTAGGCCACTTCGCCGGCGTGCGCCTCGATGGCCCGTGCCACCGTCCCCGAGTCGGCGTCATCCGTTGCCCCAAGCGAGAGCCGCGCGAGCTCGATCCACAGCGTCTCGGAGTTGCGCTGCTCCTCGGTCGGATTTACCGACATGTCAGCCCGCAGGGAGAGCTGGTCCAAGTCGGTGGCGGCAAGCTTCAGGTATTTCCAGTGAGAGATGCGATGCAGCCGCTGACCAAGCGCACCTTGCCCCCGTAGCGGGTCGGCGCTCAGCGCCCCCACCAGGTCGTCGATCTCACCGAGCGAGATCCCCGGTTCGAAGCGAATCGAGCTGAGCCGGTGCCGGTGAAGCCGCTCGGCAAGGTCACGCAGGAGGGCATTGCCCGGATCGGTCGCCGTGCCGTCAACCAGAAGCTGGCTGTACGCGACGCCGAGAGTCATCGCCTCGCGCGACTCGAGCAGTCGCTCCAGGCGGTGGGTGAAACGGGCAGCAGCCTGCTGGAGTTGCGGGTGGCCGTCCGGGTACATCCTGCGGCTATGAAGCACGATCGAGAACTCGACCAGGAACTCGCCGATCTCCCGCGGCAGCGCGGTGGCGACTTTGCGACGACCAGCGGGGGTCGGTTCGGCCCGCACCGGGACGGCGCCGGCCGAGGAGTCGGTCGACGAAAAGCGGGTGGTCAGGTCGCGATGCATCGTGCGCCGCACTCGGTCCCAGGTAAACGGGTACCTGAAACCCAGCAAGATCGAGGCCCTTCATCACAAGATGGAGGTTGTTGTGGCTGTGTGAGATAGGAGCGCCGACGATGAGCTTCGGAGGAGGCGGAGCAAGTTTTTCCGGGTCGGAGCGGCTGTTTGCCAAGCTGGGCTAGGTCAGGCCTCGCCCTGCAATTCTGCCAATTCGGGATGTGGTCCGTCCTCTATGCCTATACGCCCGAGTTGTATCCCACACGGGCGCGGGCGACGGGCGCCGGATGCGCGTCCGCCGTCGGCCGGCTCGGATCATTGCTCGGTCCTTATGCCGTCGGGGTGATTCTTCCCCGCGCAGGACAAGGGGGGTCTTTGCCCTGGGCGCCGGCACCTTCCTGGTTGCCGCATTGACCGTATTGCTGCTCGGGGTCGAAACCCGTGGCAAGACCGTGGAGGCGATTTCAACGTGAGATTCAAAGCAGCCGAGGCGCCCGCCGCCGACAGCCCGCTTTCGATTGAAAACAGTCGACCGGACAGATGCGGGCAGCGGAGCATTTCATTCGGCCGAATAAAGCGAACTCCGCCCCGTTGACACGGGGAAAGCCGCTCACTACGGTTGCGCCATGGCAGAGCGGCAGGATACATCCAGAGTCGCGGAGCCTCTGAATCTCGGGCCGGGTTAGCGGCTCGAAGCGAGCGGCCGCCAAGAGGCCGAAGATGATCGGTTGGGTCTCTTGGAACGTATCTTCGACCCGCTCTCTCGCCGGCGGGGTGAGCTGGTCCAGCCTGGCTGGCGGTGCCTTGAGGTCGGCGCGGGCCGGGGGTCCATGGCCGTCTGGCTCGCCGAGCGGGTCGGCGAGAGCGGCCAGGTCGTGGCAACAGATATCGATGTCACCTACCTGAAGCGACTTGACCTTCCGAATCTCGAGGTGCGCCAGCACAACATCCTCGACGACCCGCTAGACGCGCTCGGCCCGGGCTCGTTCGATCTGGTTTGCTCACGTTTGCTGCTGTTCTGGCTCGCCGGCAAGCAGGAGGCGGCTATCCGGCGCATGGTGGAGTATTTGCGACCAGGAGGATGGCTCGTCGATGAGGACGGTGACTGGGGTACGGTTGCTCCAGTGGATCCGTCTCATCCGTACTACGCTCGGTACCAGCGCACGTGGCAGGGTGGCGAGTGGTGGGCATCGCGTGGGTATGACCCCACCTTTGGACGCAAGCTCCCGGTGCTATTCGAGCGCTGCGGTCTGGAAAACATCCGCCATGAGGCGACTGCCGAGGTAGTGCGCGGGGGTAGCCCGTGGGCGCGGTGGTGGCAAGAGACCCTGGAGGCTATCCGCTCATGGGAGCAAGGTGACGGTGGCCTTACTGAGACGCGGGAAGAGGAGTACAAGGCGCTCACAGCCCCCTTGACCGACCCGTCGTTTTGGTTCCTCAGCGCGCTTCTCCACGCCTGCTGGGGCCAACGTCCAGGGCACGGAGCAGCGTCATCGGGCGGCTAGTCGCAGGGGCAGAAGCCCGGTGGCGAGGCATGCGGCTAGCCCCCGTTCGCAGCCGATCAGCGGGGCGAGTGCGGTGGGGAGCGTACAGGCACCAAGTGTGTCCCCTCGATAGATCTCACCTTCGCACGGCTCAGGGTCAACGCGCGGTTCAGGCAGACGGTGGCATAGCCTATCGACGGCGAGAGGGCACCGGGCTCGCCGCGGGAAGCTGCTGACCCTTGGGTCGCCCGGACGCCGCGGGCAGCAGCCGGGCCCGATCGAGCACCCGGTACTGAATCGCCTCACTGACATGCGCCGAGTCGATCTCTGGTGCCCCCGCCAGGTCCGCGATCGTTCGCGCGATCTTGAGCACTCGGCTG
>JBIOTT010000290.1:0-5911 GCA_044866195.1 Gemmatimonadales bacterium
GGGTCCACTGGAGTGAACCACCGGACGGGTGGGGCGCCGAAGGTGCTGAGCTTGAGGAGTCGGAAAGCGGCCCCGCCCCCAGGCGCTTCCCAGTCCGCCTTCTGCCAGCTCTCGCCGCCACGGGCAGCCAGGGCGAGGCACGCATCGACAGCGCAGTCTCGGACAAACGCCAGATCGAGGAGCACCGGGTTGCCCTGGCTGCGGCTCCCGCTGCTGCGCACCGGGACATGCGGTACCGAGCAAGGGTTGCGAAGATCGGCCGGGTTCACCGAGATCGAGCTGCTCCCCCGAACCGCCGGTCGTCGACCCTTGTACTCGTCGACGGTGAAATACACGCCGCGGCGAAACAGGGTGCGCAGCGCGCCCTCCACGCCGTCCGCGCGCACCAGACCCTCCAGGTCCCCGTACTCGCACCCCGCCAGACGAAGCAGCGCCTGGTACGGGCTTCCGGAGTGCTCATAGATCGCGCGCCTGGCGAGACGGAGGAAACACGCCTCCCGCTGCTCGAGACGGCGGCGCACGGTTCGCGTCGCGTCCGTCACCGTCATCGGGCGCCGGAGGAAAGACGGAAGTCGCGCGAGCAGGCGCACTCCCTGCGCGAGCTCCTCCAAAGGGATCGCGGACGCCGGCCAGCCTGCCATCGCGGTCTCCCGTGGGACGGCTGCGCGTTACGCCGTGTACGCGCCCTCGCGTTGGCGCGAATCTTCTTTGGTGGTTGAAAACTCAGGCGCCACGCTGGAGCCGTTTGATGCGCTCCGCGTCCAGCTCCACCGCCGGTTTGTCGGCGCTGGCGGCCACCGGCACGGACGGAGCCCCGGCGGGCACCGGGGCCATCCACTGGGCCACCACCACCACGCCCAGCAGGGCCAACCCTATCAGGTCCGTGATGTACCCGGGGACGATGAGCAGGATGGCCGCTATCAGGAGGACAGCCCGCTGCCACATCGAGGCGGGCCGCATCAGGTACCCGTGCAGGCTCGCGGCCAGGCAGGTCACCCCGATGCAGCCCGCGGCGATGGTGGTAATGATCTCTGCCCAGCTCCCCACGAACAGGAGCGAGGGGCCGTACACGAACATGAAGGGCACGATAAACCCCGTGGCCCCCAGGCGCATGGCGGCGATCCCGGTAGCCCAGAGAGGCGTCTTCCCGATGCCGGCGGCCGCGTACACGGCCATGGCCACCGGCGGGGTGATGGCCGAGATGATGGCGAAGTAGAAGACGAACATGTGGGCCGCGATGGGAACCACGCCAAGCTTGATGAGAGCCGGGATCAGGAGGGCTGCCTGCACGATATAGGCGGCTGTGGTGGGCATCCCCATACCCAGGATGATACCGGCGGTCATGGTGAGGACAAGGGCCGGGATCAGGCTGTCCCGGGCCGCCGCCAGGACGAGGCTGGTGAACTGGATGCCCGCCCCCGTGAGGGCGATCACCCCGATCACTATCCCGGCGCAGGCGCAAGCCCCCGCCACCCCCAGCGTATTCTTGGCACCGTCCACCAGGGCCGGACCGAACATCCCGAGACAATCCGGCTTGAGGCGTTCGCGGCCCGCCCGCGAGGCGATGCGGATGGCTGCCAGCGCCGCGAAGCCGACCGTCAACACCAGGTTCGCGTTGCTGGCCAGCAGGAAGCGCTGTAAGAGGTCTGGGGTGGCCGTTCCGAGAGCCCCCCGCGCCGCCACGTGCATCTCGGGCAGGAGGTAGTCGATCAGCAGGACAGGCAGCACGAGCCATCCCAACCGCCCCAGCCATGGGGAAAGCGCCGCCCCCACGATGCCCCACAGGGCCGCCATGGGCGCCGTGTATCCGGTAAGCATCACGTACACGATGATGAATACCGGCACGAAGAGGTGGCCGCGCGCGCCGATCACCTCGCCTAGCCTGGGCAGCTCCGCCCGGGGGAGCCCCCGAAGTCCCGTGCGCCGCGCCTCGAAGTGGATGGCCATGAACAGGGCCAGGTAGTAGAGGATGGCCGGGATAGCCGCGTGCTTGGCGACCTGGATATACGGGATGCCCAGGAATTCGGCCATGACGAAGGCGGCGGCCCCCATCACGGGCGGCATGATCTGGCCACCGGTGGATGCCACCGCCTCCACCGCCGCCGCGAAGTGGGGGCGGAAGCCCGTCCGCTTCATCAGCGGGATGGTGAGCCAACCGTCCACCATCACGTTGGCCACGGCGCTCCCCGAGATGGTGCCGAACAGCCCGCTGGAGATGCACGAGACCTTGCCTGGCCCGCCGGGGGTGTGTCCGGCCAGGGAGGAGGCGAAATCCATGAAGAGCTTGCCCGCGCCCGACTGTTCCAGAAAGGCCCCGAAGATCACGAAGAGGATCACGTAGGTGGCCGAGACGTCCAGCGGGATGCCGAAGATGCCGTCGGTGGTCAAATACATCTGGTCCAGGACGAGTTCCAGGGAGAACCCCCGGTGGCGCAGCGGGCCCGGCAGGTACGGCCCGCCCAGGGCGTAGACAAGGAAGATCAGCGCCGTGATGGGCAGGGCCGGGCCAATGGTCCGCCGCGTCGCCTCGAGGACCACCAGGGTCAAGGCGGCGGCGAAGGCGATGTCGGACGCCGCGAGGGGGTCCACCCAGATGTACCGGGTGACGACATATTCGTAGTGCCAGAAGAGATAGCCGATGGCCCCGAGGGAAAAGGCCAGCGCCCCCCAGTCGGCGGCGCTGGCCCGCTGGCGCGGGGAGCCATTCCTCGCCGGGAGCCAGAGGAAGATCAGAGCGAGGGCGAAGGCCAGGTGCACGCCCCGGAAAAAGAGGGCCTCGGGCCGGCCGAAGGCGCCCGCGTAAATGTGATACACGGACATGGCCAGCGCCAGCCAGCGCACCAGACCGCCAAGCCACCCGCTCAGCTCCCGCACTTTGCGCCTTGGACTCTGTCTACTTGATGGCCCCGGTTTCCTTGTAGTACTTCAGCGCGCCCGGATGGTACGGCACGCCCACGTCCAGTGCCATCTCCGCCAGCGTCAGGTCCTTCACGTCCTTCACCACCGCCGCCAGGGTCGGGATGTTCGTTGCCAGGGCCTTGGTGATGCCGTACACCAGGTCGTCGCCCAGGTCGGCCCGCACGATGAGGTGCGTGTACGTGCCGAACGTCCCTATGTCCGTCTCCTGGAACCTATAGACCGCCTTCGCAATCGGGATCCTGCGGCGAGCATAGCCGGCGTTCAGCTTGAGGATGGCCTGATGCTTGTCGTCGGGGATGTCCAGCAGGTGGATCTTGCGCGAGGTTCCCAGGTCCAGCAGGGCGGCGGCCGGGATCGTGCTGATGAAGGTGAAAGCCTGGATGTGGCCGTCCTTCATCAGGGCCACCGAATCGTTATAGGACCCGAAGTTCACCTTGGCCAGGTCCTTATAGGTGAGACCGTACACTTCCAGGATATGGCGTGTCATCTGTTCGCCCGTGTTCCCCCGAGGCTGGGTCCCGATGGCCTTCCCCTTGAGGTCGGCCACCGTCTTGATCCCGCTGTCGTCCAGGACAGCGATCTGGAAGTACTGGAGATACAGCGTGGCCAACTGACGGACGTTCTGGGTGGGGGCTTTGAACGGGTCGCGACCCGCCACCCCGTCCGCCGTCGAGACGGCGTTGCCGAAGCCGATCTCGGCCTTGCCGGTCTCCACCCCTTGCACGTTGATGATGCCGGCCCCCGGCTGCACGATGGCCGAGGCACCGGGCACATTCTTCTTGATCAGCTCGCCGATGGCCCCACCCAGGGGGTACCACGAGCCGCCCTGCGGCCCCGTCATGATCCGGAGTTCCGCGGCCCAGACAGGCGCGGCGACCAACGTCAGGATCCCGAAAATCACCGCGAACGACATCGCACGTCTCATGATTCCCCCCTCAGCTTCCGGGCGCCCCGTCAGGCGCCGCCGTGTTCCTTCAACACCCGCCGCGGGAATCTTCCCCGACGGGCTGCGCGGGATCTCCCGCACGAACTCCACCTGCCGCCTGTGTGGCCTGTATGCGTCGCCGCCGGCTCGACTCCCCGGGGCGGGGCGACAATATGCCGAAGAGCTACGAGGTCATGGACCCGGAGTAGTTAGTCAGATCACGCTCCAGGACCTCCGCATAGACGCTGGCGGGCAGGACCAACTCGGACCGGCCGTGCGCGTCCATCGCGGCGCCGGCATCGTCGTGGTGACGGTCGCTTGAGTCGAGAAACGCGATGACGACGCTCGCGTCCAGGACGGTCAGCGCCACTCGCGACGGAGCCTCTTCAGGTAGTCACGCGGGTACGCGCCGGTCAGAGCCCCCGATGGCGCTCGAGGGGATCCGCCACACGGGCCAGGACCATCCGGCTTGCGCCCGCGGCCTCGACGCGCAGATCGTCGCCCGGCTTGAGTCCCGCCCGCTTGAGCGCATCGACAGGGATCGTCGCCTGGTTCTTGGCGCTGATGCGAGTCTGCCCTCGCCGTCTCGAAAGCTTTACTGTGTTCACGATAGCTAAAGATATCCGACGTCGGCGTGATTCGTCAACGGGGCGCAGGGCAGAGACCGATCTGACGGTCTCGGCGAGCGCAAACGGGTGATTGCAGGCCCACGCGTGCCTGGGGGCGAGCGACCCCCCGGCTGAGGAGTTCGGATCATACCGCTTCGGAGGGTGGCTCCGCGACCGCGGCGAGCTTGAAGTGGAACTCGCGGGCGGGCGTGTTCCCAGTCGAGAGCGGCCAGGCGACGATCGTCCCGGGCGTCACCAGGCTGGTGACGAGGCCGCCCTCCGCCTCCCCTGCGCCGAGCTGCCGGATCAGGAAGGCCGGCAGGAGGGTGAGGAAGCTGAAGTAGCCCGCGAAGGGCGGCGAGCAGAGCCAGGGTGAACGGCCAGAGGGCGGGCGTCGCCAGGACGCGGCGGAGACTCCCGGCCGGGGCGCGAGCGGCGCCCGGCGCGGCATGCGGGCCGCCACGGACCGAGGATAGCTTGACGGCATTCAGGCCCTGGCGTAGAGTCAGGCCATGCCTCGACCGAACCTCCGGCCCGGCTGGGCAGGAAGGGAGGGGCATGGTACCGACGGTACCCTGGGTAACCCTTCGATGTCCTCGCCCTCATGGCGAGAGTCTGGGTGTCGGTGTGGGGTCTGTCGGCCCGCTTGTGCCCACATCGGCGCGCATTCGCGAAATCCGTTCCCCTGACCAGTGCCGTCGGTTGCGCTCGTTTGCCGTCCGAATCATGAAGCCCGTTCATCGGCGCGGGGCCGTGACACCCTTGTGCGCCGGCTCGATGCTGCTGGCCGCAGTCTGCCCGAGGACCGCCGCCGGGCGTGTGAGGCTGGCTTCGACGCGCATCTTCTGAAGCCGGTCGATCCCGAGCAACGTGATGACGTGCTGAACCACCGCCCTCGCGGTCGGCGATGTTGAGCGGCTCACGCAGACGGTTCGTCGGGCTTCGATCGTGACCCTTCCGGTGATCCCGTTCCACCTGCTTCTGCCGGCCATTGCGGCGATCTACTTTGGCGCCGCGAAGCTGGGGTTCACGATGGCGGTTGGAACGCCGCAGGTGACAGCGGTCTGGCCACCCACGGGCATTGCCCTCACCGCGGTGCTACTCTTCGGATATCGCGTCTGGCCCGCCGTCTGGATCGCGGCTCTTCTCGCAAACGCCACGGCCGACGGGCCCCTGGCGGCGGCAGCCGGGATCGCGACAGGGAACGCTCTGGAAGCTGTCGCCGGCGCGTGGCTCCTCCGTCGCTCCGGATTCCATCACTCCCTCGAGCGGCTCCGCCATGTGTTGAGCCTCGTTGGCCTCGCGGCGCTCCTCAGCACGATCATCAGTGCCACGATCGGCATGATCAGCCTGTGCCTTGGCGGAGTCTATCCGTGGTCGGCCTTTCACCGGATCTGGTTCGTGTGGTGGTTGGGCGACGCGATGGGCGCTCTGGTCGTCGCGCCTCTGCTACTGGTTT
>JBIOTT010000291.1:0-2413 GCA_044866195.1 Gemmatimonadales bacterium
TGGTCCACCTGCTCCGCTGTCAGCTGCTGAGCCCCGAGCGCCACCAATGCCGCCGCCCAGTCGAGGGTCTCGGCCACGCCCGGCACCTTGGTGAGATCCGCCGAGCGGAGCCGCTGTACGAAATCGACTACTTCGCGGGCCAGCGCTTCCGGGGTCTTGGGGAGGCGGGCGTGCACGATCGCGAGCTCCCGCTCGGCGGTGGGATAGTCGATCCAATGATACAGGCAGCGGCGCTTGAGCGCGTCGTGTACCTCGCGAGTGCGGTTGCTGGTGAGCACCACTCGGGGCGGCCGCTCCGCCCGGAGGGTGCCGATCTCGGGGATCGTCACCGCGAAGTCGCTCAACAGCTCCAGCAGGAACGCCTCGAACTCCTCGTCGGCCCGGTCGACCTCATCGATCAGAAGCACCGGGGCGATGACCTTCGGCTCCAGCGCGCGCAGCAGTGGCCGGCGAATGAGAAACTCCTCGCTGAAGATGTCGCGGGTCGCGGCTGATTTGGCTTCTCCCCGCGCCTCCAGCAATCGGATTTCCAGCATCTGGCGCGGATAATCCCACTCGTACACCGCGGTGCTGACGTCGATGCCCTCATAGCATTGGAGCCGGATGAGCTCCGCGTCGAGGGCGAGCCCCAGCGTGCGCGCGACTTCGGTCTTGCCGACGCCGGCCTCGCCCTCGAGCAAGAGTGGCCGTCCCAGCTCGAGCGAGAGGAAGACGGCGGTCGCCAGGTCGCGGTCGGCGATGTAGCCGTGGGCGGCAAAACAGGCCTGGAGTTCGTCGATGGTCGGCGCTGTCATAACTGCGTGAACGGTAAACGGTAAACGGTGAACGGGGGTGCCGGGTTTCACCCTTCCTCCGGCGCTTCCAGCTCCCTTGCATACCCCGGCATCCTGAACCGCATTTCCTTTCCCAGGAGCCCTCCATGGGCAAGGTCCGCCAGGGTCTCGGCGGTGAGCATCTCACCGGTGAGCAGCCGCGGGAGCACCAGATCGGCCGCGGTGGCGAGACTGAACATGCCGCACTGGGGAAGGCCGAGGATCTGGCTGCGGTCGAGCCGCGCGAGCCAGATCATCGAGCCCGGGTGTGCCGGCACCCCTCGGCGCAGCACCGTCCCACCCAGATGCTCGAGCGCCGCGTAGAATGGGGAGAGGGGGTCGCCGGCCGACACTCCTCCCACCAGCACCAGCGGGAGTCCGCGCTCTCTTACCAGTGCATTCAGGCCGTCCCGGGCTCCCACCTCCGCCCGCTCAGGATCGTCGTCCGGCACGACGATCGCGCCCTCGAAGGTGCCGCCGAGGGCCTCCACTTTGGCCCGAGCGCCGGCCTCGAACCGGGCGAGCGCTTCCGGAGTGATGGCCTGGAGCGCCAGCGCGCCGACTCTCATCGGCCGGTAGGGCCGCACTTCGACGATGGGCCCTTCGGCCTTGGCGATGCGCAGGCCCTCGAGCAGCTTGGCCCCCGGCAGCAGGTGAGGAGCCACTTTCACCGAGCAGACCACTTGCCCGCGGGCCACCGCCTGGCCGTGAAAAAGGGTGAAGACCTCGAGTGGATCGATCGCGTTGAGGCGCCGCAGCGGCTCGGTCCGCAGGTGGAGCACGCCGTCCCACGCCGCTGCCAGGTCGAGCCGGCTTTGCCGGGCCGGCCGAAGCTCCACACCGGCACCCCCGACAGCCTGCGCCAGCCGGGATGCCGCTGCGTCTTCGTGGACGTCGTCCTGGTCGGGCCACGCGATTTTGACCGATCGGGCCAGCGAGCCGTCGGCGGCAGCGGCGACCAGGCGAGCTGCGGCGTCGCGGTCGAGCTGTCGTCCTTTGGGGATCGACTCCCCGGCGAACCGGACCGGCTCGAGCAGGACGGCTCCGACGAGATCCGGCACAGCCTGGCCGGAGAGCGCTGCGGGCGTGAGCCGGGCGACGCGCACTACGTCGCGTCCGCCTGGACGCGGCGGGCGAAATCGGTCCAGAACGCTTCGGTGAGCTTCCGTGCCGTGCCCTCGAGCAGCCGAGCGCCCACGCTCGCGACGGTTCCGCTCACGTCGCTGTCCGCCGCCCACTTGAGCCGAACCCGCCCGGGCGCTGCATCCTCGAGCCGGAGGTTGGCGGTCACGTCGACGTTCGAGCCCGGCGCCTTCCCCCGCGCCCGCATGGTCGCATGGTCGGGTTCGACCACGTCGGTCAACTCGACGTTGAGCGCAAAGCGCAGCTTGATCGCGCCGACGCCAAAGGCGGAGATCACCTTGAAGTGGGTCGGGTCGATGGTCTCCACCGATTCCACTCCGGGGGCCGATTGGGCGACGAAGTTCGGATCCATGAGCCGGCGCCAGACGTGGGCGCGGGTGGTGGCGATCTCCGGAGCGCCTGCGAAGTGCAGCTTCATCGCTCGGTCCCTTCGAGATTCAAGAGGTCTATCTGGGTGT
>JBIOTT010000292.1:0-3023 GCA_044866195.1 Gemmatimonadales bacterium
GGCGCCGATCGTGAGCGGGCCGTCCGGGTACGGCTGGCCGCCCGCTTCGTCCAGGTCGCTTCGAGACTGCACCGCGACGAAGCGTACCACGCCGCTGCCTGACCGCTCCGCCCGGGAGACGTCGATCCACGCACCCGGCGCCGAGGGCGCCTGGGTACGCAGCAGATACTCCGCTACGACCGACCGGGTTTCGCCGACCGCCACGGCGCGCCCCCGCTCGAGCAGCACAGTCCGGGCGCAGAGGCGCTGCACCGCGTCCATGCTGTGGCTCACGAAGAGCACGGTGCGCCCCCCGCCGCGCGACACGTCGCGCATTTTGCCGAGACACTTCCTCTGAAATTCGGCGTCCCCGACCGCCAGCACCTCATCGACGATCAGCACCTCGGGCTCCAGATGGGCCGCGACGGCAAACGCGAGCCGCACCTGCATCCCGCTCGAGTACCGCTTGACCGGCGTATCCAGGAAGGGGCCGATGTCGGCGAAGGCGACTATTTCGTCGAACTTGCGGACGATCTCCGCCTTTCGCATCCCGAGCACTGCGCCGTTCATGTAAATGTTCTCCCGCCCGGTGAGCTCGGGGTGAAAGCCGGTCCCCACCTCGAGCAGGGATCCGACCCGCCCCCGGATCTCCGCCCGACCCGAGGTCGGCTCCGTGATGCGGGAGAGTATCTTGAGCAGCGTGCTCTTGCCGGCGCCATTCCGCCCGATGATCCCCACCACCTCGCCCACCGCCACGTCGAACGAGACATCGCGCAGCGCCCAGAATCCACCGTCGCCCGTGACGCCCGGCCGGACGCCGAGCAGACGCCGCCATAGCGACCCGGCGCCTTCGCTCAGCGACTCGCGAAGGGAGCCGTATCGCGCTGGCTGCGCCAGACGGTAGTGCTTGCTCAGGCCGTCGGCCCGGACTGCTTGGTCGCTCACGCTCAGATGATGTCCGAGAAGGTATGCTCGGTGCGGCGGAAATAGCTGAGCCCGCCCAGCAGGAGCACGAGGACCGCCAGCGCGGACATCGCTGCCGCAGCCGGCAGCTCCGGCCGGCCGAGCAGCGCCCAGCGGAATCCGTCTACCACGCCCACCATCGGGTTGAGGCCGTACCACGCGCGCCAGCGAAGCGGCACCAGGCCGCTCGAATAGGCCACCGGGGTCACGAACAGCCAGAACTGCACCAGAAAGGGCACGGCATGGCGGACGTCCCGGTAGCGCACGTTGAGCGCCGAGAGCCAGAGCCCCACGGCAAACGCCGTCACCGCCGCGAGCAGGACGAATGCCGGCAGCGCCCAGATGTTCGCCGACGGTGGCACCCCGTACACGGCGAGCAGGCCAAACAGGACCAGGACGCCGATTGCGAGGTCGAGCAGCCCCCCGATGACCGGCGCGAGCGGCAGGAGAGCGCGTGGGAAGTAGACCTTGGTCAGCATGCGCTCATTGTCTACCAGACTGTTGCTCGCCTGGGTGAGCGTGTTCGCAAAGTAGGTCCACGGCACCAGCGCCGTGTACGCGAACACGGCATAGGGAAGTCCGTCCGACGGCAGCCGCGCGAGCCGCCCGAACACCAGCGTGAACGCCGCCATCGCCAGCAGCGGCTGCAGCACCGCCCACGCTGCACCGAAGAAGGTTTGCTTGTAGCGGAGCTTGACCAGCCGCAGCACGAGGAAATACAGCAGCTCGTGGTACGCAACGATCTGGCGCAGACCGAGGGCTCGCCAACTGTGGGCCCGCGGGCCGATGTGCACAATTGGCGGCGAGACCGGGCCGGTCGCGATCGCGCGGTCGGGCATTGCCTGTACGATAGCGCGATCCGGGGTCACCGCCACCGGGGTTGATAGGTCGCGGGCGCGTGGCGGCGTCGCAGCCACTGCAGCCCGCCGACGGCCATCCCGGCGGCGTAGGCCAGCCGCGATGCCAACACCGCGGGCGCCATCAGCAGCGGCTCGAGCCGGCCTGCCCGCACCCAGCAGCCGAGAATGAACGCGGTATGCGCGAACGCCAGCGGCAGGCTGGCCGCGATCAAGAGCCGCGGATGGCGATAGATCCAGGAAAATCGGGCGGCCCCCGTCTGGGACTTGCTCTCGATAGCCGTGTACGCCCACCGATAGTTCCGGCGCAGCAGGTTTCGGAAACCCGGGCGGTTATAGTGGTACGCGACCGCCTTCGGTTCGAAGTCCATCCGGTGGCCGTTCCGCTGGAGCTCGGCCTGCCACTCGCGCTCTTCGTTGGTGTAGGAGAGTGGCTGGCGCTCGGTAAAGCCCTGGGTGCCGAGGAAGGCGGCACGACGAACGCTCAGGTTGGGCGGGGGGTGGTGCGGCACCGGGCCGGCCGGCCGCCGCGAATGGACCAGATACCAGCCGCAGTAATAGTCGCAGCGGGCCGTTGCCGGCAGGCCCGGCGGGAGGTCGAGCGCGCCGCCCACGACCGTCGCCCCGCGCTCGTGGGCGGCCAGGATCGCAGCCAGCCACCCCTCGCCGGGGATGCAGTCGGCGTCGAGAAAAATCAGCGGATCACCGCCGGCCGCCGCCGCACCCCGATTCCGCGCCGCGGCGGGGTTGCCGCCGGTTCCCGCGAGCTCGAGCACCCGCGCTCCCGCCGCGCGGGCAGCCTGGGGCGTGCCGTCGGCCGAGCCGTCGTCGACCACAATCACCTCGAGCTCCGCCTCGGCCGGCCTCTGGGCGAGCACCGCGCGGATGACCCGGGGGATGAATGTCACCTCGTTGTGCGCCGGGATGATTACGGAGACGCGACGGGACGGGTCCATCTTACTCCGTGGCGGGCACCGGAGCGGGGCTGCCGACCTCCTCGTAGACCGCGTTCACCGTGGCGACGAAGCGCTTCCACCCCAGATTGGTCGCCGCGTAGGCTTGGGCGGAGCGTGCCAGCTGCGCGGCCCGCAGTCGGTCCCGCAGCAGATCGGCAATCGCTCCCGCCAGACCGGCTGCAGTAGGCTCGGTCAGCACGGCGCGGCTCTCGTCCAACAGGGCCCGGTGGGCGGGCAAGTCGGTCGCCACGATCGGGCGGCCCGCCGC
>JBIOTT010000293.1:0-4256 GCA_044866195.1 Gemmatimonadales bacterium
AAGTCGCACGAGGCTGCCGTCGTCGACCCGTCGATCGTGACGCGAGCAGGTACGACGCGCAACCGCAGCGCTCGTCGAGGAGCTGCTTGAAGTACATGGTCAGGCTCCCCGATCTTCGCGCCGCTGATTAGGGCTCCGCCGCTCGCCGCCGCTCTCGCCGCCGCGAAAGTCGAAGTGCTCGTCGGCCAGGACGCGGCCGTGAACCCCGAGGCGGCCCCGTTCCCGCCGCACCAGGTCTACGATGTGCTCGGCCACCTCTCGCGCGGGCAGCCAGGTGCCGGGCGTGAGACCCGGGTACAGCCCGACGTACTGCTCCCGCAGCCGTGCTTCCCGCAGGGCGTTGGACATGGTCGACCTCAGCTGGTCTGAGTATGCCCACAGCGTGCAGCCGGAGACAGCAAAGCGCAAGGCCCCCGGGCCGCCGGCCTATTTCGCCAGCGCGACCACCAGCGCCCCGACCGCCACCACCAGCGCGGCCACGGCCACCAGCATGAGCCGCCCCACTTCCCGTCCCAGCTCGCCGTGCAGCCGGGCCTGCGCCTCGGCCATCTCCTCCAGCAGGCCACCCCGGGCGCCGAGGAGCGCCGGGGCCTCCGCGAACAGGGACTGCGCCATCACGTCGGCCGCCGCCATCACATCCCGCATGCCCTGCTCGAAATGGCGTTGGTGAATCCGCTTCTCGGCATCGGGCACCGGCTCGAGCGTAGCGAGCTGCGCTCCTTTGAGCACCGCGTTCCTGATGTCGCCGCCACTCCTCGGGAACTGCTCGGCCAGGGCCCGAAAGTCCACATCGTCAGCCAACGGAGTTTTCTGGGGGTGGATCTGGACCCGCCAGATCTTCTCCCGGTCTTCGACCCCGGGAAGGCGGAAGAGAATGTGGGTGCCGATTCGGCGCTCGAACGCGGGGTCCATGCTCGCGGCCAGATTGCTGGCAAAGATGACGATACCGTCGAAGTGCTCCAGCTCCCGCAGCAGCACGTCGACGATCGCATTGGCCTCGCGCTCGTAGCCCACGGACGGGATGGTGAACCGGCGTCCGGCGATGGCGTCGGCCTCGTCGAAGAAGAGCACGGCGCCCTGGCGCTCGGCCGCGCGGAAGACCGTGGCCACATGCTTGCCCGTCTGCCCCACCCAGCGCGACTCGAGCTCCGTGTAGCGCACCACCAGCAGTTGCCGGCCGAGGGCGTGGGCCAACGCCTCGGCGCAGATGGTTTTTCCGGTCCCCGGTGGCCCGGCGAAATGAAAGGCGAGCCCGAGGCCCGAGGTGTGGCGCTCCCCCAGGCCCCACTGTTCGAACAGAAGATCGTGTTTCCGGATGACCTGCAACGCGTGGTCGAGCGCCGCGACTGTGTCGGGCGGCAGTACGACATCCTCGAACGTGCGCCGGGGCGTGATCGTCTCGACCATTCCCCGCGCCGTCGGGCCGCCGAACAGCAGATCGCGGATCGACTCGGCCACGGGCGCGCGGCGTCAGGGCCGCTTGGAGACCCCGAGCACCACCAGCCCGAGGCCGGCGGCCAGCGCCAGCCCGCCGACCCAGGCGGGCACCCTGTGCTCCTCGTCAACGCTGGCCCTGAGATCTCCCAGTTTCACGACGTCGCGCTTGGATGTGTAGGTCAACCCCCGGAACAACACGAACGCGCCCAGCACGAGTAGTACCACGCCAATCAGAGACAGCGGACGCATTGAACCTCCGGTCCTGCGTAAGGAACCCTGCTAGATCAGCCGCTTGCGCTTCTTCCGCTTGCGCACCTGAGCTACCGTAATGCCGGTCGCAACGGCTGCAGCCGTAACCCCCGCGATGGCCACCGCGGCCCGCTTCTTCCTTCTTTTGCGGCTCTTCTCGCGGCCGGAGACCTTGTCGGCCAGCTTTACTGCCTGCGCCTTCGCCTGGCTGCCTGCGTGCTCCACTTCGGTCCGGGCCTGCTTGGCTGTCGTCTTCACCCGTTTGACGGCCGTGTCGGCCGACTTTCTGAGTCCGGTCATTAGCATCCTCCCCGCTATCGATTGGCACAAACGACGCCCCCGGACCCGAGCCCGGGGGCCATCGCTTCGCTTCGCTGGGTTCGCAGAGACCTGCTACCGCGTGCTGTCGGGCGGGGCGGTGGCGCTGTCGCCCGACGTCTTGCCAGTCTGGGTCCCCGGTTTCGCGTGGAGCGCCGTGTCGCTGGGCGCGCCGGTGTGGTGGTAGCCCTTCGCCCCTTTCTTCCGGACCTCGCCGCTCGGCTGGGTCATCGTGTCGGTCGCCCGGGCGGTTCCGGTATCGCCCTTGGCGGGGCCGGTCTGCACTCCCGGCTTGGCCTTGAGCGCGCTGTCAGTCTGCAGGCCGCTCTGGCCCGTATCCGCGCTCACGCCCGCCCCGCCGGTGTCCCTGGTTGCGCTTGGCTGCACGGTGGTGTCGGCCGCCGTGTCGGTGGCCGTCACCGCACCGGTCTCCGTGCCTGTGTCGCGCGGCTCCTGTTGTTGGGCAACGAGCACAGAGACCCCACCCAGCATCAGGAGACCAGCGGTCGCGCCCAGGGTGATGCATCGAGAGTAGATGCGCATGACCTCAAACCTCCGTTCTGGGTTCCACGCCCATCAGGCGCCCCGGAATGAGCGCCATAGGTTGACCCTACCCTCCATGGCGCCCAACCTGCTGTGACCCGCGGCCCCTTGTGGCGTGGGCTGGCTCACAGGGGGCGGCTAGTCATCGGGCGTGCAGCCGCCAGAGTCCGAACTGCACCGCGAGGTCGGTCCCATTCCAGAGCTGGACATCGGAACTGGTTCCATACCGGATCGGCAGCAGACGTCCCTGGGCAATCCGGTAGCTCCACAGCTCGTTATGCTCGAGCCCCGATGCCTTCACCGCGCCGAGGGTGCGTCGAAGGGCTTGGTCGAGGGTGCCGAGGTAGGCTGCGCGCCTGGGGTCGGCCGATCGCCCGGCCGTGTCCGCCACACCCGAGATCTGATTCGCGAGGCCGAGGAAAAGGAGATTCACCTCTCGCCCCCAGATGACGCGGGGGGAGTGGTACGCATCCTGGCCGAATCGCTCCCAGATGCGGGGCGACGCGTAGGCATCGTTCGCCACCAGCGGCCCGAGGCGGTCCACCAGAAGCCCTACCGGGTACGGGCGAACAAAGGGCGCAAGATCCACCAGGACAGCCTGCCGGCTCGCCGGGTCGACCCGACCACCGGGGGTGAAGCTGCGGAGGAACAGCTCCGTGGCCGGATCGGTGTTGAGTACCGGAATCGGGCGACCCTCGCCATCGAGCGCCAGCGCCAGGAAGACGAGCGAGTCGCGCACCTCTCCTGCCGCCTTCATGGCGGTCTGCCAATACTCTCGCTCGGCTCGGGGGAGCCAGGCCAGCTTCGCGCGGATCCGCTGCTCGATGTCGCGCGGCCCAAGCGCGACCGCAAAGTGGCGCCGGGCTCCGCTCCACACGCCGATGGCGCGGCGGAGCGAGGACGAGTCCCGGAGGTATTCGCCCAGCGGCGTGCCGCCGATCCCGGGCGCGAGTGAATCGAGCGCCTGCGGGTTGAGCCCGATGGTGGGCAGGGCCGCCAGAATCGCCGCGATGGATTCCAAGGCCTCTCCGGCCCAGATGGCGTTGATGTCCATTGCAAAGCGACCGCCGGCGTAGCCGGCATCGCTGTCGCGCCAGCTGGCGGACCGCCAGTGGACTGAATCGCGCTTGGGGAAGCTGACCAGGTTGGTGGGCCGGGGGTCCTCCACGTAGGGCCGAGTCTCGCTCGCGACCAGGGCCATCTCACGCAGCAGCAGCGCCAGCCGCGACCCACCGCCGCCCGACGAATCGAGCAGGAACGCCCGCTTGCGCTCGGGGGCCACCGCCGTGTCGCCGAGATAGCGCGCCGCGAGCACCGGGAGCTGGAACTCGTCGTCCCGCATGTAATAGTTCTCGCGGGTCGCCTGCAGATTCTGGAGCACCTCGCGAGCGCGCCCGAGCGCGCTGTCCGCCCGCTCCGGCCGGCCGCTTCTCGCGGCCCGGAAGTACTGGGCGACCAGCGAGTCGTACACCGCAGCGTTCTCGCGAATGGCTTGCCCTGCCAGCGCCTCCTCATGACTCACGTCTCCGGCCGGACCCAGCTTGCGCAGCACGCTCGCGATCACATGCTCCGACATCGCCTCGGACCAGATGGGCCGCATCATGAGCGCGGTCATCAGCATATCGCGGCCGAAGTAGGTCGCAAAATTGGGTAGGCCGGCCATGAGTTTTTCTTTGGTGCTCAGGAGCTCGACACCCCGCACTTCGCGC
>JBIOTT010000294.1:0-2455 GCA_044866195.1 Gemmatimonadales bacterium
TTTTCGCGCGCGCCCACGCCCGTGCCCGTGCGCGCGAGGCCGTCGGGGTCGCCGGCGGCGTGGTCGGCCTCATACTCGGCCGGGGAGCGCATCCCCAGCGTCGAGTGCAGCCGGGTCGGGTTGTAGATGGGTCGGCGGCGAAGCGCCAGTTCCGGTCTTCCGGCCGGTGGTTTCCTCGCCGCCGCCCGCCGAACCGGACGTGCGAGTTCCCCCGCATCCGGCTCTCCATGAGCGATGCCTGTGGTCACAGGTCGAGCAGGAGTTGCAGGTGCTCGAGGCCGAGGGACGCGTCATAGTGAGTGAGCGTCCCGATTTCCCACGGGGTCGGGATCTTCTGGCCGCGCCAGCGGTAGCGGGTGATCCGCACCGAGCCGGGGTTGAAGAGCACGACGGTGCCGTCGGTTGGCCACCACCTGAGCAGGTAGCGGTCAAGCAGCCAGCCCCAGGTTCGCTTCGGGTACTTGCGGCGCAGCCAGGCAACGACCCGTCGCCACACGAAGGCGCGGAGGTAGTTGAAGGTCTGCTTGCAGGCGCCGTGGCGAAAGTAGGAGCACCAGCCGCGCAGTACCGGGTTGAGCCGGTGCACGAGCTGGCCGAGCGTCTGGTTGGTGCTGCCGCGCGTGAGTTGCCTGACCTTGGCCTTGACGCTCGCGAGCGAGCGCTTGGTCGGGTAGGTGTATACGTGGCGGCGGCCATCGCCTCCGCGTTGGCGCTGGCGTTTGATCCGCCAGCCGAGGAAGTCGATGCCCTCGTCGATGTGGGTGACGCGGGTCTTCTCACCGGAGAGCCTGAGCCCGAGCGGTGCGAGCACGCGCGCGGTCTCCTCGACGAGAGCTTCGGCGTGGCCGCGGTCGCCCGCGACGCAGATGATGAAGTCATCGGCGTAGCGGATCAGCCGGTAGTTGGCCTTGCCTTGGCGTCGTCGTAGCTGTCGTTGCCAGCCGATCCCCATCGACTCCCAGGCCCGAGCGAAATGCTCGTCCAGCGCCGAGAGCGCGATGTTGGCCAGCAGCGGCGAGGCGATCCCGCCCTGCGGGGTGCCGGTGACCGTGCGTCTGAGGCTGCCGAGTTCGGTCACGATCCCGGCCTTCAGGAACGCCTTCACGAGCGCCAGCACGCGTTTGTCTGCGATGCGCCGCTGCACGCGACCGAGAACGGCCGAGTGCTTGAGCTCATCGAAGCACGCCGTGATGTCGGCCTCCACGATCCACTCATAGGAGCGGCTGGTGAAGTGGTGCACCTCGGCGATCGCGTCCTGGGCTCGGCGTCCCGGCCGAAACCCGAACGAGCACGGCTGGAAATCGGCCTCAAACACCGGCTCGATCACCAGCTTGAGGGCGGCCTGGACGACACGGTCGCGGATCGTCGCGATCCCCAGCCGACGGACCTTGCCGCCGCGCTTGGGAATCGTGCGTTCTCTGACCGGCGTCGGCCGGTAGCTGCCGTCTCGGAGTTGCTGCCGCAGCCCGGACAGAAACGACACCACGCCGGCCTGCTCGACGTCGCGGGCGCTGGTCCCGTCGACGCCGGCCGTGCGTGACCCTCGATTGGCTCTCACCCGATGCCAGGCCACGACCAGCGTGGCCGGGTCGCTGACGAGGTTGTGGAGATCCTTGAATCTCCGGTCCTGATCTTCCTGGGCCCACCGGTGCAGTTTGCGCTGGATCCCGAGTACTCGCGCCTCTGCTCGTTCGAGCGTTGGCCACGACGCGCCGCTGTTCAACGACGACCTCCTCGCCTTCCAGTCACAGGCCCGCAAGCCCACTGTCTCCCTTCGCCATGTGCCGGGCTTTCCCCGGCGCCGACTACTACGGAGACTCCGCCCCGCCCGGTGCCCTCAGCGGACGCTGCGCCTGACCCGTCCCCGGCAGGGGAGAAGGCCGACACCGGCACGGTTCCCACGTTCACTGCTGTTCGGTTGGTGGGTCGGGCGCCCAGCTTTTCCCCTGTGGGCCTGCCACGGCGATCGCATCGCAGAATCACGCCGCGGACCGCCGACGACCAACCTTCACGGTCACCGCCGGTCGGCTCGCCCGGGTTCACGGGCTCACCGCGCACCACGGCCCGGCCCATATCCGTCGGGTTTGAGCCGGTTCTCGTCGCTTGAGGGGGTTCCACCACTGGTTCACTCGAGTTACGCCTACGTCCACCTTGCTAACCGCGCCCGCATGGTCCGACAGTCCCCACGCGCCGCAGCGTTGTCAGGGCCGCTCCCGTCCTCTCCCGCAGCTCCGAGATCAGACTGCCCTCAGCTTCACCGGGCCGCTGCGACAGCCCGGCGGCGGGGCCTCACACCCCGCCCGATCCAACAGCGCCTCGTGGCGCACGAAGCCCTCCACGTACTCGAAGATCGCCGAGCGCAGCTCGGCGCGCGTCGCCCATCCTTGCTTCGGGGCGTCGTGGAGCAGCCTCTCCTTGGTCAGCGTCGCGAAGAACGTCTCCGCGACGGCGTTGT
>JBIOTT010000295.1:0-3161 GCA_044866195.1 Gemmatimonadales bacterium
GCAGCCCCGGACGGCCAGTTCAGCGCCGCCGAGGTCCGCTCCGCTTGCCCGACCACGACGCCATCGGCGGCCCCACCGCCGCCCGCGCCGACGTCCGGCCCAAACGTGAACATCAACGGAGGTCAAAGGTGAAGACCTCCCAATAGCGGGGGCGGGATTCGAACCCGCGACCTTCGGGTTATGAGCCCGCGGGACGCTACTGCAGTCACGCGCCAAGCCGTGGTCGGCGGGGCTGATGTCATCCTCCCCGCGTCTCTTTCGTCTCGTGCAGATAGCCGGCCAGCGCAATTCCGCCGAAGGGCTGAAACCAGGCCTCGATGCGCTGGTCCACGACACCGAGGTGCTGCTTGATCGGGTCATGTCCGGCCAGTGCGGCGTCGGCGGGCTCCGACATCTCGAACAGGTCCAGCACGTCGTCGTCCTGGAACAGCTCGAAGAGGCCACGAAGCTCGCCGCGGGCGTGCTCGGCCTCCTCTTCGCTGATGTCGCCGTTGTCGACGCCCATCTCGAGTTGAGCTTTGGCCTCGTTGAGAAGCCCCACCGCGATGATCTCCTCGGCCAGGCAGCCCGCCGGACTGTCGCCCGAGAGTCGTGCCATGAGCGCGACCGCCGCGGCGAAGAGGTCCAGCGCGATCGCTTCGTCGACGGCCTCCGCGAAGGCGGGTGGCACGAGCTGCTCGCGCGCGTGCTCGACGCCGTTGCCTCTCAGCAGCTGATGACGGAACTCGTCCACCAGCACAATGCTGCCGTGGATGAGGGCTTGGCGCGCGTAAAGGTCGTCGATGTAGACCGGCAGGAAATGCAGCACGTCATGGCTCCACTCGCCCTTGCACGCAAGCCATTGACTCCCGGCGTGCTGCAGCCGCGGGGGCTCCTCCTCGGCCATGAGGGAAATCAAGCCCATGCCCTGAAGTTGGTCCAGCTCGAACCGAATCGTCTCAACGCTAGTCGAGAGCTCGTCCGCGAGAGAATCGAGGTCGATCGGCTCGTCAACGGCCTGAGCCATTGCAACCGCTTGAAGCAGAGCCTCGGACTTGTCACTCGTCATCCGGTGTCTCCTGGTTGGGTGCCCTATCTACCAATCGAGCCCACCTCGGCACCACGCCGCCGCGTCGAGAGGTCAGATTTTCTGCGATCCGCACCGGCCGCGCAGGGGTGTGAGGGGTCCGCCCATCCGCCCCATGCTGGCTCTAGGTCTCCGGGGACTCGACAGCGGGCACCCGCCGCTTGCCGTCGCCGCCCACCGGCGCACTGAGTTCTGGGCTGTGTGCTCATCTCGGGTGCCCATTCGGTGCCTAAACCCCCGGTAATCGGCGTGAATGCCCGGACTTCCACGAGAGCCGCTCGCGGGCCGGAATCCGTTTCGTTGCAGGCATTTCTTCGCGCTCTTCGCTCTTCAAGGCTCTGCTTGCCATGCAGAAGGTCGGAGGTTTCGAATCCTTCAGCGCCTATCCGAGTGTTTGTCCGGTTGCAGGAAATGCCCCCCAATTGCCCCCTAACTGATGATCGACACCGAGCTATCGAACGTAGAAACCGTAAGCGTTCAGTCCCCTGACTGTGTTCTTGCGACCTGTCGTTTTGCAGGGCTTTTTGCGTCGGGGGCGTAGTTATGGTGCGTGCGGCTGGGGCGAGAGGATGCGGAGCGGATCGCGCTTGCGGGCGGGGAGCCGGCGCGGGAGCTGGTGGTGGGGTTGTTCGATCAGCTCGCCGAGCTGCGGGAGCGGATCGGCCGGTTAGAGGAGCGGTCGCGCAGGGATTCGCGGAACTCGTCGCAGCCTCCCTCGCAGGACCCGCCGAAGACGCGCGCTGAGCGGCGGGCGGTGGCGCGGGCGAAGGCGAAGGCGTGGGCCAAGCGGGAGGGCGAGAAGCGCAAGCCGGGCGGCCAGCCGGGCCACAAGGGTTCGGGTCGCAAGCTGTTGCCCGAGGACCAGGTCGATGAGATCCTCCACCACTATCCGGAGGCGTGCGGCGGCTGCGGGCGGGCGTTTCAGGAGGACGAGAGGACGCCGGGGGAGCGGTTCGGGCGCCACCAGGTGGCGGAGCTGCCGCCGATCGCGGTCATCTACACCGAGCATCGCACCCACCATTTGCGCTGCCCGGGCTGCGGCGGGCACACCGCGGGCAAGCTGCCCGCGGTGGTTGCGGGCTCGCCGTTCGGGACAGGCGTGCAGGCGGCGGTGGTAACGCTGACCGCCCGTAATCGGGTCTCGCGCCGCGACATGCCGGAGTTGGCGTGGGAGCTGTTCGGGCTCGGGATGTCGACGGGCGCGGTCGATGCGATCTGCCAGCGCGCCTCGGCCGCGCTTGAAGAGCCGCACGAGGCGCCGGTCTCAAAGGTGCTCGCATCGCCGGCGGTCAACGTCGATGAGACCGGCTGGTACACCGACGCCGACCCGCGCACGATGTGGACCGCAACCACGCCCGAGGCGGCGATTTTCAAGATCATGGAGGACCGCCACCGCGACCGCCTACAGGAGTTGATCGGCAAGGACTTTGGGGGGATCGTCGGCTCGGACCGCTGGTGGGCATACGACCTGATCGATGCCGAATCGCGCCAGGCGTGCTGGGAGCACCTCAAGCGCGATTTCTTCAAACACTCCGAGGGGCTGGCCGAGCAGAAGGAGTTCGGCACCGCCGGGCTTGCGCTGACCAAGCGGCTGTTCAAGGTCTGGCACGGCTTCTGCGAGCACCAGGACCGAGCGCGCCTGATCCGGGAGATGAAGCCGATCCAGGACCAGCTGCGCAAGCTGCTCGAGCACGCCGCGCGCAAGAGCATGCGCAACCGCCAACACCGCCGGTTCGCCAACAACCTGCTCAAGCTCTGGCCGGCGCTGTGGACGTTCGTCACCGTCGAGGGAGTCGAGCCGACCAACAACTCAGCCGAGCGCGCGCTCCGCGGCCCGTGATCTACCGCAAGCTCTCGCACGGCACCCAATCCGACGAGGGCGAGCGGTTCATCGAACGCGCGCTGTCGGTCTCGGTCACCTGCCGCCTCCAAGCCCGCTCGATGTTCACTTACATGCGCCAACTACTTGGCGCCCACACCCGCGGCGACCCACTCCCCACGCTCGCCTGAGCGGGGACTGAACGCTTACCCGAATGCTGCGTGAGCAGGTGTTTTTGATGCCCCCCTCGTTGCTTGACTGGGTGCCGGAGGATCA
>JBIOTT010000296.1:0-2167 GCA_044866195.1 Gemmatimonadales bacterium
TGTTTACTGTTCACGCCTTGCTTCGCTTCAGCACGAATTCGCTGAACAACCGCACCCCTATCCCGGTCGGGCCTTTGACCCGTCCCGGTTCCTCCCGCTCGATGTAGGCTGTGCCCGCGACGTCGAGGTGAGCCCAGGCGAACCCGTCGACGAACTCCCGCAGAAACCAGCCGGCCGAGATGCTGCCGGCGGGGCGGCCACCCGCATTCTTCACGTCGGCGATGTCGGACTTCATGAGGTCGCGGTAGTCGTCCCACATCGGCAGCGGCCAGGCCCGCTCGCCGGCGCGTTCGCCGGCGGTACGAACCTCTTCGACCAGGGCGTCGTCGTTGCCCATGAGCCCGGAGGCGGTATGACCCAGCGCGACCACGATCGCGCCGGTGAGCGTCGCGATGTCCACCACCGCGCTCGGCTGGTAGCGCCGCGCGTAGGACAGAGCGTCGCACCGGATCAGGCGGCCTTCGGCATCGGTGGTGATCATCTCGATGGTCTTTCCGAAATGGCTGGTGATCACGTCACCCGGCTTCACCGCGCTTCCCGAGGGCATGTTCTCGGTGGACGGAATCAGACCGACCACGTGCACCTTGGGCTTGAGCCGCCCCAGCATCTCGAACGTTCCCAGCACGGCGGCGGCGCCCGACATGTCGAACTTCATGTCCTCCATGTTCTGGGCCGGCTTGATCGAGATGCCGCCGGAGTCGAAGGTTACCCCCTTCCCCACCAGCACCACCGGCTTCGCGTCCGCGCCATTGTATTCGAGCGCGATGAACCGCGGCTCTTCCGCGCTTCCCTGGGCGATCGAGAGAAGCGCGCCCATCTTCTCGCGCACGATCCCCGCCTTATCGAGCACGGTCACAGCAAACCCGTAGCGCTGCGCCAGCTCCTCTGCGGTGTTCCCCAGGAACGTCGGGGTGCAGTGGTTGCCCGGCAGGACCTGAAGCCCCCGCGTGAACATCTGGCCCGCACCGATGGCGGTGCCCACCCGATGGCCTGCCTCGACCTCCGCGGTCGCCTCGGGCGCCAGGATGGTGAAGCGCTCCAACAGCGGCTTCTGGTCTTCGGGCGGCTTCTTCATGTCGGTGAAGATCCAGGCGCCTTGCGCCAGGCCCTCGGCTGCGAACTGACCGAGATCGCGGGGCGGGAGCGCACCGCGACCCTCGGCGGCGAGATGAAAGGCGCCCGATGGCGCGCCGAGGCTCCGGGCCCGCTTGGCTACGATGGCGGCGGCGCGGCGCACGTCCGGCTGCCCTGCCGCTTCGATCTGGCCCAATCCCACCAGCACGATGCGGCCCGCCGGGCCTTGAGGATAGAGGACGGCGGTTTCGTCCCGCTTGCCGGCAAAGTCGCCGGCAGCGTAGAGCCGCCCGAGGGCCCCACCGGTGACGCGGTCGAGCTCGCCGAGTGATGCGGGAAGGGTGGTACCCTGGGGGATGGCGACCCCGAGCAGCGGAGTCTCGAATGCGGCCGGTGCCGTGGCCGCGACGGTGGTCTCGAAAGGCATGGCAGCCGCTCTACCTCCGAAGAGGGTTACCGGCGGCGGAGGGAAACGTACTCCTGCCGCCTCGGTCCGACGTAGGCCGCGCGGGGCCGGATGAGCCCCTCCTGGGCCTGCTGTTCCAATACGTGCGCGAGCCAGCCGGGAATACGCGCCACCGCGAATACGGCGGCAAACAGCTCGGGCGGAATTCCCGCGGCGCGATAGAGCGGAGCAAGATAGAAATCTACGTTGGCGTATTGTCCGGTCGCCGCCCGGACCCGGGCCTCTACCGCCTGCGCAAGCTCGAACCAGACCTGGTCGGCCGCCGCGTCGGCTGCGGCCTCCGCCGCTCGGCGCATGGGGGCAGTCCGCGGATCCTCACCGCGGTAGACCGGGTGGCCGAAGCCGGGGAAGGCCTTGCCCGATCCCAGCCGGGCGTCGGCCACCGGAGCGACCCGGTCTGGCGTTCCGATCTCTTCCAGCAGCCGGTACACGGCAAGCGCATGGCCCCCATGCAGCGGGCCGGCCAGTGCAGCAAGTGCCGCCGTGACGCACCCGTGCAGATCCGCCCTGGTCGCCGCGGTCACCCGGGCGGCGAAGGTCGAAGGGTTCAGCTCATTGTCGGCCCGAAGGCTCAACCCAACCTCAACCGAACGCGCGAGGTCGCGATCCGGCTTCTCGCCCCGGAGC
>JBIOTT010000297.1:0-24242 GCA_044866195.1 Gemmatimonadales bacterium
TGGCGCGGCACGACGCGGTGCTGGTGGACGCGCGCCCGCCGGACCAGTTCTCGGGCGAGGCCGGCGCCCAGATGCGCCACGGGCACATCCCGGGCGCGATCAATCACTATTGGCAGGACGATCTGGAGCAGGAGGGGTTCGGGCGGGTCTGGAAGCCCATCGATGCGCTCGGGGCCAGCTATGCGGCGCAGGGCATCACCCCCGACAAGCGGCTCATCCTCTACTGCAACAGCACCACCGAAGCGAGCCATGTCTTCTTTGCGCTGCGCTATCTCCTGGGCTATCCCGACGTGCGGATCTACACCGGCGCGTGGACCGAGTGGGCGGAGCGTCTCGACCTCCCGATCGAAGGCGGGCAGGCGGATAGGCGGACGGGCGGACAGGCGGACGGCCGGACACTAACTCCTAGGGATGGGTGAGCACCGTTTCCTCGCCCCAGGCCTTATCAGCTTCGGTCCGCCCGTCCGCCTGTCCGCCCGTCCGCCCAGCAATGCCGCTCCGCAGCTGCCACGGCCGCCACAGACGTCCTCCCTGCATGACCCATTGCACCTGATCCAGGTTGGCGATGTTCTCGAGCGGACTCTTATCGAGCAGGAGGAGATCCGCGAATCGTCCCGCTTCGATCGTGCCGACCGATCGGGCAGCCTCGCCGCCGATGGCAACAGCGGCGTTCCGGGTGGCGGCGGTGAGGGCCTGCTCCGGCGAGAGCCCAATCGAGTCGACCAGGAGCCGGAGCTCGCTGGTCAACGATGCGCGGTCGCGCACCGGCCCGTAGGCCACGTGGTCGGTGCCGGCGGTGAGTTTGACGCCGCGCTTTGCCGCTTCCCGGGTGAGAGCCATGCTGAATCCCACCACCGCCCGGGCGTATTGCTCGGGAAGGGAGGGGTGCTCGGCGTGCTCCGCGTCGAAGTGCGAGACGCTCCGGAGAGTGACGTCGAGGGTGGGCTCGAGGAAGGTCCCTCGGCGGGCCATGCTGTCGAGCGTCTGGCCGATGCGCGGGTCAAGCGCGGCCTCCGGTGTGGCCTCGCGGGCCCCCTCCTGAAGAATTGCCGTGCTGGCGAGCAGGCTGTCGCGCGTTTCCGCCGCCAACAGCTCACCGACGAAGAGCGAGGCGTGCACCACGCCATCCTCCCCCGCGAGGACCTGGTCCCGGGCGTTGGCGGGCTGCACCCAGGCGTGCCCCCAGGCCGACATCCCGGCTCGGTGCGCGGCGGCCGTCAACCTGCGGACCGAGGCCGAATCCAGGTAGCCGTACAGCTTGAGCCCGATCGCGCCGGTGGCACGAGCCACAGCGGCAAGGGAGTCGGCGTCGTCATCGCGGGCGAACATCATGGGTGTCCAGCCCCGCATCTCCATGATCTGCGCCTGCGGCAGGCGATAGGCGACAGTCCCGTCGCTGGTCGGAACCGCCTCGCGGCCGTAGAAGAAGCGGAAACCGGCCACCAGCTGCATGGCGTAGACCCGCGGAGTGACGCCCAATCCGTGGGTGCGGCTCAGGAGCTCCTTGGGATTGGTTCCCATGTCGCGGACCGTCGTGACGCCCTGGGCCAGCAGATCCTTCAGATCGTTGCCGAGGTCTTCGCTCGCACTGCCGCGCCGGAGGAAGAGCAGATGGACGTGTGTGTCGATCAGACCGGGTATCAGCCATCCCCCACGCGCATCGATGACGCGCGCGTCCCGCGAGATCGCGCACTCCCCCACGCCGCCGGCACAGAGAATCCGCTCGCCCTTCACGAGGGTGACTGCATGGGCCACGGGACCGCGACCGGTGCCGTCCCATAAGGTGGCGTTTACAATGGCGGTGGCCGGTTCTACTGGCCGGGGCCGCAGCAGCGCCGGCCGCCGGCCAGACGCAGCGCAACCGGCCGCAGCAAGCGCGGTCGCAACCAGCAAGACGACGGAGGAAAAGCGCATACGACCCCTGCGTGCGAGTAGCGGCCTGTCGATCGCTGCGATTCGCGAGCCGGACAGGTATGCTGCTCAACAATTCCGGCCACACCCCGGTTTCTTCATGGGCGTATGCAAAGACTATACGTGCCGCGAGGGCGGCGGCAGTCTGTCACGGCTACGGTGCTGCTGCTTCGCACCGGACACCTCGGGACAAGTCTCGGCCAGCCATTGGCTTGTACCCGGTCTTCCGGGTCCATACCTTTCCCGTCCCATCGCCCACTGCACCCGCGTCCCGAGCCTCGCGCAACCGTGAGTTCCTTTCCCCAGATCCGACCCCGCCGCCGCCGCCGCACCCCGGCGCTGCGCCGCCTGTCCCGCGAGACGACGCTTGCCGCCGAGCATCTGATCGCGCCGGCCTTTGTGGTCCACGGGGCGGACCTCGCCCACGAGATATCCTCGATGCCAGGGGTTTTCCAGCTCTCGGTCGATGGCCGGCTGGATCAGGAGGCCGACCAGCTGGAGGAGCTGCGGATCCCGGCGCTCATTCTGTTCGGCCTGCCCGCCTCAAAGGACGAGGTTGGGAGTGAGAACTTTGCGGCTGACGGAATCGTGCAGCGGGCGCTGCGACGGCTTCGCACACGGCACCCCCGCCTCCTCCTCATCACCGACGTGTGCTGTTGCGAGTACACCAGCCACGGCCATTGCGGCATCGTCAAAGACGGCGCGGTGGACAACGATGCCACCTTGGAGATCCTCGGTCGGGTTGCCGTGAGCCATGCCGAGGCGGGAGCGGACATCGTCGCGCCCAGCGGCATGATGGACGGGATGGTGAAGGCGATCCGGTCGGCGCTCGACTCGGCAGGGTTCCAGGATCGGTCGGTGCTCAGCTATGCGGTCAAGTATGCCAGCGCCTTCTATGGGCCCTTCCGTGAGGCGGCGGACAGCGCGCCCGCCTTCGGCGACCGGCGACAGTATCAGATGGATCCGGCCAACGTGCGCGAGGCAGTGCTCGAGGCCGGCCTGGACGAAGCTGAAGGCGCCGATTTCCTGATGGTGAAGCCTGCGCTGGCGTATCTGGACGTGATCCGGGCAGTGCGGGAGCGGACCAGCTTGCCGCTCGTGGCCTACAACGTGAGCGGCGAGTACGCGATGGTGAAAGCCGCCGCCCAGCAGGGCTGGATCGACGAACGGCGTGCCGTTCTCGAGGCGCTCACCGGGATGCGCCGAGCCGGGGCTGACGCCATCATCAGCTACCACGCCAAGGATGTCGCTCGCTGGCTCAGTGAGCCGGAGGCAAGCGCGTGACCCGGCTCAAGGTGATCTCTCCGTCGGCGGAGCGCTCGGCCTCATTGTTCGCGGAGGCGGCCCGGCTCATGCCCGGTGGCGTCAGCAGTCCCGTGCGGGCATTCAAGAGCGTCGGCGGGACCCCGCGCTTCATAGTCCGGGGTGAAGGGTCCCTGGTCGTGGACGCCGACGACAACCGGTACGTGGATCTCGTGCTCTCCTGGGGTCCGCTCATCCTGGGTCATGCCCATCCCGGCGTAGTGGCCGCTATCTCGGCTGCAGCCGCCCTGGGCACCACGTTCGGCGCGCCCAGCGAGCTCGAGCTTCGCCTGGCGGAGCGGGTGGTCGCGACGTTCCCCTCGGTGGAGATGCTCCGGTTCGTGAGCTCGGGCACTGAAGCCGTCATGAGCGCAGTGCGGCTGGCGCGTGCTGCCACCGGTCGCCGGGCGATCGTCAAGTTCGACGGCTGCTACCACGGCCATGCGGATGCGCTGCTTGCTTCGGCGGGCTCCGGGGTCGCAACTCTCGGGTTGCCGGACTCGCCGGGCGTTCCGCCCTCCACGGTGGCCGACACGCTGGTGGCCGCCTACAACGACCTGGACGCGGTGGAGCGGCTCTTTGCCGCGCGCCGCGACGGTGTTGCGGCGGTGCTGGTCGAGCCGGTGGCGGGCAACATGGGGGTGGTGCCTCCCCGTCCCGGCTTCCTCGAGGGCCTTCGCGAAATCACGAAGCGGCACGAGGCGCTGCTCGTGTTCGACGAGGTGATGACCGGCTGGCGGGTGCATCCTCGCGGCGCGCAAGCGTTGTACGGGATCACGCCCGATCTCACCTGTCTCGGCAAGGTCCTGGGCGGAGGCTTGCCGGCGGCGGCTTACGGCGGGCGTCGCGATCTGATGGAGCAGGTCGCGCCGGCCGGCCCGGTGTATCAGGCGGGCACCCTCTCGGGAAATCCACTCGCCATGGCGGCCGGCATCGCCACGCTGGACATTCTCGCGGATCCCGGCATCTGGCAGCGGGCGGAACGATGGGCGGCTCGCGCCGCGGACGCTGTCGGCCGGGCGGCCCACTCGGCCGGCGTCCCGCTCACCGTGCAGCGGGTGGGGACCATGCTCACGCCTTTCTTCACCGATCAGCCGGTGCACGACTACGCCGGCGCGAAGGCGACCGACCGGGCTGCGTTCAGCCGCTTCTTCCACGCGATGCTCGATGCCGGCGTGTATCTGCCGCCGTCTGCCTTCGAGGCAGCGTTTACGTCGGCGGCGCACGGCGAGGCGGAGCTCGAGGTGCTCGAGGAGGCGCTCACCCACGCATTCCGCTAGAGCATGAAAGTGGCAGTCGTAGGCGGGGGGGTCACCGGGCTCGCCGCCGCGTACCGGCTGCAGACCCTGGGCTTCGAGCCTACTGTCTACGAAGCGGCGCCCAAGATCGGCGGAGTCGCAGGGACCCAGCGCCGGAACGGTTTTCTCGCTGAGACCGGTCCCAACTCCCTGGCCGCGCCCAAGCCCGCTGCAGCCGCCCTGTTCACCGAGCTTGGACTGGCCGAGCGCCTGCTCGAAGCAAGCCCGGCGGCACGCAAGCGATACATCGTCCGCGACGCACGGTTGGTACCCCTCCCGCTATCTCCGATCGAGCTCCTGACATCTCCTGTCCTCTCACCGGGGGCCAAGCTCAGGCTGCTCCGGGAGCCGTTCATCCCCCCCAGCGATCCGGCCATCGACGAGAGCATCGCAGCCTTCGTCGGCCGCCGCTTCGGACCTGAGCCGCTGACCTACGTAGCGGCGCCGTTCGCCGCCGGGGTGTACGCCGGCGATGCCGAGGCGCTGTCCGTCCGTCACGCGCTCGGGAGGCTCTATGCGCTGGAACAGGAGCATGGCTCCGTTGTCTCCGGCCTGCTGGCGCAGGCGCGAGCGGCACGGCGCGGTCGAGCCGGCGGCATGGCCGGCCGGATCGTGTCGTTCCCCAACGGGATCGGCGAGCTGACGGAGGCTCTCGCCCAGCGATTGGGAGACCGGATCTGCACCGCCAGCCCCGTGCGGCGCATCGGGCGCGAGGGGTCTGGCTGGGCGGTCACGACCGACCATGGGAGTGAGGCGTACCAGGGGGTGGCGTTCGCAGCTCCGGCCTATGCGCTGGGGGAGGTGGCCTTCGATTGCGATCGAGCTGAGCGACTCCGGGAGGTCGCGGCGATACCACACGCGCCGGTTGCCAGTGTGGTGCTCGGGTTTCCTCGCGGTGCGGTGGCCCACCCGCTCGACGGCTTCGGCGTTCTCGTGCCCGCGGTGGAGCGCCGCCGGGTGCTAGGCACACTGTTCTCGTCCAGCCTGTTCCCCGGTCGAGCTCCGGACGGTCACGTGACGCTTACCAGCTTCGTCGGCGGCGCCGGGCGGCCGGAGCTGGTCCAACTCGGGGCGGACGCACTGATCGCGCTGGTCCGGGAGGAGCTGACCGAGCTGCTGGGCGCGTTCGGCGATCCCGTCTTCAGCCAGGTTAGCGTCTGGCCGCGCGCCATACCGCAATACGTGGTCGGCTATCAGCGATGGCTGGACCTTTTGGACGAGGTGGAGGGCGCCAACCCGGGGCTTGCGCTCGCGGGCAGCTACCGGTTCGGCGTCAGCCTCGGCGACGCCATCATCTCCGGCCTCGCGGCCGGCGACCGGCTGGGACTTCACCTGGGCGGCGCCGGTCCCTCACTCCGCTGATACTCTGGAACCTCTCCACTCAACGCAGCGTTACCGGCGGCATGACTCGGGACAAGGAGGCAGTCATGCGTCGGGCACAGCGCGGCCTGCTCGCGGCGTTGGTTCTGGTCGGGGTGACTGGGACGCTGCAAGCCCAGGTTGCGGACAAGAAGGGTCTCACGCTCGAGGGCGCGCGGCGGGTGATCGCCGGCGCGCTGGCTGAGGCCAAGAAGCGCAACACCACCGGAGTCATCGCGGTGGTGGACGAAGGCGCCAACCTCATCGCGCTGGACCGGATCGACAACACCTTCGCGGCGGGTGCCACGATCTCCGCCGGCAAGGCTCGGACTGCAGTGCTGTTCAAGCGGCCCACCAAGGTCTTCGAAGACGTCATCAGGAACGGCAGGACGCCAATGATCGCGCTCGACGACTTCACCCCGCTGATGGGGGGCCACCCCATCGTGGTGGACGGGCAGATCGTGGGCGGGGTCGGCGTGAGCGGAGCAGCGAGCGCACAGGAGGACGACGAGCTCGCGATGGCGGGGCTGGCTGCAATCGCCAATCGCAGCTCGGCCGCGGCGGACACGAAGGTGAGCTACTTCGCGAGCAAGGACGTGGCCGCCGCCTTCGGCAAGGGCGCCGTGCTGCTCGACGGGAGCGAAGGCCGGAACTACATGGTGCACGCCAGCCGGCGCGAGAAGGCGGGGATGGCAGAGGTGCACACCCTCGACACCGACGTGATCTACGTCCTGGGCGGATCAGCCAGCTTCGTGACCGGCGGGACCGTGGTGGACGGGAAGACGATCGAGCCCAACGAGGTCCGGGGCGCGTCGATCGCCGGCGGCGACACCCGCCAGCTGGTCAAGGGCGACGTGATCACCGTCCCCAACGGGACGCCGCACTGGTTCAAGGAGGTCAAGGGACCGTTCACCTACTACGTGGTGAAGGTACGAGCGGACCTCGGGGGGACCACATGGGCCTCCCGGTGAACGCCCTGCGACTCGCCATGCTGACGGCGTTGGGCTTAGCGCCCGGCGCCGCCCGGGCGCAGGTAACCACCGACGCCCCCGCGACGGGCCGGCCGGTTGCGATCGCAGATCTGCGCACCGAGGAGGGCGCCCGGGTGGTGCAGGCCGAGTGGCGGTTCGCTCCGGCGACGGTGGTGGAAGCGGAGAATCGTGACGTCGGGCCGGACCTGCGGGCGAGCGGCGCATCCAACAAGACCCTCGACATCGCTCCGCACGCAGGGGCCACCGACTTCGACGACTCCGCCTGGCAGGTCATTTCGCCGCCGGCGCTCGAGCAGCGGCGGACCAACGGCAAGCTCAGCTTCGCCTGGTATCGGCTTCGATTGACGATTCCCGAGCGAATCGGCTCCTTCGACCCGACGGGTGCGACAGCAGTGTTCGAGATCGTGGTGGACGACTACGCCGAGGTGTGGGTGGATGGAAGATTCCCGGTCACCCTGGGCCAGGCGGGGTCCAACTTCATCAAGGGCTTCAACGCGCCTAATCGCGTCGTCCTGCGAAACCTGAAGCCAGGTCAGAAGGTCACACTGGCCGTATTCACCGCCAACGGGCCACTCTCCAATCCGCCCACCAACTTCATCTGGGTACGCTCTGCGACGCTCGAGTTTTATCGGCCGGAAGATCAGGGCCGCATCGTCCCGGTCAAGGGAACGGTGGAGCGACGCGACCCGGCGCTCGACGCGATCGTACCTCGGAATCCCAAGTTCGAGCGGGTCGCGGAGGGCTTTCTGTTTACGGAGGGGCCGGTTTGGGTGCCGGAGGGCGGGTATCTCCTCTTCAGCGACCCCAACGCGAACACGATCTACCGCTGGAGTCCCGATGGCCAGGTCTCGGTCTTCCGATCCAAGAGCGGCTACACCGGCGTCGATGTCGGCGAGTATGGCCAGCCAGGATCCAACGGCCTCACGCTCGACGCGGACGGACGGCTCACAATCAACGAGCACGGGAATCGGCGGGTGGTCCGAATCGAGCGACCAGGCAACCTGACGGTGCTGGCCGATCGATACGAAGGCAAGCGCCTCAACAGCCCCAACGATCTGGTGTATCGCTCGGACGGCGCCCTCTTCTTCACCGACCCGCCGTTCGGGTTGCCGAGAGCCTTCGACGACGCTCGGAAGGAGCTGCCGTTCAGCGGGGTCTATTGCGTGAATGGAGGCGAGACCAGGCTGGTGAGCACCGACCTGGACGGGCCCAACGGGCTGGCCCTCTCCCCGGACGAGAAATACCTGTACGTGGACAACTGGAACCTGAAGCGCAAAGTGGTCATGCGCTACGAGGTCAACCCCGACTGCACCCTCCAGAACGGGCGGCTGTTTGCCGATCTGACGAAGGAAGGCGGCGAGGACGCGCTGGACGGCCTCAAGGTGGATCAGTCCGGCAACGTGTACCTCTCTGGCCCGCGGGGAGTCTGGGTGCTCTCGCCGGAAGGGAAGCACCTGGGGACGCTGGTCCTGCCGGACCACCCGCACAACTTTGCCTGGGGCGACGAGGACGGGCGAACGCTCTATCTCACGGCTCGCTCGAGCATATACCGCGTTCGGCTCAACATACCGGGCATCCGGCCGCCGCGTACGGCCACGAGCCTCTCGCAAGGGAACTGAGGTGGCTAGCTAAAAAAGAGCCGGCCCCCAACTGGGGGCCGGCTGGTTTGCGCTCACGCGGTGCGGAGAGCGGGTTTGGGTGCGGGCTCGCCGCAGCTCGCAGCGTCCTTGAGAAGGATCTCGCGTTGGGCTCGCAGAATCCACGTTTGCAACGCTGTGATTTCAGGCTTGTCGGACTCAGGCTTGTCGGACATTGTCCACCTCTCTGCTTCCGAGCTCCGCCTTAATCTTGCGCCTCACTGCACCTGCTTGGGTCTGCTGCCAGTGTAGCGTTGGCGCGGGCTTCGCCGCAAGAAACCGAAGTCACGGATTCATGGTGCCTCTAAGGCATAGCATCCCGGCGGCACAGACGGCGGCGCACTCGTCGCACCGGCACCGCGTGATGGCCGCCACCCGCACGGGTTCGGGGCGCGATTGTTTCGGCCATTGTGATCTTTGCACTGGCGCTCGGGTCGGTTCCGGCCGTTGCTTGTGACAAGCTCCGTTGGAGCGGCAGGGCCGTGCTCACCTTGAAGGCGAGGAGAAAGGCGCAATGCAACAGGCGAAACCAGGCGACACCGTCCGCGTACACTACACGGGCACCCTCGGCGATGGCACCGTGTTCGATTCGTCGCGCGGCGGTGAGCCGCTGGAGTTTGTTCTCGGGAAGGGCCAGGTCATCACGGGCGTCAACGATGCCGTCACCGGGATGCAGGTCGGCGAGGAGAAGACGGTTACGGTAGCCGCTGAGGACGCCTATGGCCCCCACCGAAACGAGCTGACGGTGACGGTAGGACGCGACCAGTTTCCCGACGACATCCAGCCTGCCCCCGGGCAGCAGCTTCAGATGACCCGAGGCGGAGAGGCGTTCCGGGTGACGGTGCAGGAGGTGGCCGGCGACGCCGTGATCCTGGACGCCAACCACCCGCTGGCGGGCGAGGATCTCACCTTCGCGTTGGAGCTGGTGGAGATCCGCTGACCGGGCGAAGCGGGGGCCCGGTCAGAGAGAGGTCGCGGCGCTCCCGGGCACCTCCGCGACCGCCGGGTGGGTCCGGTGGCGGCCGCGTTGCAGCTGGGCGACCGCCGCCCCGCTCTCGACGCTCTTGAGGTACGCATTGGGGTCGTGCATGACACTGCCGGCCGGGAGGAACTCGCGCAGGTCGCCGAGATCCTGCTCGATGCGGCCCGCATAGAAAGCCGGCAGCCGACCGCCCCCGGTCTCGAGGAAGTTGCGCACTTCGGGGTCGGTGTCCAGCAGGCGCCGGATCGTCCGGTGATATTTGGTCCGGCCCCACCCTTCCGACGACATTGCCCGTAGCAAGTTCATCCAGCGGGGGATCGCTCCTCCGGTCGCGGCAAACCGGCGCGCGATCGCCCGCCCGGAGAACGAATAGGCGGTCAGATCAACCAGGTTGTCATAAAAGTCCTCCCAGCGATAGTTGGCCGGGCGGACGTTCATGGCGTGGTTGTTGTTCAGGAACGTGAAGGGGAAGGGGAGTACCCGCCCGGCGCGCTGATATTCGAGATTGAGCGGGGCGGCCCGGCCGAACGCGGACAGCAACGAGTAGGCCGGAAACGCACCCGGCGCGAGATCGAGAAAGCGCTTGGTGAACTCGAACGGTTCGGGCCCCTCGTCGCTGTCGAGCCCCAGCACGAAGTTGGTCTGGATGTAGGGCACGTAGCGCAGGATCATGTTCACGTGCTCGGATACCTGACGCACCTTCTCCATGCCGCGCAGCCGGGTCTTGGACTTGTTGCCCAGATCGAACCAGGACTCGATGCCCGGCAACAGGGCCTGAAACCCATTCTTCCGCATTCGCGCCAGGTGCGCTTCCGACAGGAGCGAGAGGCTGCTCTCGGCGATGTGCCGAATGCTGCCCAACGGGCCGGCCGCCTCGATCGCGTCCATGTAGTCGTCGAACCGAACCCCGAAATTGGGATCGTGCCATGCCACGATGGGGCGCCGGACCTTGGTGAGCAGGAACTTGAGGTCCTCGGTGAGCTGGCCGAATCCGAGCGGCTGATAGTCGACGGTCGAGTCGATGCAGAAGCTGCAGGTGTAGGGGCAGCCGAGGCTCCCGATCATCGGCACGATCTTGATCGCGGGCGCCTTGGCGAGCGTAGCCTCCACGAACTTCCAGCGCGCGGCGAGGGTCGGCAGGTCAGAGGGCTGGCGGGCCGCTGCCAGGCTGCGTCCGGCCGGCCGGTGCGGCGCGCACTCGGCCAGCACCTCCTGGACGACGCTCCGGTCGGTGAACCCGAGGACATAGTCGAAGTAACGCTGGGCATCTTCCGGATAGCAGCGGGCGTGGGGCCCGCCGAGCGCGGTGATCGCGCCGCGCTGTTGGAACAGGTTGCTCAAGGCATACGCGAGCTGGGCCGCCTGGGTGAACGCGCCGATAAACAGGATGTCCAGATCGGCGGGCAGCTCCTCCAGCAGGTTCTCGATGCCGGTGTAACAGACATAGTGGACGCGATGCCCCGCCTCCTCGCACCAGACGCCCAGGACCTGGGGCATGATGCTGGCGAGGTTCGCATTCATGAGCCGCCCGTACATACTGTTGCGGGCGCTCTTGGTGACGAGGTCGAGGATGCCGATGGTGCGTTGACGCCCGTGGAGGGCGGAGGCGGTCTGTGGAGGGCGCGTGTGCACTACGAGGCACCTTCCTGCACGAGGTGCGCACTCGAATCGCTGAGTCCCAGGAGTGGGGCGGAGTAATCTGAGTGGGCACGACGCTGCGTTCGGGCTGGCCGGTCGTGCACGGGTAGGCTATACTGTGCCGCTGCATATCGCAAGGCTATATGCAGTAGCCAGCGCGACTTCACCGGTAAGGTCACATGGTCCGGCTCCGGGTTCACGAGCTCATGGCAGCGCGGCATCACACTCGGCAAATTTTTCGGCGTTCAACCGGGCGCGCTCCTCGAATGGACGCCCTCGAAGGGACCCTGACTCCCCCGCCCCCGCTTTCGTATCCCGGTCTGGAGCTGTTCACGCGCGAAATACCGTAAAGACCGGGCTCAGACCTCGCTGTGACCCAATGCACGCACCTCATGCTCTGTTCCAGGCGGCCGGCGTCGCTGCGTCACTGAGGAGCTCCAGCGCCTGGGAGCGATAAAACGCTCCCCTCACCTCGGCGCAGCGGTCCGGCCGCCAGGCCGAAAGCCGCCGCTCAGCGGCGAGCAGCGCCCGCAGCCGAGGCTCCGGCACCGGTTCGACCGCCGGAGGCCGGTCGGCTCGCGGCAACAGCCGGCCCAGTGCGCGGGCAACCGCAAGGAGCGGCGTGTGCGGGACGAACGTGAAGAGCAGCGAGCGCCGGACCCGAGGCGCCAATGCAGCCAGCGCGCCGACCACGTCGTCGGCGGTGTAATGAATCAGCGAATCCAGTGCAACGGCATGATCGAAGGTTCCCAACGCCGCATCGAGCATGTCGCCTACCCTGAAGTCGATCGATCCGGCCAGCTCGCGAGGGGTTCGCTCGCGCGCGACCTCGACCAGCCTGCCGGCCAGATCCACCGCGACCACCTGAGCGCCGCGGCGCGCGAGCTCCACACTCAGCGCACCGGTGCCGCAGCCGGCGTCGAGCACCCGCCGGCCGTGGAGGTCAGCCGGCAGCCAGGCCTCGATCGTCGCGCGCATCCGCTCCCGGCCTGCACGCACGTGGGTCCGCACCCAGCCCACCCGCGCGTCTGAGGTCAGCTGGGCCCAGGCGGTGGCCGCGCCTCGGTCGAAGTGCTGCTCGACCCAGGCCCGCCGCACCCGGTACCGCTCCGATTCGATCTCGAGCCCCACTCCGCCCTCCGTCACGGCACAGGAATAGACCGGTTCGACTCATCATATGGTAGATTTGTGAGACCGTGAACCAGCGTCCCCTTCGCATCGGTACCCGCGCGAGCGCGCTCGCGCTGTGGCAGACGGAGCGGGTGCGCGCGGGACTCGCGCAGCACGGCTACGCCACCGAACGGATCGAGGTGCGAACCACCGGGGACGAGATGCATGACGTGCCGCTGGCGCGGATCGGCGGCCGCGCCTTCTTCACCAAGCAGCTGGACGACGCCATTCTCGAGGGTCGGATCGACATCGCCGTGCATTCGCTCAAGGATCTGCCGACCGAGTTGCCCGATGGGATCGCGCTCGGAGCGGTGGGGCTCAGGGAGGACCCCCGCGACGCCCTGGTGGCCCGCGACGGGCTTGAGTGGGCCACGTTGCCGCGCGGCGCGGCGGTGGCCACCAGCAGCCAGCGCCGTCGGGCTCAGCTGCTCCACGCCCGTCCCGATCTGAGGCTCGCAGACGTTCGAGGCAACGTCGATACTCGGCTCGCCAAGCTCGGGCGCAACGGCGACTGGTCGGCCATCGTGCTCGCTGCCGCGGGGCTCGTGCGGCTGGGTCTAGCAGGGCAGATCAGCCAGCGACTCCCCTTCGATCTCATGCTGCCTGCGCCGGGCCAGGGCGCGCTGGCGGCGACCGTGCGGGCAGACGACGCAGCGGCCGTGGCCGCGGTTCGCCGTGCGCTGCACGACGATGCCACCGAGCTCGCGATCTCGGCCGAGCGAGGCTTCCTGCGCCGGCTCGAGGGAGGCTGTCAGGTACCGGTTGGCGCCCATGCCGCGATCGATCGCACCAGGGATGGACCGGTCGTGCGGTTGCGGGGCCGGGTAGTCTCGTTGACCGGTGAAACCAGCGTCGAGGGAGAACGGGCCGGACCGGCGGCGAGCGCGGCGGAAGCGGATGCGCTGGGCGTGGCGTTGGCCGAGCAGCTTCTCACCGAAGGCGCAGACGCGATTCTCCGCTCGGTTCGAGAGGTACGGGTCGAGCCGGTTCCCGAGCCCTAATGCCACGTCGCGTCCCTACCGTCGTGCTCACCACGGCAACAGGATCCCTGGCGGGGCTCGCCGGCATCCTTCGGGCGGAGGGCGTCTTGGTACGGGAGGCGCCGTTGCTGTCGTTCGGACCGCCGGCGGATTGGGCGCCGGTCGACCGGGCGATCTTCCGGTTACCGGAGTTTCGCGCGGTGGCGTTCACGTCCCCCCGCGCGGCGGAGGCCTTCGCGTCCCGCTTGTCGCTTCACCGGGTGAACCCGCCGCGGGGCCAGGAAGCCTGGGCGACTGGATCTTCCACCGCGGCGCTGCTGCGCGAGCGGTTCGACCCGGTGCATACTCCATCGAGCCTGGTCACGATCGACGCCGGCGCCGGTGCGATGCTCGCCACTGCCATGGTCGCCGCGCGGGTGGGCTCGCCGGTGCTCTACGCCTGCGGTGACACGCGGCGGGACGACGTGCCGGCCGTGCTGCGGGCCGCGGGGGTGACCGTGGAGGAAGTGATCTGCTACCGCTCCATCGTGGCCGAGGCCGACGCGATTCGCCGGGCTGTGGCCGGGGCCGACGTACTGCTGGTGGCGAGCCCGAAAGTCGTCACGCTGGTCGCCCGAGTGTCTCCCAAGGACGAGCGGCCCGCGCTCGTGGCCATCGGCCCGACGACGGCGGCCGCCGCCCGCGCCGCCGGATGGGCGCCGGACGGCGTCGCCCGACGCCCGACGGTGGAGGCCGTCGCCGATCGCATACGCGGCCTCGTGAAGAGTCGCTAACCTACAGTCTCGATGAACGATTTGCTCCTGCGCGCCTGCCGCCGCGAGGCGGTCGAGCGCCCGCCCGTGTGGATGATGCGCCAGGCGGGCCGATACCTCCCCGAATACCGCAAGGTCCGCGAGCACACCGACTTTCTCACCATGGTGGGTACTCCCGAGCTGGCGGTTCAGGTGACGCTCCAGCCGGTGGATATCCTGGGCGTCGATGCGGCGATCATCTTCAGCGACATCCTGGTGGTGCCGCAGGCCATGGGAATGCAGCTCTCGGTGGACGAAGGCACCGGACCCCGATTTCACGACCCGCTGCGCACCGCGGCTGAGTTCGCCCGACTCCGTCCCGTCGTGCCCGAAGAGGGGCTCGGATACGTGCTCGAGGCCATCCGGCTGGCGCGCCGGGAGCTCGATGGCCGGGTACCGCTGATCGGGTTTGCGGGCGCGCCGTGGACGCTCGCGAGCTACATGATCGAGGGTGCTGCTTCCAGGAGCTTCGCGACGGCTAAGCGCCTCCTGGCTGAGGCTCCGGAGCGCGCGCACGCACTGCTCGGCCGGCTCGCCAAGACGGTCGGCGCCTTCCTTCGTGCGCAGGTTGCGGCCGGCGCCCAGGTTGTCCAGCTGTTCGATTCCTGGGCCAGCGCGCTCGGGCCGGAGGATTTCCGCACCTTCGCCCTGCCGTATCTCGCCGAGGCGGTCCACATCGCAAAGGGTGCGGGGGCGCCGGTGATCGCATTCGCGCCGGGCGCCGGGTGGGCCCTGGAAGAGATCGCCCGGGTCACCGGGGCCGACGTGCTCGGCGTCGACTGGCAAACGGAGGCGGCTGCGGCGAACCGTCGGGCGGCACCGTTTCCGGTCGCGCTCCAGGGCAACCTGGATCCTTGCTGGCTCTACGCTCCCCCTCCGGCGATCCATCAGCGCACCCTGGCCATGTTGCGCGCGTTCGGCGGACGGGGGCACATCGCCAATCTGGGCCATGGGATCCTGCCGGACGTGCCGGTGGCACACGCGCGCATGTTCGTGGAGACGGTCAAGGAATGGCGGGTGTGATGCCGAGCCGGCGCGAATACGCCGCCGCCTGGGCGCAGTCGCTGCACGACGAGATGACGACGTTTTTCACCACGGTCGATGGCGGCGGGCAGTTCCGCGAGGATCGCTGGGACCGGCCCGGCGGGGGCGGGGGCGTGGCGCGGGTCCTGGCGGACGGCCTGACCTTCGAGAAGGCCGGGGTGAACCGGTCGGTGGTCGAGGGCCGGCTGCCGGCGGGCATGGAGCAGCGGCTCGGCGCCGCCGCCGCCCCGGCCGACGACCAGCGCCGATTCTTCGCGGCCGGAGTGAGCCTGGTGATTCACCCCCGGAGCCCCATGGTGCCGACGGTTCATCTCAACGTGCGCTACTTCGAGCTCGCCAGACCTGACGGTGAGGTCGTCGATGCCTGGCTCGGCGGCGGGACCGACCTCACACCGACGTATCCGTTTCCCGATGACGCGATCCACTTTCACCGGACGCTGCGGGAGCTGTGCGAGCGGCACCATGCCGAGTTCTATCCTCGGTTCAAGCGCTGGTGCGACGAATACTTCGTGAACGCACACCGGGGCGGCGAACGGCGTGGCGTCGGCGGGATCTTCTTCGACAATCTGCGGGCGGGGGACTTCGGCCTCGGTCTCGAGCAACTCTTCGGGTTCGCTACCGAGGTGGCCCGGGTCCTGCCCCGGGCCTATGGGCCCATCGTCGAGCAACGCCGCAAGCTTGCCGCCGGCGAGCGGGAGCGACGCTTTCAGCTGTTCCGGCGCGGCCGGTACGTCGAGTTCAATCTGGTGCACGACCGCGGTACCGTGTTCGGCCTTCAGACCAACGCCCGAGCCGAGAGTGTGCTCATGAGCCTTCCGCCAGTGGCGAGCTGGGAGTATGCGCCGGTCTTCGAGCCGGGCTCTTTCGAAGCCGAACTGATGGAGATGCTCCAACCGCGGGACTGGGCCCCATAGGTTCGCCGGAAGGGCCAGGCCCTTCTATTGTTCGGGATGCACACCCTGATCGTTGGCGCCATCATCCTGGCCACCGGCGTGGCCCGTGTGGGACAGGATGACGCGCTGCGGGCCGCGGCTCGCCTGACCGGGCTCACCGTAGGCATGGCTTCGGCGTGCGAGCTCAAGACCACACCGGTCCTGCACGCATTCCGCGACCTGATGGACCGGAAGCATATCCAGGGCGCCGAGCGCAAGCGGCTGGTGACCCTGGTTGCGGAATCGAACGATCGGGGAGTCGCCACCCAGCACAAGCCCGGCGCCATGCCCTGCCAGGAGGTCAAAGCCCAGGTACGGAGCACGATCCGCCGGCTCCAGCGCGCGAAATGAAAGCGCCTGTGATTTGGCACACCGCGCCACCTTCTCTTCCAGCCCCACTTCACACCCGAGCAACATCGTTCTAGCGGCCCGGGCCGAGCCGGTCCAGGGTTAGGGATTGGGCGGGCCGCGCTGCGGCGCCGCTTTCAACTGCCGGCTACCCATAGGAGAACGCATGCGCGAGCGGTACGAGCAGGGCTACGAGGAGCAGGAGCGGCTGCTTGACCCGCACCGGGCCGAAGAGCAGCAGCGGGCTCGGCTGGAGGCGGTGGATCGCCTGGCCGACCGCGGGATTCCGACCCACCCCCAGGACGGCGACGAAGAGATCGCCGACCTGCTCGACGCGGTGGAGCGGTTTGAAGAGGTGGTCGAGGCGCGGGGGGGCGACCTGATGGTCAACCGGATCGGCTCGAGCGAACCAGAGGACCCGGCGTTCGTTCCTCCGGTGCGAGACGCCGGAGAGTCGGCGGCAGCCTACCGGGTCCGAATCGAGGCAGCGACCGATCGTGTCAGGCATCGGGGGGCGCTGTGAGCGCGCCGGCTCGGCTGCCTACCCGCGCACTCCAGGCGGGCACGACGGCGCCGGAGTTTTCGCTCCATTCCACGCCCGATCAGACCCTGTCGCTTGGGGACTTTCGGGGGCAGCCGGTCATTCTGGTTTTCTACCCGGCCGACTGGAGCCCTGTCTGCGGCGACCAGCTGGCGCTGTACAACGAGATCCTGCCGGACTTCCGGCGCCATCGCGCCGCCCTGCTCGGCATTTCGGTCGACGGCGTCTGGTGCCACGATGCGTTCGCGTCCAGCCGCCGGCTGCGCTTCCCGCTGCTGGCGGATTTCGAGCCGAAAGGCGCAGTTGCGCGGGCCTACGGCGTCTACCGGTCCGACGAGGGTATCGCCGAGCGCGCGCTGTTCCTGGTGGACGGCGAAGGGGTGATCCGGTGGTCCTACGTCTCACCCATTGGCGTAAATCCGGGTGCAGATGGGATCCTGCAGGCGCTCGAAGCGATGGGCCCAGCACCCCAGCCCGCCTGACCGCGGGCATGGCAACCGGAGTTTCGCGCTTAGTTCTTCCGGTGGGTGATCGAGATCACATTGCCGGACCGGTAAACGCACCGATCACCCTGGTCGAATACGGCGACTACGAGTGTCCCTACTGCGGGCGCGCCTTTCACATCCTGCGGGAAGTGCAGGCGCAACTCGGGCCGCGGCTGCGCTTCGTCTTCCGGCATTTCCCCATGAGCGAGGTCCATCCCCACGCGGAAGCCGCCGCCGAAGCAGCCGAGGCCGCGGGGGCGCAGGGGAAGTTCTGGGCCCTGCACGAGCGACTGTTCACCCACCAGCATGAGCTCGACCCCGACGGGCTGATCCGCCACGCGGCGGAAGCGGGAGTGGACACTGACCGCATGACCCGGGAGTTGGCGGATCGGGTCTATCAGCCCAGGGTGCGGGAAGACTTCACCACCGGAGTGCGCAGCGGAGTGAACGGGACTCCAACCTTCTTCATCCATGGAATTCGATACGACGGGTTCTGGGATTCGGCCGAGCGCCTGGTCGATGCTCTGACGGACGCGTCGACGGAATAAGCTGCAGAGCACCTACGGCTGCGACGGCGCGGCCGGGCGCTCGATCTTGCAGCTGAGCGTGTCGAGCCGGATGGAACGCGCTGCCTGCGTGCTCCGCAGGTCGAACGCACAGTTACCCAGCGGTGACACGATCAAGGTCAGGGGGAGGCCGGGAAAGGGGTCCACCCGCCCGGTGGCAAGTGGGCCGGCCCCCGACGACGCGGCTCCCTCCATCCGCCACTCTCCCGACTCAGCAACCCGGAGGTAGACGGTTTCAGCTCGTCTGGCCGCGGCATCGCGAGCCGCGGGGACCAGCGAGCTCAGGGCCGGATGCCTAGGGAGAACCGAGCGGATGGCAGGGGCTGCGACCGCCGCGGCCATCCCCAGCAGCACCAGCACGACCAGCATCTCGATCAGGGTGAACCCGTCGGAGCGCCGCATCTATCCCCTCCCATTCAACAGGCCGGCAACGACCTCGAGGTCGGCTGTGAAATGCGCCATCTCGCGCCGGCGATCCTCGGCGCTTTGCTGCCGCAGGATGGACGAAGGATGAATCGTGGCCACGGCGTGCGGAGCCAGGGGCGTGGAGACGACCCGTCCCCGCTGCGTCGAGACTCTGAACTGCCGCCCCAGCAGTGCCTGTGCCGCAGTGGCTCCCAGACAGACCAGCACGTCCGGTTTGACCAGCTCCAGCTCCTTCTCCAGCCACGGTAGGCAGGCGCCGATTTCCCTGGCGCTCGGCTTCTTGTGCAGTCGGCGCGGCCCAACCGGCGTCCACTTGAAGTGCTTCACGACGTTGGTTACGTAGGCGTCGGTCCGGGCGATCCCGGCTGCCTCGAGAGCCTGGTTCAGGATCCGCCCCGCCGGGCCGACGAAGGGTTTTCCCTGAAGGTCCTCGTCATTGCCCGGCTGCTCCCCGACCAGCACGACCCGAGCGGACAGCGGACCGCTACCGAATACTGTCTGAGTTGCGTTCTTGTAAAGGGGACAACCACGGCACTGCCCCGCTGCCTCGCGCAACGAGGCCATGGTAGTCCGGGACGGCAAGAATGGCAGAGCGCTCAGGCCCGTTCCACCGCGGTCCGACATGCTCCCATTGTAGCAAAAGCTCGAGCTGTTCGCTGCAGTGCCGGCCGGCATTTGGGCCAGGAATCGCGGGACCCCGGTGACATCAGTCACGGAAACGCCTCGCCTCTCGCCTTACAACTGCGAACATCGTTTTGCAGCGCTGCCTCGGAACCTCCAGCTAGGCGATGGGCGGGATGTTTTATGTCTTTTCGCTTTGAGATTGCCCTGGGCCTGCTGATCGCATTGGCTCTCACGGCTTCGCGCCGCGAGCCGGTAGCCCCGCTCCGCGAGCTCCGGGTGTGCGCCGATCCGAACAACCTTCCATTCTCGAACCAGCGGGGTGAAGGCTTCGAGAACCGGATCGCGTCGGTGCTCGCAGCCGATCTGGGGCTGGCGGTCCGCTATACCTGGTGGCCCCAGCGGCAGGGCTTCGTCCGAAACACACTCAACTTCGGCCGTTGCGATGTGATCCTGGGGATGCCCACGAGCTTCGACGGGGTGATGCGGACCAGGCCTTACTACCGGTCGACCTACGTTTTCGTCACCCGGCGGGACCGCGGGCTCCATATCCGATCGCTGGACGACTCGGTGCTCCACCGCCTCCGCATCGGCGTTTACTTCGCAGGCGATGACTACGGCAACCTGCCCCCGGCGCAGGCCCTGGCTCGGCGCGGGCTCGCCTCCAACGTGGTTGGCTACAGCCTCTACGGCGACTACTCCAAGCCGAACCCGCTGGCAGAGTTGATCGCGGCGGTGGCCCGGGGCGAAGTCGACGTCGCCATCGCGTGGGGGCCGCTCGCCGGCTACTTCGCCCGCCGGAGCTCGGTGCCGCTCGACATCACTCCGGTCGAGCCGAGCGCCGAGCCGTCGCTCCCGTTCGTGTTCGACATCGCCGCCGGTGTGCGGCGGGGAGACACCTCCATGCGGGACCGGCTTCAGGGCGCGCTCGAGCGGCGCCGGGGCGAGATCCACGGCATTCTCGAGACCTACGGAGTTCCGCTGGTGGGCGACAGCGGCAAAGTCAAATAGGCGATGCCGCCCCGGCCCCTCAGGCCGCACGCAGCTCGACCTTGAGCCAGCCGGGCTGCCGTTTGTCGAACGCTCGGTACGCCTCGATGGCCGACGGCAGCGGCTCCTGCTTGGTGAGCAGCGCAGCGGGATCCACCACACCCGCCTGCACCAGCTCGAGCAGCTCCGGGAGATATTTCCGGTGGTTGCAGTTGCCCATCTTGAGCGTGAGGTTGCGGTTCATCGCGATCCCCACCGGGAAGAACCGCGCGGTCTCCGGGTAGACCCCGATGATCGCGAGCGTGCCCGCCTTAGCCAGCGCGAGCACGGCCCACTGCAGCACCTGTGAAGGTCCATCGCCGGGGGCCCAGTTGCCGTCGCGCGGGTGAGTCTCGGGCGCCACTTCCTTCACCTCCTGCTCGAACTTCCGAACCTTCTCCCGTTCCTGCTCGGCGGCGGGACCGCGGTGCGGTCGCTCGGCGTCTACTCCAACGGCGTCGATCGCGCGGTTCACGCCGATGCCGCCGGTCAGTCGCCGAACCGCCTCGATCGGATCCTCGCCGTCGAAGTTGATCACCTCAGCGCCTTGCTCGCGGGCCCGCTCGAGCCGGTCGGGCACGGCGTCGATGGCGAAGATGCGTCCGGCGCCGAGCAGCCGCGCACTGGCGATCGCGAACTGTCCGACCGGCCCGCAGCCAAACACGGCCACGGTATTCCCCGGCTTGATCTCGGCCAGCTCCGCGCCGAAGTAACCGGTGGGGAAGATGTCCGAGAGCAGAATTGCCTGGTCGTCGCTCACGTCCGAGGGCAGCTTGACCGGACCAACATTGGCAAACGGGATCCGGGCGAATTCCGCCTGCAACCCTTGAAACGGGCCGGATGTTTTGGGCCCCCCGAAAAAGGCCGTGCCCGCCTGTGGCCCGTTGGGGTTTGCCGCGTCGCACTGCGCGTAGTAGCCGGCGCGGCAGTAGGAGCAGTATCCACACGCGATGGTGGACGGAATCACCACCCGGTCGCCCGGCCGCAGGTTGCGCACGTCCTTACCGACCGCTTCGACCATCCCGACACCCTCGTGACCGAGAATCGTGCCCGGCTCCATGCCGGGGACGGTGCCTCGGATCATGTGGAGATCGGTTCCACAGATTGCGCTGGCGGTGAGCCGCACGATTGCGTCGGTGGGATCCTGAATCTTCGGCTCGGGCACGTTGTCTATTCGGATGTCGCCAATACCGTGAAATACGACTGCCTTCATGAAACCTCCCTACGCAGCGCGAGACGGGGGACACACAAAGCCACATCGGCACGGGGCCGCGCCGTGCCGCCAATCACAGGAGCGGAGATATGCTCAGCGGATGGTTCAGCGCCGTGGACTGGGTTCCTGGAAGAGCTCGCGGGCGAGGGCGAGCCGGCGCGATTCGGCCCGCGAGTGCTGGTCTTCGGCCCGTCGCTGCAACCGCGGGAGATTTATTCCCCGCAATGACTCGAGCTCGCCGGCTGCCTGCGCCAGCACTCGCCAGAGCGCCAGCTTGCCCAAAATGCCCAGGCTGAGCGCCTCCACCGCTTCCAGCTCGTGTAGGGCGCCGTTGGCCGAGTCATCCAACCGTAGCTTCAGTCGCCCGAGCTTTTCGGTGAGCCAGGCGCCTGCCTTGCGCCAGCCGCTCTCGTCACCGCCGAGCCGCCGGATCACCACTTGGAGCGTTTGCTGGTCCTCTGCTACGTCGGCCCGCAGATCGGCATAGAGGTTCTTGGGCTGGGGTCCCGGCGCTCGTTCGATGAGATGATCGAGCATCTCGATGGCCGCGACCAATCCCGCGAGGTGGTCGTTCAGATACGCCGTGAGCGTCTGGTGCTCCATGGGTGGGTCACGTGAGTCTGGAGCGGCAGAGTAGGGGACCGGGGCCGCGGCTGTCGGTGGCGTGGAGCACCCAACGGCGATGTTGCGGCCGGGCTTGCCCGGCCGAGCAAGCTTGCAAATGTTGAGGTTCGTGGAAGTGCGCCGTCTCAAGGCTGAGCCGAGGAGGTTCCGATGCTCCAGGTACACGAAGGCCAGTGTGGGTTGTGTGTGCATTTCGGCGAAACTCACGTGGTCGCTAAGGATCTGATTCAGATTCGCAAGAGCCACGAAGCCCCGGAGACGCTGGTGGATGACTGCGGCCATCCCCGGCACGCGTCGCTCCACCTCAAGGTCACTCCGATCAGCGGGTGCGACGGGTTCGAGGCGGCGCCGGTCATGTGACGCCACCCTGGGTCGGGGCGGTAGGTCAGCTGGGAGAGCGGGGCAGGACCGCGATCAGGGACCTACCGAACGCCGGCGCGCATTGCCCCAGAAACGCCGCCGTGCATCGCCCAGGAGTGGGTTAGTCACCTTGCGCATTCGGTCTACCACATCGCGATATCTCGGGTCCCGGGCCAGGTCCTGACTCTCGCCGGGATCGGCGTCCCACTGGAACAGCCACTCGGCGCCGTTGGGCCCCCCAGCAATGAAGTGAAAGCCGCCCTCGGAGACCGCCCCCCAAGGTCTGCCGTGGTTCGGCACCTCGGCTGTGACGGGGGTGCAGCCGGTACCGCCGTAGCTCGGTCGGAACGGGGTCGCATTGGCGAGCCGGCCAAAACTGCAGCCGCGAAAGCTGCCATCGTTGACGATCCCGGCAACATCGAGCGCTGTCGTCGCCACGTCCCGAAGGCTCACGAACTCATCGATCACGCCCGTCCGATGGTCCGGCAGCAGCATGAGGAGTGGCACCTGAGTGAGCAGTCGGTATGGGGTGTCCCCGTGGCCAAACGTCCCGTGCTCTCCGTGCTGCTCGCCGTGGTCGGAGGTAATGAAGACCACGGTGCTGTCGAGTAAGCCGCGCCGATCGAGCTGATCGAGCAACTCACCGACGCGCTGATCCAGACCGGCGATCACCGCGTCGTAGGCATTGATCTCGGTCTGGATCTCGGCCGGGGAGAGTCGCAACACCTCGGGCTTGAGGCGCGGCGCATCGTGCAGGTGGTGGTCGAGGACGTCCCACCGGCGCGGTGCCGCTGATGGGAACTGTCGCTCGAACTCCGCTGCCGGCAGGACCGGCTCGTGGGCGTCGAAGTAGTTGAGGAACGCGAAAAACGGGCGAGGCGGCCTCCGATCGAGCCATCCGAGAAAGTCCCGGTTGATGGTCGCTGCATCCTTGCGGCCAAGAAAGTCATGATAGGGGATGAGGCGACGAATCAAGCGACTGTTGATGATCTCCAGCAGGACCTTCGAGCTGGCGACCAGCTCTCCCAGCGACAGCGGGTAATCCTCATAGTGGACGAAGCCTCGCGCCAGTCCATAGTTTCGGCTGCAGTAGCTCAGGTTGGCGACGAAGCCCGCTGTCAGGTAGCCCCGGGCGCGAAGGTATTCGGCCAGCGTCGGATAGTGGCGGTCCAGCGGCCTCCCCCAGTCGGCAGACAGCCGAAACGGCGACCGCCCGGTGAACATGCTGGCATGCGACGGAAGGGTCCACGAAGAAGGCGCCAGCGCCCATCTGAAGAAGACACCTCGCTTGGCCCAGCGCTCGAGCTGTGGCGTCGTCGGTCGGCCATAGCCATAGAGGCCCAGGCTCTGAGCCCGCACGGTATCGAGTACCAACAGAAGAATGTTGATTCGGGCGACAGGTTTGCCTAGTTGATTCGTGGCCAGGCGTTCAGCAACCAGCTGAGCGGCGCCCACTACGGGAGCGAGGATCCCCACGCCAACGGCGAGCCATGGTGTGACGCGCCGCACGAGCGCCAGCAACCCGTCCACACGGGGCTGGAGAATTCGGACCAGCGTCGTCGCGCAGCCGGCGGCCAGAAGCGCGTCCGCAGCGGGATGAATGCCGCTCTTGTGGAGGGAGATGCCTAGGACGCCGAGGAAGCCGAATACGGCGATTGCCGCGGTAGGACCCGCCAACTGCGGTACCAGCCGACCGGCGGCCGCGAGGACCAGGCCGGCGACGATGAACAAAGCCGCCGTCGCGACGGGTGTCATCCACACCATGTGCGGGCCGAGGACATCAACCGAATGCATGGCCCGTTTTACGGGCATGATCGCCACCTGCGCCAGCCCGGCAAGCAAGCCCATGAAGACGGCCAGGCCCAGCAACGCCCGGCCCCCCAACCGCTGGTGCTGCATCGCGAGTCCCTTTGTATTTCCCGGCTAAGTCAGCGCTCGTTTCGCCCCTGCAAATGTGTCATTCCAATCTGGATTGACAACCCGCTCTCGGCTC
>JBIOTT010000298.1:0-2766 GCA_044866195.1 Gemmatimonadales bacterium
GGATTCCTGGTAAAACTGTCTGGAACGTTTTAACTGCCAACACTGAACTGGCACTGGCTGCGTAAGCTGAGCCCAGCTCGCTAACGCACCTTCGGCGTCGGAGCCCGTCCGGGGCGCTGCCGTCGAATCGCAAAGCCGGACTGGCGCGAAGCGGTCCCTCACCGCTTCAAGCGAGAGCCAACGAGGGTGGTCGCTCGGCAGGCCGGCCCGATGCCGGTCGAGCGAGACAGGTCTGAAATCGAGCCTACGCACGTAGACGCGGTTCTGGAGCCTCACTCGGACCAGGGTTCGATTCCCTGCGCCTCCATCAGCCCGTACGCGGGACGTCCGGCCGGACGTCCCGTTTTTCTTGAGCGCCGCGACCCACGACCGCTTACCAACAACCGCCACTATAACAACGTGTTACGGCATACATGATAACCTTACTTATCAGCCCATTCTCATCGCTGTGGAGGCCCGCATGACCGCCCTTCAGGCGACCGGCCAGGTGGCTCCGGTCGAAATCATCCGCTCGCGCTTCCCCGCTCTCGAACGGAGCCACGGCGGGCACCCGGTCGCCTACTTCGATGGTCCGGGCGGCACCCAAGTCCCCCGCGACGTCGCGACCGCGGTGGCCGAGTACCTCCTCCGCCACAACGCCAACACCCACTGGCACTACCCCACCAGCCAGGAGACCGACCAACTCATTGCCAGAGCGCGCGCCTGCGCGGCCGACTTCCTCAACGGAAGCCCGGATGAGATCGTGTTCGGGGCGAACATGACCAGCCTGACGTTCCACCTGGCTCGCGCCCTGGGCCGGCAGTGGGGCTCGGCGGACGAGCTGGTCGTGACCGAGCTCGATCACCACGCCAACATCGCCCCCTGGCGGGCACTCGAGCGGGAGCGAGGTGTGACCATCCGGTCGGTGCCATTCAGGACCGAAACCGGCCAGCTCGACTGGCCCGCCCTCGAGCGTGCGATTGGGCCGCGGACTCGCCTGCTCGCCATCGGGGGGGCATCGAACGCCCTCGGAACCGTCAACGACCTGATCGCTGCCACTGCGCTCGCCCGGAACGCCGGCGCGCTCACGTTCGTCGACGCAGTCCACTACGCGCCCCACCTGCTGCCCGACGTCCGGCTTCTTGGGGCCGACTTCCTGGCCTGGTCGGCGTACAAGGTCTACGGCCCCCACCTTGGCATTCTCTGGGGACGCCGAGACCGGCTCGAAGCCCTCGACGTTCCGAAGCTCGAACCGGCGCCGTCCGCTCCGCCCGAGAAGCTCGAGACCGGGACCCAGAACCACGAGGGCATCGCCGGGCTCGAGGCGACGGTGGAGTTTCTCGCTTCGCTCGCCCCGGCGGATGGGAACCGGCGAGCCCGACTGGCCGCGACGTTCGACGCGCTGCACCAGCGGGGTGAGGCGTTGGTGCGGCGCATGTGGGATGGACTTGCCGGTATTCCGGGGGTCCGCCGGTTTGGACCGCCGCCGGGCATGCCGCGGACCCCGACCGTCTCCTTTGCCGTGGAGGGGAGGAGTTCGGCCGAAGTGGCGCGGGCCTGTGCTGCGCGGGGCGTGTTCGTGTCCAACGGGGATTTCTACGCAACGACGGTCGTCGAGCGGCTGGGCTACGGGCGGGACGGACTGGTCCGTGCCGGCTGCGCCTGCTATACCACCGCGGAGGAAGTGGACCGGCTGCTCGGGTGCGTGCGGCTCGCCGCGGCCGGTGCGGTCCCGGCTGCCGGCTGAGCGGCTCCGAGGATGGCGCTAGAGGGTGGCGGCCGGGCGACGCGTGAGCGTCAGGGCCCAGCGCGCCCCGCTGACGGCACAGAATCCGGCGAGCAGCACCAGTAGAGGTTCGATGGGGTAACGGTATCGGAAATGGTAGGGGATGCTGATCACGTATGGGATTGCGTACAGGCCGATCATAGCCGCCAGGATGAGCGTGGCCGGCCGCTTCCGGGCCAGAACGATGCCGAGTCCGGCGGCCGCGGCGATCAGCTGCAGGTAGATCGGCCACCCGGTGAAGAAGTAGGCCAAAGCCTTGACTGCGGTCAGGCGGGCGGCGAGCGCAGGATGATCGCTGATGAACGCGACGGCCTGGCGGAGGTAGATGCGGTCCCGTTGCACCTCGTTCATCCCGATAAATCCCGGTGGCTGCAACGCCTCGATGCAGTCATAGCCCTTGTTCCCCAAAGACCCGCGCCACACTTCTTCATCACGCGCGTGTAGTACTGCCTCGGATGCGGATCGCGCTGTCCACCAGGGACCGGGTGAGCTGGGACAGGCGCGCAGGCCCGGGACGAAGGTTTCCGCGAGGACGGGATTCCCTACGTAGACGATCTGCCCGATGCCGGAGCGGGTCGGGACGAAGCCGCCGAAGAGGAGGTAGTTTCGAACCACCCACGGCGCCAGGACGAGGCCAAGTCCCAGCCCGTAAAGCGCTGCCTTGCGCCAAGCCGGCCGGCCGCCTCCTCCGCTGTTCCGCAGCACCAGCACCAACCCGATCGGGATGAACGTCGCGGTAGCGGCGCTGATAAGCATTGCGGCGCCAAGGGCCGCGCCGGTCCCCAGCGCCCGCGCGGGGGTGACGCCCGCAAGGCAGCGGACAAAGGCGGCGGCGATGGCCAGTATCGCGAACCCCGCCAGCGTGGCCGTCATGAAGGTGCCGAAGACGAGGTAGTGAACGTGCGGCTGCACCAGGAGCATCAGGCTGGCGAGCCGGCCGGTCCATTCGTCGAAGACCCGGCGCCCGAGCAGGTACAGCAGCACTCCCGTGCCGAACAACA
>JBIOTT010000299.1:0-3750 GCA_044866195.1 Gemmatimonadales bacterium
GCTGGAGCTCGGCGCTGCGGATTCGTCGCTGGCCCGACTCGCGGCCAGCGGCGCCGCCGCCGCGCTGGCCCAGGCCGTCGGCCGGGAGAAGAACGTGCCCGCTGTGTTCGTGGGCCAGCTCAAGGTCTCGGATGTCAAACCGCGCGCTCGGCTCGGCGGGAGCAGCCTGAAGGTCCGGGCCTCCGTGTCCGCCGAGCTGAGCGTGCGGCTCGTGTCCACCCAGACCGGCGGGACGGTGTGGCGGTCGAGCGCGGTTGCCAACGGAACGGTGGGCCAGGTTTCGATCGCCGACCGGCTCCCGTCGATCGCCATGCGGGATCCCAGCGAGGCGTACGGCGAGGTCGTCAGCGACCTGGTGACCGGCGTGACGCGCGACTTGTGCCCCACCCGGGTGAAGCAGTAGCTACGGGAGAAAGCCGAACGGCCGGTGCGCAATGGCGGACCAGGGTTCGCCGCTCACCAGCCGGAGCGCGGTCAGGGCGAGCCAGACCAGACCGAGGAAGACCAGGAGCTCGAGCAGCCGAACGATGCTTCGCATAGTGCCGGCGAGCTGCTACGGCTGGCTTCGGGTGAAGCGAACCGGCTGGTTCATTCCCTTGGCGTAAATCAACAGCGTGGATCCCTGGATGACATACCGGTCCGCGTTCTGCAGGGCCTCGAGGTACCGGCTTTCCTGCGTCATGACGGCCTCCACGCAGGCCATCCTGGTCGATCGCAGCGGCCCGAACTTGACCGACCCGCCGGAGATCTCGACTGTCCGGAAGAAGCGATTGCAGGACCCTCTCCCCGCGGCCTTGCCCGGCTCGGGGATCGGGCGCTGCCGCCGACCGCGCCGGCCTCTCCTCGGGCCCGGATCCGCTCCAGGTCCACGATGGGCCCCACCTGGTGGATGCCGACAGCGTGCTCCCGCCGGCGCGCCTCGGCTTCTACCGGAAGCCCGTCCTTGCGGAACTCCGCAGGCAGATTGGTGGGATTGTAGGTCACCCCGTCAGCTCCGCGAATGGCGTAGAACCCGCCCTCCAGTTCATAGTACCGCACCACCCCGGTGAGGTGGATCAGCTGCCCGGTTTTCTCCGGGGCCGGGGTGGGCACGACCCAGTCAGACTTGCCACCGCCACAAGCGGAGAGGGCGAGGAGCAGGACGCTCCAGCCGAGGCTGTACGCTGTGAAGACGCTAGGCATCATCGGGGGCATCGCCCCGGAATCGACCATCGAATACTATCGCCAGATCATTGCCCTTTACCGGCAACGGACCGGGCACGGCGGATATCCCTCCATCATAGTCAACAGCATAGACCTGATGCGGCTGCTCGACACGGTGGGCGGAGGCCGGCTGAGCGAGCTGGCCGACTGGCTGGTGGCCGAGCTCGGTCGGCTGGTGGCGGCCGTTGCCGACGTCGCGCTGCTGGCCTCCAACACGCCTCACATCGTGTTCGATGAGCTACGGAGCCGCTGCCCGATCCCGCTGCTCAGTATCGTGGAGGCGGCCGCCGCGGCCGTGCGGGAGCTGGGCTTTCGTCGGGTGGGGCTGCTGGGGACCCGCTTCACAATGGAAGCCCGGTTCTATCCCGACGGGTTTGCAGAGCATGGAGTCACCGTCGTCTCCCCGGCCCCGGACGAGCAGGACTACGTGCACAGCCGATACGTCGGCGAGCTGGTCAACGGTGTCTTCCGGGACGAGACCCGGCAAGGCGTGCTTGCCGTTATCGACCGAATGAAGCACCGCGACGCCATCGAAGCCATGGTCCTTGGCGGAACCGAGCTTCCGCTCTTGTTCCGGGAAGGGCCGGTGCCGCCGCTGCCGCTGCTCGACACCACCCGGATTCACGTGGAGCGCGCGGTCAGGGATATCCTGGTGTAGTGGGCTGGCGGACTCGCTGATTGAGTTCTACGATGGACGCCATCAGCGGGCGGCGTGCCGCTGCGCCAGCGGCCGACGTCTCAGTCTCGGGGGCTTATGGCCAGTGATCCTCAGCTTCAAACCGTACTGATCCGGGCCGACCAGGCCCGCTCGGCCGGTGACAGCCGGCACCGCTCGTGGACCCTGCCGCCGGACCTTCTGGCGGAAGCGGCCCGCCGGCTCCGGCCGTCGGCGCTGCTGTACGCGACTGCCTACTTCCTGGCCGGCATGCTGCCGCCGCTGCTCATCCCGGAGGCTCGGGCGGTCCTGTTTTCGGCGCCGGGTCACTGGCTCCCATCCGTCCTGTCCATCACTGGCGCGCTGGTGGTCGCCGGACTGGTGTCGCTTCCCCGCGTCTCCGACCGCCTGAAGGTGGCCTTCGGCCTTGCGTTCGAGGTCGTGGGCAGCTTTGGCATAGCGGCGGCCGAGTACCAGCACGTTACCGCGCCCATCATGATCGGACCGATGGGGCGGGGCGGCTTCGGGCTTTCCTGGGTCGCCGCCTGGGTCCTGTTGTTCAGCGTCGTGGTGCCCACCCCACCAAGGATCGCGCTGTTGACCGCGACATTTTCCGTGGCCGCGGTGCCGCTGACCTACGCCATCGGCATGGCCATCGGGTCCAACCTGCCGCTCAGTCCGTCCGAGTTCTTTCTCACCCTGGTATTCCCGTACGTCGTGATCCTGCTGATGGTGTACGTCGGTTCCCGGATCATCTCCGGGCTGGGGGCCGCGGTGCGGAAGGCTCGTGAGCTGGGGAGCTACCGGCTGGTGAGGCGGCTGGGCGAGGGCGGAATGGGGGAGGTGTGGCGGGCCGAGCATCGCATGCTGGCGCGTCCTGCTGCCATCAAGCTCATCGGTCCAGCGCTGGGGGCTTCGGAGGCCCAGACCCGCCTCCTGCTGCGGCGGTTCGAGCGCGAGGCGCAGGCAACCGCGCTCATGCGGTCGCCCCACACGCTGGAGCTCTACGACTTCGGCGTGGCGGACGACGGCACCTTCTATTACGTGATGGAGCTGCTGGACGGGTTCGATCTGGACGAGCTGGTCCAGCGATTCGGACCGGTGCCGCCGGAGCGGGCGCTGCATTTTCTGCGGCAAGTGTGCGACTCGCTGGCGGAAGCGCACGATGCGGGGCTCATTCACCGCGACATCAAGCCCGCGAATCTCTACGCCTGCCGCTACGGCCGCGACGTCGACTTCATCAAGGTGCTGGATTTCGGGCTGGTGAAGCAGGGCGGCGTGCCGGAAGAAGGCGCCGACAAGCTCAGCGCCGAGCATCATATCGCGGGGGGCACGCCGGCCTTCATGCCGCCGGAGCAGGCCGTGGGGGACGAGGTCGACGGGCGCAGCGACCTCTACAGCCTCGGCTGCGTGGCCTACTGGCTGCTCACGGGGACCCCGGTGTTCACCGGGCGGACCCCGATCGAGACGATGATGATGCACGTCAACCTCAAGCCGGACCCACCCTCGCGCCACTGCCGGTTTGCCATCGCCCCGGATCTCGAGGCCGCCGTGCTCGCGTGCCTTGCCAAGGAACCGGATGCGCGGCCCCAGAGCGCCGACGAGCTGGCCGCGCGGCTCGAGTCTGTGCCCATCGCGAGCGAGTGGACGCCGCTCCGGGCCCGGGAGTGGTGGGACGCCCACCGGCCGGTTACCAAGCGGATCTCCATTCCCCGTTAAGCACCACCCGAGCAGTCACGCAGAAGCGGCCGGGTCGGCTATGCCGAATCGAAGGACTGGTTGATCTCGGCGAACGAAACGGCCCGGGCAAGGCCGGTGAAGGTTCCCTGCTCGGCGATCTCCTTGGCCGCGTCGAGGAAGCCGGTCCAGGCCGCGCGGGCCAGCGCGCCGCC
>JBIOTT010000300.1:0-7863 GCA_044866195.1 Gemmatimonadales bacterium
TGCTGTCCGAATACGACCGGGTCGCGCCGGAGGGACTTCGCCGTATGAGCGGGGTGCAGCGCCACGGCGTGCTCGGCTCCATCGCGCTGGCCGAGCGGCGGCCGCAGGACGCGATCGCCGAGTTTCGGCAGCAGGATCAGGCCGATTGTCAGATCTGCGCGCTGGCGAGTCTGGGCCGGGCCTACGACGACGCCGGCCAGGCCGACTCCGCCCTGGCCGTCTACGAGCGCTACGTGGGGACCCCTTACACGTTCCGCGTCTTTCCCGACGCGATCTGGCTCGCGCGCACCTATTATCGGCTGGGCGAGCTGTACGAGACCAGGGGCGAGCGGGGCAAGGCGGCCGAGTACTACGCCAAGTTCATCCGGCTCTGGAAGAATGCCGACCCGGAGCTCCGGCCCAAGGTGCTCGACGCCAAGAGCCGGCTCAAGGCGATGACCGGCGAGCACGCTACCACGTAGCTGAGCCACCGGATGCCTTGTGCGTGACCTCCGATCCCGGCTCGCCCCTGCTCTCGCGGATCGCTACGAGATCGACCGCGGGATCGGGAGCGGCGGCACCGCCATCGTCTATCTTGCCCGCGACCTCAAGCACGGCCGCCTGGTCGCGCTCAAGGTGCTCCGGCCCGATGTCGGCGCGTCACTCGGGGCCGACCGTTTCCTGCGCGAGATCCGCATCGCCGCCGGCCTGAACCATCCCCACATCCTGGCGGTCCACGATTCCGGCGAGGCCGACGGCCTCCTGTACTACGTGATGCCGTTCGTGGAGGGCGAATCGCTGCGCGATCGGCTCAAGCGGGAAGGCGCGCTGCCACTGGACGACGCGCTGCGGATCGGGCGCGAGGTCGCGGACGCGCTCGCGTATGCCCACTCGCAGGGCGTGGTGCACCGCGACATCAAGCCCGGCAACATCCTCCTGGTGGGAGGCCATGCGGTCGTCGCCGACTTCGGCATCGCGATGGCCGCGGGGGGTGAGGTCGACCCGTTCACGGAACTCGGCCTGGCCATCGGCACGCCAGCCTACATGAGCCCCGAGCAGGGGGGCGGCGAGGGTCCGCTCGACGGCCGGACCGATCTCTACAGCCTCGGTTGCGTCGTCTACGAGATGCTGACCGGAAAGCCTCCGTTCACCGGCCAGTCGCCCCAGGCGATTATGGCGCGTCACGCGACCGCCGATGCCCCGCCGGTGCGGGTTGCGCGGCCGTCGGTCCCGGTGGGGGTGGATGCAGCGGTCCATCGCGCATTGGCGAAGCTGCCGGCGGATCGGTTTGCGACCGCGCACCAGTTCGCTGAGGCGCTGGGCGCGCCCGAGGCGCATCCGCGGCCACCGCGCCGGCGCGCGTTGGCGACGCCGATCGCAACCGGTGTCGCTCTGATCGCAATCGCAATCATCGCGATTGCCGTGCTGCGGCGGAGACCGTTGGACACCGGATCGGCGGGCGTCGGCGTGTTGGTGGTCCCGGCCGCGTTCCACGACAGCGCGGGCGAGGGCTTGCCGTCCACCCGATCGGCTCAGGGCCTTCTCGTAGGAGCAATCGACTGGCTGCCCGGGGTCCAGCCGATCGATGGCCTGGGACTGGCGGATTCCGTTCGCCGGGAGCCGGACCAGCCGCTGTTGGCCAGCGCTCGGAAGCAAGGTGCGCGCTACGTGCTCACTGGCACGATCGCGACGGATGGAGGCGGACGCGTTGCCCGGGTCGATCTGTATGCGACAGGATCGGGTGAGCGCCTCGTGCGCAGCCAGGCGCCGGTTTCCGGGGAAGGGGCAGCGGCCGCATTGGGACGGGCCGCCATGGCGGCAGCGCGAGGCTTGGCCGAGCAGGAACGGATGAGCCTCGGCTCGCGCGCCATGCTGTTCGACGCGACTGGGTCGGCTATCGCGCTGGGATATCTGCTGGAGGGCCAGGACCGGTTCTGGCGGGCGCAATTCGATGCGGCCGCAAACGCCTTCCGCGCCGCCATCGATGCCGACTCGTCATGCGCGCTCGCGTATCACCGGTTGAGCGTGGCGCACGTCTGGCGGCACGACTATCCCGCCGCTCTCGCTGTTGCCGCGCGCGGTTTGGCCCGGTCGCCTCCGGTGGCTCCCCGGTGGCGCGCGTTGCTCGATGCCCAGCGACTGTACGTGCTGTCGGAGGGCGACAGCGCGATCGCAGCGTTCCAGACGATCGTGGCCGACGACCCTAACAATGTCGACGCCTGGCTCGGGTTGGCGGAATCGCTGTTTCATTTCGCGATGGCGACGGGCCACCGCCCGACGGAGGCGAGACCCGCGTTCGAGCGGCTCATCGCGCTCGACAGCGCCTTCGCACCGATCTACGACCACCTGACTGACCTCGCGTTGCACAGCGACAGAATCGACGACGCTGCCGGGTTTCTCCGGCTGATTCCGGCCGACGACCCGGGACGGCCCGCGCGGGCAGCAGTCATCGGCCTGCGGCGGAAGAGCGGGAGCGAGCGGAATCGGCTGCTGGACAGCCTTGCCTTCGCCGACCGCTACGCGCTGTCCGACCTGATCGCCCTGCTGGTCCGTGACTCGGCCCAGCTGACGCTCGCGGACACGATCGCGCAGATCCTCGGCGGACCCAATCGGACCCCCGACGATCGGAGGCGGGCTGCCGATTACCGGTTGGCGATCTTAACCGGGCTGAATCGCTGGCCCGAGGCAGTCCAGGCCTGGAAGCCCGAAGGCGCGAGAGGTGCGTTTGACGGCTGGATCATCCTGGCGGGACTCGCCGGCTTCCGAGCCGACAGCCTTACGGAACCCATGTTCGCCTGGGCGCGGGCAAACACCCTGGCGGGGCGAGCTCCGGATTTCAGCCTCCCCCTGACGCACGATTACCAGCAGGCGTTTCAGGCGTTGGTGTACCGGGCGACGATCGAGGGAGACAGCAACGAGGCCGAGTGGTTGCTCGGCCGACTGGATAGCGTGCCGCCATCGCCCGACCCGTCGGACGGCGTCCGCGAGACGCTCGAGTGTTCGCTTCGAGCGCGCCTCGCTGTTCTCAGGCGTGACACCAGCCAGGCGATCGGGCTGTTACGCCGTTCGGTTGTCCGGGTTCCGGAGCGGGCCGTAACGTTCCTGCCCTTCGCCGGCATGGCCCCCCAACGCTTCCTGCTGGCCCAGTTGACCGCCCGGCGACAAAATACCAGCGAGGCCAAGCGCTGGCTGGCATCGCTCACCGACAGCTGGGCCGTGCCCGACATCGTGTATGGTCCGGCCGCCCGCAAACTCGCGGCGGAGGTTGGTCCCTAGTCCTGCAGCAGCGCTCGACACTCGCAAGGAGAGCTATCCATGCCCAAGGGCACGCCAGTCGAAGAGGCGCTCGGCAATCTCTACATGGCCTTGAACCGCCCGATCACCCATTTGTCGCCCAAGATCCAGGACGCTCAGACGCCGGAGGAGCAGTTGGCCCTCGCCATCACCTACTGCTTCGACATTCAGCGCAAGCTGGAATACGCCTGCCATGCCCTGGAAGCGTTCGCCGACTATGGGGACCCTGAGCTGGCGCAGCAGCTCCGCAAGGATGACGAGGAGCTATGTGACCGGAGCATCAGCTGGGAGCAACGGAAACAGATTGCCCACCGGATCATGCTGGAGGTCTTCGGGGCCATCCACGAAAAGCATGGATACAAGGTGAAGGAGAACGCGAGCCGGGCGACGCTAAAGGCACCCTTTCCTCCCGGGCGCAGGCCGCTCGATGACACAGGCTGGGGCAAGTGAACAGTTCCGCGTCACGACCGCGCCCGTATCAGCCGCACCCCGCCCGACCCGGTTTCGACTGAGATTCTTCCTTTCCCGTCACCCACCGTGCCCCGGAGGTGGTCCCGGCCACTCCGGGTGACGGCGAGGGGGAAGTCGGAGTCGATCTCCCCACTCGCCGTCTGAAGCTCCAGCTGCGCGCTCAGGCTCGGCGGCGCCGTGATCGCGATGTCACCCGAGCCGGTATTGATATCGAGCCGGTCGACCTCGCCCTGCAGCTCGACTGTTACTCCTCCGCTGCCGGTCTGGAGCTCCACCCGCGGCGCCTTGACCGCAGTCACCCGCACATCGCCCGAGCCGGTCTGAACCGCGAGCTCATCCGCCTCGAGACCCGATGCGGTGACGGCGCCCGACCCGGTTTGGATCACCAGGGCCCGGCCTTTGGCCTTGGCCAGCTGGACCCCGCCCGAGCCGGTGGTGACCCGGACCTCGCCCTCCGTGGCAGTGAGCTGCACCTCGCCCGAGCCAACCTCCACGTCGAGCCCGCCCCGAATCCCGTTGATCGTGACCGGCGCGTTAGACGCCTGCAGCTGAAGCCGGCCGTCCACGTTGGTCGCGGTCAGCTTGCCGACCGCGAGATGCACCGCAACGCTGCGGCCGGCCGGCACCGCGACCCGGAGATCGGCCCACGCCTCGAGGCCGCCCTGGTTGGAGATGCGAACGCGGCGCCCCCCGTGGTCGTGCTCATGATCGCCGAAGGTGCCGTCCTCTCGCACCCGGAGCTCGGTCGAGCCGTTCCCCATGCCGGGATACCGCACCCGGTCGCCGGGATAGATCACCCGAAGGGTGGCCCGGCCATCCAGCTCGCCCTCGCCGATCCGGAGTTTCGCCAGGTCAGCACCGCCCCGCGTCACCTCGACGGCCACCGCGTCGCCGCTGCCCGCCTCGATCTGGACGGTGCCGGCGAGATTGTAGAGCGAGACCTCGGGCCCCCGCAGCGTGTGGCGGGAGGCGTTCTGAGCGGCGAGCGGCGTAGCGCACAGCAGCGCCGCGGGCAGGAATCGAAGGAAGGGCATCGCGGTTCCTCGGGCCTCTAGGGGGAGGGATCCGGACTGGCGGCAGCGCTCCTTAGACCGGCCGGCGCGCCCGATGGTTGCAGCCAGCGATGCGAACCCTTATAGGTTGTGGCTTCGTCCACCGAGGCCCGCCATCCGCCGCGACCTCCTGCCGCTGGTCCGGAATGCCCTCCGGGACCGGTACACGGTGCACCGGGAAATCGGCCGGGGCGGCGCGGCGCGTGTCTTTCTCGCAGACGACCCCACCGGCCGGCCGGTCGCCCTCAAGGTCCTCCACCCCGAGCTCCAAGTCAGCGTTACCGCCGAGCGTTTCCTGCGGGAGATCCGCTTGGCCTCGCGGATCGATCACCCGCTGGTCGCCCGGGTGCTGGATTCAGGCGAAGCGGACTGGCTGGTGTACTACGTGATGCCCTTCATCGAGGGCCCGACGCTGCGGGTGCAGCTCGACCGGGCCCGCTGCCTTTCCGTGGAGGGGGCAGTTCGGATGGGGCGGGACCTCCTGGGCGCGCTGGCGGCCGCGCACGCCGTCGGGATCATCCATCGCGACGTGAAGCCCGAGAATATCGTGCTCTCGAGCGCAGGCGCAGTGCTGCTCGACTTCGGCATCGCGCGGGCGATCGAGGCGGCGGGCACCACCCAGCTCACCCGGTCCGGCATCGCGGTCGGCACCTCGAGCTATATGAGCCCAGAGCAGGTGCAGGCCGCAACCGACATCGATCACCGGACCGACCTCTATTCAGTCGGCTGCGTGCTGTTCGAGAGCCTGGCCGGGCGACCACCGTTCCAGCATCCCAACGAAGTCGTGGTGCTCCAGATGCACCTCAACGACCCGGTGCCGGACGTGCGCCAGTTCCGGGCGGACACGCCCGCCGCACTGGCTGAGCTGGTGGCGAAATCGATGGCGAAGAACCGTCAGGAACGGTGGGCGACGGCGGAGGGGATGGCGGCGGCGCTGGGCTAGCTCCCCAGCCACGCCGCGTAGTCGGGGCGCATCACCAGCTCGCCGCCTTGGATGATCTCCCGGTCCCAGGGCAGGATGATCAGCTTCTCGGTGGCGAACGCAACGAAATCGGGCGCATAGTCGCCGGTCTTGAAGGAAACCGCGGTGCGCACTTCACGCGGCCGCAGCGCCCGTACCTCACTCAGCGCAAGCTTGAGCGTGTTACCGGTGTCGCAGGTCTCGTCCACTATCAGCACGCTGCGGCCACGGATGCTGGCCGGGGGCCCCGCCACGAGGATGGGTTCCGCGTCGCTCTCCTTGCGGGTGACGACCATCGAGGCGAAGTCGCACTGGAGGATGGACGCGACCACGACGCCCGGGATGACGCCCGCCTTGGCGACGCCGAGCACGACCTCCGGCTGATACTCGCGGGCGACCCGAAGCGCGAGTGCTCGACAGAGCTCGCCGAAGAAGGGCCAATCGACCTCGAGCACGCCCCGGGGGGCAGGGGTAGTCGTTCGACGCATTTACGCTATCCGCTATCCGCTATCGGCTAACCGTCGTGGACGGGGGAACCTACGCGTTCACGCAGCATGCAGCAACTCGTTGCGGGCCTTCCAGCCCGGGACTATTATTGGCCGATCCGCGTAATTCCCAACGCGCAAATGACTTCCATCGGCGAGCGCCGGCGGTTCGATGAGTTTTTGGCGACGATTGTTCGGTCGGGAAACCAAGGAGCAGCTCAAGCCGCAGCGGCTCGATTATTTGAACGAAGGTCTCGCCCTGGAGCGCCAGGGCGACTTCGGGGCCGCGCTCACGTCGTACCGGCTTGCCTACCGCGACAATCCCAACGACAGCCGCATTCTTCTCAACATGGCCATTGCGCTCACCAAGACCGGCCAACCGGACGAGGCAATCCGCTATTACCGGCGCGCGCTGGACATCGACCCCACCCTGGGCGGCGCCCACTACGGCGTAGCCTTCCTGCTGCTCAAGCGCGGCGACACCCAGCAAGCCGCGGATCATTTGCGGGAGTTCCTGGCTCGCCCACCCAAGGGGCCGGATGCGGATCAATGGGTTCGCCACGCCGAGACCGCGCTCCGCGAGATCGCCGGCTCGCCGACTTCGGAGACCCGGTGAGGTGGCGGCTCGCCGCGTTGGGACTCATGGCCGCGGCGGGCTGCAGCAATTTGACGGATGAAGGCGGGATTGCCGGGCTCGAGATCCGGGTACCGCGCCCTGCTGTGGTCGAAGTGGGTCAGACCATCGTGCTCAGGGCCCGCGCGCTCAACACCCAGGGCGACAGCGTGGCCGCCACCGTCACCTGGCTCACCCCCGATACGACCGTGACACTCACCACCGACGGACACCTCACCGGCCGAACCGGCGGGTCGAGCGCCCAGATCCAGGCCCAGGTCGGCACCCTGGTGTCGGACTTCGTGACCTTCACGGTGAATGCACGGCCGGACACGCTGGTGATCACGGGAGACTCGGTGCTTACCGTCGCTTCGGGCACGACCGCGTCGGCGCCCCTGCTGGCCTCGCTGCGGAGCTTCGACCCGGCAGGCCCGCTGTCGGCGCGGGTGATCGCCTACCGGATCGTGGCGCCGGTCTTTACCGACCCGGCCCAGCGCAGTGTCGAGCTGCCGGGCGGCGTGCTGGCCCGCGAGGCTGAGACAGGAGGCGACGGAACGCCGGTGACTCCTGTGACCGTGAGCCGAGTCGCCGGCCAGGCGACACCGGACAGCGCCATCGTGACGGTCGTCGCCAGCACGGCCACCGGCGCCGTCGTGCCGGGCTCAGGCCAACGCTTCATCGTCCGTTTCCAGTAGGCCATATGGCGGAGCCCACCACCCTCAACGAGCTGTTCTTCGGCGCCATGGATCGGGCCGCGGCCCGGCCGGCGGTCATGCGGCGCAAGCACGCGGACCAGTGGGAGAGTATCAGCGGAGCCGCCCTCCTCGAACGGGTACACGACCTCAGCTTGGGGCTCCGGGAGCTCGGTGTGAAGGCGAAGGACCGGGTGGCCATTCTGTCGGAGAACCGGCCCGAATGGGCCATTGCCGACTACGCCTGCCTCGCGCTTCGCGCCGCCGACGTTCCGATCTACCCTACCCTCCCCGCCAAGCAGATTGAGTACATCCT
>JBIOTT010000301.1:0-4016 GCA_044866195.1 Gemmatimonadales bacterium
CACGCGGGAGCTCCTCTTCCCAAGCGCGGTGGTTGGGGAGCCCCGTGAGGTCATCCGTCCGGGCCACGCGCTCGAGCCGCGACAGGAACTCAGCCCGCTCGATCGCGATCGCCGCTTCCGCGGCGAGCAGCTCCACTGTCTGGGCAAGCTCGTCGGTGAGCCTCTCCAAGCGATGGTCCCAGGCAATTGACAGAACTGCGACCGGCGAGCCGTCGCGGAGCACTGGCTGGAACAGGCAAGATGCCGCCCCGGTACGCCTCACGAGCTCCTGTTCGATTCCTGGATGGTTCGGCGCGTCGACGACGAACATCGGCTCGGCCGAGACGAGGGCCCGGACCACCCCGGATGGGTGGCCGACCAAGGGCAGCGCGGCATCGGCGAACCGGGGACCTGAGGAGGCCGTTGCGACCAGGGCGCCCCCGCTGGCGTCGGGTTCCCACAGGGACGCGGAGGATGCGCCCGCCACCTCCACCGCCGCCTCGCAGATGGCTGGTCGAGCCGCATCGGCCTCGGTGCTTCGAGCGAGCTCGTGGGCCACCCGACCGATCGCAGCAAGGCTCCGCGCTCGGCTCTCGGACTCGATCGCCCCACGCTGCACCCGTCGCACCAGAACGTCGATGACGACTCCTCCGACAGCCACGGTCCCTACGGTCATCACCCAGCGGGCCACATGCGCGCTTTGCCCCAGCTCGATCAGCACCCATGCGTAGGCGACCCCCACCAAGGCCATGTGGAGAACGCCCCACTCCCGCCCGAAGAACAAGAACGCGAAGAGCCCCACCCAGACGTAGAAGAAGCTGTAGAAGCTCGGATCGTGGCTGTAATAGACGGCCCGAGTGATCACGATCGTCCCGCCCACCGCCGCCAGCTGTCCGGACCAAGTCGGAAGCCTGCGGGAACCGACGATGCAAGCCAGCGACGCCACGCCGGCAAAGGCGATGTTGCTCCAGACCTGGCGGTCGTCGAACTGCGACGGGTGGGGCAGAAGCAGCGAGATGGCGCCGATGCTCGCGCCGGCCAAGAAGAGACCGCCGAGCGTGAGCCACATGATCCTGGGACCCTCGGCCGCCGCCGCTCCTTTCGCGGCCGCGACTAGATCCCCAACGCGTACAGCCGGGTAGGTCGCCATCCATAATCGGATCGGCGGACCGAGACGGTCGCTTTAGCTTCGGCGCAACACGACCCCGACGGGGTCGACCGGCTGGGCGAGGGTCCTCCCGACGCTCAACGGGTGTTCGAGCTGTGGTGCCGGTCCTCGCCGGCGGCTCACGGCTTGGCGAGCGGCGCGAACGCCGCCGCGCGCGCGTAGAGCTTGTACAGCTCGAAGCCCTGGGCCCACTCCTCCGCGCACGAGTGCTCGAAGAGCTCGTAGGCACGCTCGTCGGAAAGCGCGGTACCTGACTCCTCCTGGCTCTGCGGCGTCAGCGAGCTGCGGATGTCGGCGATGGTGGCCTGTTTCTCCGCTTCGGTGCCGGCGTTCCAGTCGCGGCACTGCGCCAGGGCGGCGACCGAGCCACCCACCGGGTCGCCGACTCCTTGTGCCGGGGGGTCCTGCCCGGTTGCGTCGCCACCGCAGCCGACGAGGGCCCCGGTGAGCAGCACCAGTGCGAGCGCGGTCGCCGGCGCCCTAGGGACGGTCTTCAAATCCGGCGAAGCTCCTCATGCGGTCGACGAGGGCGTCAGCCTGCTCGGTCTGCGCGAACTTGCGGAAGGCTCGCTTTTGCTCAGCAGCCTGGAGTTGGGCGGAGGCGCTCTCCGGCCGCGGCGCCGGCCGCCACCAATCGCAGTCGGTCGGCCCCGTGTCATTGTCTGGGCCGTTCGAGCACTCGAGCAGATACGCCTCCTTGGCGGGGTCGCCGTTGCCGACGCTGGTGTCGCAATTCGATGGCAGCAGATCCGGCGGCGCGCCTGCCCCCGGCCCGGTGATGCTGCCCGCGGTCCCGTCGGGGCCGATGTTGTTGAACCAGCAGTTGCCGGTGTTGCCGGAGAACTCGTCCCACCAGAAGTCGGTTCCGTTGGGATGTGGCCCGGGGCCGCCCGAATGGTCGTTCCCGAACAGGTTCACGGCCCCCGGGAAACTGAACCCGGCGGGCGGCTGGCCCATGGCGTTGGCGAAGAACTGGTTCCCGCACGAGGTGGAGATGCCGTTGTCGGGTGCGCCTGGACACGAGATCCCGGGGTTGATGTTGCCCTCGGCCCCGCCGGCCGTGGTGACGGCGTCGGGGACGGCGAGCAGCCTCGCTCCATTGCGCCAGTTGTCGAAGATGTAGTTGCTGTTGACGCGGGCGTCGTTCATGCCCGCGTAGATGATCCCCGTGCCGAGCGGCACCGGCACCAGCGGCTCGACCGGCGGATTGTCGACATAGAGATCGAGGTTGTTGGAGTAGATACGGTTGTGATCGATCCTGGAGTAGTCGGCGGGGAAGCCGGGGTGGCCGGCGGACGAGAGCGTGTCGCTGGCGATTCCCGTGACGTTGCCGTAGATGTGGTTCTGGGTGATCCGCACGGCGTTGCCCATCGACCCCGAGTAGCCCAGCGCCGAACCGTGCAGGTCGCACCACTTGACAGTGGTGTTGTACCGGGGCGCGTCCGGATAGAACGAGGTGTCGGCCTGCGAGCCGGTCTCCGGGGCAGCGCCGGGGTATACGACGGAGTCCCCCGCGCCGAATCCCTCGCAGTTGCGGATCAGGCCGTGGTCGGAGGTGAACGAGAGCTGCCCGTAGTCGGCGTTCCAGAAGAACTTCGTGCGGTCGAGCAGGTAGCCGTCGATCTCCTCGGTATAGATTCCGAACTCGCGGCCTCCGCGGGTGAGCAGGTTCCTGGCGACGAAGCCGTCGGCGCGGTCGGCGCGCAGGACGACGTGCTTGGTGTAGCAGTTGTCCGGGTTGTCGCAGCCGGCGCTCCCACCCGGCTTCGCGCCGGGCAAACTCGGGTTCACGTAGCCCTTGCCGCCGTCGAGGATCACGTCCTCGGGCCTGGGGCCCGAGCCCTCGATCTGAAAGTTGCAGCGCAAGCAGGCACCCAACTCTGACGCCGGGATCCCCTGGCGGTTGTCGAGCGGGGGATCCGTCGGATCGCCCTTGATTTCGCGGCCCTGGACGTAGATCAGGTTCTGGTCGTTCGGACAGGTCGCCTGATACTCGAAGCTCGGCGCCGTGTCGCCGTTCGCCTGGGTTTGGTAGAGGCTGGGGGCGCAGCGCGGGTCGTTGGTGGGCGCTTGCCGCGACGCCGGCTCCAGGTAGCGGCCGGGCAGGATCACGACCCGATCGTTGTTGCCGGAGGCATTGACCGCCGGCTGCACCGAGTGATACCGGCACCGCTCGGCGAGCGCGCGGTTGATGCGGAGCAGATCGTCGGCTTGCTCGGCGCTGTACACGATCTTCGGCTGGCTGGGGCGTAGGCGGAAGCCGTCCGTCTGGGCTTTTTGCAGCGAGTCGCGGAGCTTGGCCAGGGAATCGCTCCCGTTCGGGCCCTTGCAGACGACCGTCACATCGCCGGGCCCCGTACCGGTCACCGCCGAAGCGAGCGAGCGGGGCTCTGGCACCTTTCCGCCGGCCGCGGGGCTGACGGACCTGTCGGGTGCCGGGTCTGGCCAATAGGAGGGCCGCTCGGGGTGAGCCAATGAGAGCGCAGGCACGGCCAGCAGGACCAGCGGCGCGAGCAACGCGGCACGCCGCGCGCGCCTCAGCAATGTCGCTTTCACGCCGACCACACCCCTCTTGACGGACACTCTCCTCCTCACCCGAAGCTCAGGCCCGCCGGACAGACTATCTGTTTCTGAAGGAGTCGGACTCAGCCTGTGGCGACTGCCCCGAGCTTCGGCATGGACTACCTGGCGCCCGATTGGAACTCATAAGGCTCCGAGCCCGCCAACGGCCCTAACTCCGGGCTAGAACCGCGGCCTCCCCTCGCGCAGCCGCCCGTCGTTGAGGGATCAGTCACGGCCGTCAAGTGTGGCACGCCCCCGCGCGGCCGCGGTCAGGCGTAGCTCAGCTGCTCATCCCAGTCGGGCGGGC
>JBIOTT010000302.1:0-5172 GCA_044866195.1 Gemmatimonadales bacterium
TCTGCGTGCTGCGGAACACCTGCGTGTTCTGCTCCTTCGCGCGGATGCCCAAGGAGGACGGCGCCTACACCCGCTCGCTGGAAGAGGTGTATGCCGAAGCCGAGCAGGCCCGGGGCGCCCCGACCAAGGAGTTTCATATCGTCGGCGGGCTGCATCCCAAGCTCCGCCTGAGCTACTACACCGAGATGATCCGCGGGCTCAAGGAGCGCCATCCCCAGGTGCACATCAAGGCGCTCACAGCCGTAGAGATCGCGCACCTGGCGCGGATCGAGAAGATGACCGCGCGGGAGGTGCTGCTGGCGCTCAAGGACGCCGGCCTCACCAGCCTGCCGGGCGGTGGCGCCGAAGTTTTCAGCACTGCGGTCCGCGCCACCATCGCTGAGCGGAAGCTCACCGGCCAGGAATGGCTGGAGGTGCACCGGGTCGCGCACCAGCTCGGTATCCCGACCAACTGCACCATGCTCTATGGTCACGTTGAGACTGCCTCGGATCGGATCGAGCACCTCAGCATGCTGCGCGCCCTGCAAGACGACACCGGCGGGTTTCTCACCTACATCCCGCTGGCCTATCACCCGGACCACAACGAGCTGGGTGAAGAGTTGGGGCGGATCGGCACCGCGACCACGGGGTACGAGGACTTGAAGGCGATCGCCGTCGGCCGGCTGTTCCTCGACAACGTGCCTCACATCAAGACCCACTGGCCCATGGTGACGCCCTTCCTGTCACAGATCGCGCTGGCGTTTGGCTGCGACGACGTGGAGGGTACCGTGGTGTACGAGCGGATCTATCACGAGGCCGGAGCGCGCACCGAGATGGGGATGTCCTACCCGGAGCTGGTGGAGCTCATTCGGGGGGCAGGGAAGCGGCCGGTCGAGCGCGACAGCCTCTATCGCCCCCTTCGCGAGACGTTCGACGACCCGCTTCCGCCCGCTCCCGCCCGCTCACGCAGCCTGCCTGTGGTACACGCCGCATGAGACTCGGCCGGATTCCGTGGATCAACTGCTATCCAGTCTACGGCGCGATCGATCGAGGGCTGGTGCGGATTGCCGCGGAGCTGGTGACCGGAACCGCATCCGAGTTGAACGACCTGCTGGCCGCGGGCGAGCTCGACGTGAGCGCGGTGTCGGCCGTCGAATACGCCCGCAACGCCGCGGCGTACCATCTGCTGCCAGACCTGGCCATCACCTGCGATGGACCGGTGCACAGCGTGGCCCTGTTCTCCCGCCGGCCGGTCGAGCACCTGTCCGGGGCAACCGTGTTGCTGTCGGCGTCGTCCCGCACGTCGGTGCTGCTGCTCGAGCTGCTGTGTCATCACCGCTGGAAGATTGCGCCCCGGTTCGCCACCGTGCGCGCGGAAGCGATGGACCTGGAGAGCCTGGCGGGATTGCCCCACGAAGCGGTGCTGGTGATCGGCGACGCGGCGTTGATGCTCACCGCCCGGCGCGAGTACCCCATCAAAGTCGATCTCGGCGCCGAATGGCGGGCCTGGACCGGTCTTCCGTTTGTCTTTGCCGTCTGGGCCGCCCGGCGCGACGCACCGACCGGACCGGTTCGCTCGATCCACGCGGGCCTGCTGGAGGCGCGGACCTGGGGCCTGGCGCATCTGGACGAGCTGGCGAGCGATGCCGCCCGCCGCACCGGCGTGAGCGAGCCGGTCTGCCGGGCCTACCTGGCCGATCTCGACTACGCACTCTCTTATCGGCATCTGGCCGGCCTAACCGACTTTTTCCGCCGCCTGGCCCAGGACGGACTGGTGCCGGACGGGTCACTCTCCTTTATCTCTGCAGCCTAAGTGACTGAGGCTATGAGCGTTGTCGATCGCGGTTCGAGTGAGTTCAGAGGCTACCTCGAGCTCTATGAACGAGCCGAGTTGCTGGAGCTCGGGTCCTTGGCCGACGCCGAGCGGTGGCGGCTGCATCCCGAGCCGGTGGTCACCTACATCATCGACCGCAACATCAACTACACCAACGTCTGTGTCGCCGACTGCGCGTTCTGCGCGTTCTACCGCCGGCCCAAGCATCCCGAGGGATACGTCCTGAGCTTCGAGGAGATTGGCCGCAAGATCGATGAATGCAAAGCGATCGGCGGGGTCCAGATCCTGATGCAAGGCGGGCACAACCCGTACATCCCCTTCGAGTGGTATCTCGACCTGATGCGCTACATCAAGCGCCATCACCCGATCCACATCCACGGCTTCTCTCCCTCGGAGATCGTATTCTTCAGCGAGCGCTTCGGCCTCTCGGTGCCGGAAGTCATCCGCGAGCTGCGTGCGGCCGGTCTCGACAGCATTCCCGGCGGCGGCGGTGAGATTCTGGTCGACGAGGTGCGGCAACGGGTGGCTCGCAAGAAGGCCCAAACCGAGGAATGGCTCGGGGTGCAGGAGGAAGCGCACCGGCAGGGGATGAGGACGTCGGTCACGATGATGTACGGCCTGGGCGAAAGCAACGCCGACCGGATAGAGCACTTGTTCCGGGTGCGCGACCTGCAGGCCCGCACCGGCGGCTTCACCGCTTTCATCTGCTGGCCGCTCCAGCCGGAAGGCACGCCGGGCATGTCGCACTACCGCAAGACCGACGCAGTCACCTATCTCCGGATGCTCGCGATCGCCCGGATCGTGCTGGGGAACGTCCCCAACATCCAGTCGTCCTGGGTCACCATGGGCCACAAGGTGGGGCAGGTGGCGCTCCGCTTCGGTGCCAACGACTACGGCAGCCTGATGATGGAGGAGAACGTAGTCTCGGCGGCGGGCACGACCTACCGGACGACGTTGCACGAGATCGAGCGGCTGATCACCGATGCCGGCTATCAGCCTCGGCGTCGGCGGCAGGACTACTCGGTGATAGAGGAGCCGGTGGCGGCATGAGGGTCGGGAGCAGACGGGAGCAGGCGGGAGCGGGCGGGAGGTACGAGCGCCGGAGCGGGCGGAGCGCCCCGAGTCCACGCGGCGCGCCTGCTCCGGTCTGCTCCCGCCTGCTCCCGTCTGCTCCCGCCCGCTCCCGCCCGCCTGTCCGCCTGTGATCCGCGTCGGCATCGGCTACGACTCGCATCGCTTCGTCCCCGGCCGACCCCTCGTGCTTGGCGGCATCACCATCCCCCATTCGCACGGCCTGGCCGGCCACTCCGACGCCGACGCCGTCGCCCACGCCCTCACCGACGCGATTCTCGGCGCGGCCGCTGCGGGGAACATCGGCCGGTTGTTTCCCGACACCGATCCCCGCTGGAAGAACGCCGACTCGATGGAGCTGCTTCGCTCCGCTCACGAGCTGGTGCGCGCGCGCGGCCTCGGCCTTCAGCAGGCCGATCTCACCATCATCGCCGAGCAGCCGAAGCTCGACCCCCATCTCGACGCCATGGCGGCGGCGCTCGCCGGCCGGCTCGGGGTCACCGCGGCGGAAGTCAGCGTGAAGGCCAAGACCAACGAAGGAATGGGGTTTGTCGGGCGGGGTGAAGGCGTCGCGGTGATCGCAGTGGCAACTCTGGAGGCGCGCTGATCGACTCGATCCTCCACTGGCTTTCGGGCCTGCCGCCGCTCGCAGTGTACGCCTTTATCGGAGCGATCGCGGCGGTCGAAAACATCCTGCCGCCCGTCCCCGCCGACCTGGCCGTCTTGCTCGGGTCGTTTCTGTCGCAGCAGGGCGTTACCACCCCGGTGACGGTCTTCCTGCTGGTCTGGCTCGCCAACGTCACCGGCGCTCTCGGGGTGTACTTCGCGGCCCGCCGATACGGTCGCCGGCTCTTCGCCACCGCCGCCGGCCGCCGGCTGCTCACGCCCGAGGCGCTGGCGGTGATCGAGCGGGAGTATCTCCGCTTCGGCGTCGTTGGCATCTTCTTCGGCCGCTTTCTGCCGGGCATCCGCGCAGTAGTGCCGCCCTTCGCCGGCATCGCCAATCTGTCGGTTCCCCGGGCCACGATTCCGATCGCCCTGGCCTCCGGCATCTGGTACGGCGGCCTCACCATTCTCGGCACCGCTCTCGGCGCCAACTGGGAGCGGATCAAGATTATCCTATCGGGCGTCAACCAGACGCTCGGCTGGATTGCGCTGGTGGTGGTTGCCGCCTGGGCGACGACTGCATGGCTCCGGCATCGGCGGCGCCGGCGGGAACGGGTGCTGGAGGCCGCCAACCGCGCCCTCGGCGAGCGGCTGCCGACCGGAGAGCACCCGGCGATAGATCCCCGCGCCGCCGCCTTGCTGGTCCTCGAGCTGGCCTACGCCGACGAGGCCCTGACGCCCGACGATCGCGAGCTGGTGCAGCGTCACCTGCGGGCCCGCTGGGGGCTCGACGCTGAGGCCGGCCCGGCGGCACCCGCTCAGGCACAGAGCCGCTTCGCCCAATACCGGGAGCGCCTGGCCCGGCGCTTCGGCCGGGAGCAGCGCCTGGCGTTGGTCGAGAGCATGTGGCAGGCGGCCTTCAGCGACGGGGCCATCGGCGCGCAGGAGGATCGGCTGATGGAGCGAGCGGGCCAGCTGCTGGGGCTCAGCGCGGCTGAAGTGAGCGAAGCGCGGCGCCACTCGCGCACGCCCGCCGCGCCGCCAGGCGCATGACGGCCGGGCTCGAGCAGCTCGAGCGCGCATTCGAGCTCGAGCCTTTTCGCGATCACCTCGCGCTCGAGGCCGGGAGCAGCCCGAACACGGTCGAGGCGTATATCCGGGACGTGCGCCGGCTGGGCCAGTTTGCGATCTCCAAAGGCGTGCACCGGCCAGGGGAGATCACCCGCGAGCTCCTGCGGGACTTCGTCTACCTCCTGAAAGACCTGGGTCTGAGTCCCGCGACCATCCGGCGCGAAGTCTCGGCTATCCGCACCTACTTCGGCTTCCTGATCGGCGAGGGTCGCATAGTGGACGATCCCAGCGACCGGCTGGAGAGTCCCCAGCGATGGCGCCGGCTTCCGGAGGTGCTCACAGTGGGCGAGGTCGAGGGGCTGCTGGCGGCGCCGCAGCTGGAGGAACCACTGGCGTGGCGCGACCGGGCCCTGCTTGAGCTGGCCTATGGCGCCGGTCTTCGCGTCTCCGAGCTCTGTGGGCTCGGCCTGGGCGACCTGCTGCTCTCCGAGGGTCTGGTGCGGGTGTTTGGCAAGGGAAGCAAGGAGCGGCTGGTGCCCCTCGGCCGCACCGTCATCGGCGCCGTCTCGACTTACCTTCACCGGCTACGGCCTTCGCTGGATCGGGGGAAG
>JBIOTT010000303.1:0-12227 GCA_044866195.1 Gemmatimonadales bacterium
GGTGCGCCGCTGGGCGGCGCGCGAGGGGATCGCGGCCCCTGTGATCGACGACCTCCTGATCTGGATTCTCCTCGGGAGCCTGCTCGGCGCGCGTCTCTATTTTGTCGTCCAGAACCCTGCCGAGTACCTCCGCGAGCCGTGGCGGATTCTTGCGGTTTGGGAAGGGGGGCTCGCCTTCTTTGGGGGGCTCTTCGGCGGCATCCTCGCCGGTTGGCTGTACGTTAGGCGCAGCGGTCTCCGCTTTTCTCGCCTGGCAGACCTGTTCGCACCGGCGATCCCGATTGGTGCCGCGATCGGTCGCGTGCCATGTGGCCTCGCGGGGATGGATTACGGGACGCCGACCTCGTTGCCGTGGGGCGTGGTGTACGACAACCCCGCCAGCTACGCGCCGACCGACGGCGTGCCGCGGCATCCGGATCAGTTCTATGAGCTCATTGGCGACCTGCTGATCGCCGCGATTGTGCTGAAGCTGCGCCCGCGGCTCCCACAAGGCGCAGCCTTCTTGCTGTACCTCGTCTTGTTCAGCGCGCTTCGATTCGCGCTGTTCTTCGTGCGCGGGAACGTGCCCGTGGTCGCATTGGGGTTGAAGAACGCGCAGTGGACCGCCCTAGCGATTCTGGCGGTCGCCGCGCCGTTGTTGACCATGCGCCTCCGCCACGCGTCTCGCGCGCACGCGGCGCTCTGATGTGGAGGTGTCGATGGCGATGACACCCGCCGGGAACCTCCCGGCGTTAGCTCGCCGGGAGGAACCTATATGACTGACGAACACGACCACTCAGCCCACGCGGGTCATGCACATGGCGCGACTACGGGCGCGACGGGTCTCGTGAAGGACCCCGTGTGCAACATGACTGTGGACCCGAGCCGCGCGGCGGCCAGGGTCGACCACGACGGCGCGTCCTACTTCTTCTGCAGCGCGGGCTGCGCTGCGAAGTTCGAGGCCGACCCCGCCCGATACGTACGGCCCTCGGCGTCGCCGCCCGCCCCTGCGCAGCCTGGCGCGACCTACACGTGCCCGATGCATCCCGAGATCGTGCGCGACGGGCCGGGCGCCTGCCCGATCTGCGGCATGGCGCTCGAGCCCCGAGTCGCTGCCCTGGAGGAGGGACCGAATCCCGAGCTCGTCGATATGACGCGCCGCTTCTGGGTGAGCGCCGTGCTTGCAATACCGGTGTTGCTGCTCGCCATGTCGCCTTTCGTTGCGGGCTCGCTGCGCGTCTGGATCGAGCTCGCGCTGGCGACTCCGGTGGTGCTCTGGGGTGGCAAGCCGCTGTTTGAACGCGGCTGGGCCTCGCTGGTTCACAAGAGCCTCAACATGTTCACGCTCATCGCGCTCGGCGTCGGCGTCGCCTACCTGTACAGCCTCGTCGCAACCCTTCTCCCCGGCATCTTCCCCGCCGCCTTCCGCGATGCCGACGGCACGGTCCCCGTCTACTTCGAGGCGGCAGCGGTGATCACCGCGCTGGTGCTCCTCGGACAGGTGCTCGAGCTGCGGGCCCGGAGCCGGACCTCGAGCGCGATCCGGGCACTGCTTGGGCTCGCCCCCAAGACCGCGCGGGTCGTGCGTCCGGATGGCGAGGAGGAGGACGTGTTGCTCGACCAGGTGCAGGTCGGCCGACTCCTGCGCGTGCGGCCGGGCGAGAAGGTCCCGGTGGACGGGGTCGTGACCGAAGGCCGCAGCGCCGTGGACGAATCCATGGTGACCGGTGAGCCGATCCCCGCGGAGAAGGAGCCCGGCGCACGGGTGACCGGGGGCACGGTGAACGCGACCGGCACGTTCGTGATGCGCGCGGAGCGAGTCGGGTCAGAGACCCTGCTCGCGCGCATCGTGCAGATGGTGAGTGAAGCGCAGCGCAGCCGGGCGCCGATCCAGCGGCTGGCCGACGTCGTCGCGTCGTATTTCGTGCCGGCAGTGGTGGGGGTCGCCGCGCTGACGTTCGTCGTCTGGGGAGTGGCGGGGCCGGAGCCGCGGCTCGCCCACGCGCTGGTCAACGCGGTCGCGGTGCTCATCATCGCTTGCCCCTGTGCGCTGGGGCTCGCGACCCCGATGTCAATCATGGTGGGGACGGGGCGCGGGGCGACGGCAGGCGTCCTCTTCAAGAACGCCGAGGCGCTCGAGGTCCTGGAGAAAGTGGACACCGTCGTGGTGGACAAGACCGGGACGCTAACCGAGGGAAGGCCCCGCCTCACGGCGGTTGAAGCTTCGGGCAGCCACGACGAGCGCGAGGTGCTGCGACTGGCGGCGAGCCTCGAGCGCGGGAGCGAGCATCCGCTCGCCGCCGCGGTGATGGCGGGTGCTGCCGAACGCCGGATCACCGCCGCGAGCGCGGAGGACTTCGCCGCGGTGGCGGGCCGCGGCGTCACGGGCCGAGTGGACGGCCACGCCGTGGTGCTCGGCAACCGGCGCCTGTTCGAGGAGCGGGCCATCCCGCTCAATCAGCTAGCCCCGCGCGCGGAGGACCTGCGCCAGCAAGGGGCGACCGTGATGTTCGTTGCCGTCGATGGCCAAGCCGCCGGGTTGCTGGCAGTCGAGGACCCGATCAAGCCGACGACCCCAGAGGCGATTCGGCTGCTGCACGCGGCCGGGGTGAGGATCGTGATGGTAACGGGCGACAACCGCACCACGGCCGACGCAGTCGCGCGCAAGCTCGGCATCGACGCGGTGGAGGCCGAGATGGTGCCCGAGCGCAAGGGCGAGATTGTCAAGCGGCTCAGGGCCGAGGGGCGAGTCGTGGCGATGGCGGGGGATGGGATCAACGACGCACCCGCGCTGGCGGAGGCGGACGTCGGGATCGCGATGGGGACGGGGACCGACGTGGCGATGGAAAGCGCAGGGATCACGCTCGTGAAGGGAGATCTTCGCAGCATCGCCAAGGCGCGGCGGCTCAGCCGGGGCACCATGCGGAACATCCGGCAGAATCTATTCTGGGCGTTCGGCTACAACACGCTGGGCGTTCCGATCGCGGCGGGGGTGCTCTACCCCTTCTTCGGGCTGCTGCTGAGCCCGATCCTCGCGAGCGCGGCGATGACGTTCAGCTCGCTGTCGGTGGTGGGCAACGCCCTACGACTGCGGCGGTTGACGCTCTGACGGGCAGGGTGGCATGACCACCGCGATGCTCCTGCAGCTGGTCGTGATCCCGGCGGCGTCACACAGTAAAGGAGGATTGACATGGGAATTTCACACCTGGCACTGATGGTTGGCGCGCTGGCGATCGCGGGCTGCGGGGGACGCGGCAACCAGGCCGAGCCGAGCAAGGCCGCCGGGGGCATGATGGGCCACATGGACAGCGGCGGCATGGGGATGGGCGGCATGCCCATGCAGGGGATGCAGATGATGGCCAACATGCGCGCCCACATGGACTCGATGCGGCAGATGTCGCCTCAGCAGATGCAGGCGATGATGGCGATGCACCAGGGGATGATGTCGCAAATGATGGATGGGATGGGCGCGGACATGCGCAACATGAAGATGTCTGGCACCCGGAGTGGACTGCGCTCACCGACTCGGTGAAGCAGGACCTGGCTGACCTGCCGAACCTCAAGGGCCAAGCGCTCTCGGCCCGAATGCGAGCCCACGCGGACCGGGTCAAGCGGCTGATCGCGATGCACGAGAAGATGATGGGGAAGTAAAGCGATGGTGACCCGAGTAGCCTCCCGCACCCGGGGCCGCGGACGAGGGCTGCTTCGCGCGCTGGTGAGCATGGTCGTTGCGGCCGGCAGCGGCAGAGGAGGGCTTGCGGCGGAGGAGCAGCAACACGAGCACGATGGCGCATCGCATCGCGGAGCGGACCTTCACTTCTCTCATCCGCTCATCGCGGAATCGGTGTCGCCGGACACCAAGGTCCGCGTGGACTACTTCTTCCGCAGCGTGGCCGCTGAAGGTGGCGATGTGGCGGAGAGTACGTTCCGGCTCGAGAGCGAGTACGCGTTTCACCGGAGCGTGAGCGTTGAGATCGACCTGCCGTATACGATCCGCGACGTTCCCGGCTCTGGCAGCATGTCTCATCTCGACGAGGCCGGGCTTCCGACCGGCAACGACGCGAGTGGCATCGGGAGCGGCCACATCGTGGACCTCGAGCCTCTCCTCCGCGGCGGCTACCGGCAGGGGCCGCTGGAAGCCAGCGCGTCAACCGGGTTCGGGATCCCCATGAATCAACATCCCGGTGAGGAGATCGAGACGGGAGACAGCGGGTCGGTCGTGAACCTGACACCGGGCGTCAAGGTGCGGCCAATGGCTCACTCGCCGTTACTGCTGGGGCTCGGGTTGGGCGTGCCGCTCTCCGCCGCGCGAGCCTTCGATGCGCGCCTCGTGCTCTCGGCCTTTTACCACCTTGCCACTGGGAAGGGAGGCCACGAGTAGATGCACGGGTCGGTCGTGACGCACGGGAACCTCGGCGACGCAGCGTCCAACACCGCGCTGGGCCGCCGCGAGTTCCTGTGGGCGGCGCTTACCGCCACCTCCGCGCTCGCGGCTGGGCGCGCGCTCGGGCGGGTGCCGGGGACCGGCGTCCCGCGCCCGCACGCCGGCGCAGGTCCGAGCCGCGGCGCCCGGGAGATCCGGCTTGGCGCCGAGGTCGGAGAGGTCGGGGAACGACCGTGCACGTGACGCGGCTCATGGCGATGCGCGAGCAGATGATGAAAAGAACGGAGGCTCGATAGTCCGGCAGCGACCAAGGACGGGAGGGAGGCAGGGATGTCGAAAGGGTTGCGTACCACTCTATGGATCTTGAGCTCTCTCGCGATGCTCTGGACGCTCCTTGCAGTCGTCGGGTTCCTGGCCATGGGCGCCATGGGCGGAGGTGGGATGATGGGAGGTATGACAGGTAGCATGGCGGACACCACGATGCAGGGCCGCGGGATGATGTCGGGGGGCGGAATGGCCCGGTGGGGAACCGTCGGCATGATGGTGCAGATGGTACTCACCGGGATCCTGGTCCTTGGCCTGGACGGGGTCTTCGTCTACCTGGTGGCCACCTCACGCCGCCCGCAGAGCGCCGGGTAGCGCCACACCCGATTCACAGCAAAAAGGGATGCTCCGTTGGGAGCATCCCTTTGTTTCTCACTGCCGGGCTGATTGCGGCCCGGCTCGGCTCGCCCAAGTCTAGTCGGTCGCCGTCGCGACCAGGGTCCCGAGCCCCGCCGTTTCGAACGCCAGTGGCGCGCGAGCGGTGGGGTAGGCGAGGAGCAGCTCGCGTGCCGCCTGGACCTGCCGGTCGTAGGCGATCTGGCGGCGGAGCGCGGCGGCGGTACCGAAAGCCGCGCGCACCATCACGACGCCGAGGTCGCGATCGACCGCGGAAGACGCCTGGCTGAACAGCGAGTCGGAGACCTGGAGCCCGCTCCCCTGAAGCCGCTGGAACAGCATCGCCCGCATCCGCGACGTCACCGGAGTCGAGTCGCTGGAGACGGCGCCTGCGCCGACCAAGTGGGCTGCGATTACGGCGAGAGCATCGTCGTATTCGTTGCGATCGCGGCCCACCGCGATGCCGTACGCCCGCTCGGCGTCGCTCGGCATGGCGGGGGTAACGATCGTATCCGGCACCACGCCCGCACCCGCCGGCAGGATGCGGCCCCCGTCCGAGGGATACCCGGCACGCTGCGGCTTGGAGCCTCGCTGGATCCAGCGTCCACTCGGCGCATACCACCGGGCGGTGGTGAATCGGAGCGCTACGTCGTCGCCCAAGGCGTAGGTCCGCTGGACCACGCCCTTGCCGAAAGTCGGAGTGCCCAGCACGATAGCGCGGTCGTGATCCTGCAGCGCGGCGGTGGCGACCTCGGCCGCGCTCGCGGTGCCGCCGTCGACCAGCACCACCAGCGGCAGATTGGGCCAGCGCTGAGGCTTGCTGGCACGGAACACCTCCAGCCCCCGTCCCTTCATGGTGGCCACGGTCTGGGCCGAGTCGAGGAAGAGTCCCGCGATCTGGGCGCCTTCCTGGACCAGCCCGCCCGGGTTGCCCCGGAAGTCGAGCACGAGCCCGCGCATCCCCCGGGCGACGAGCAGGTCAATCTGGCGCGCCAACTCTTCGGAGGCATGGTTGGTCATGGCCGTGACAGCCAGATAGCCGATCCTGTCGCCCAGCACGAGGCCCCGCCGAACGGCCGGCTGGTGGATCGAGGCTCGCAGCAGCGTGACCGCGAAGGGCGCAGCGCCGGCCGGTCGGACCAGGGTAAGCTTCACCGCGCTACCTTCGGGCCCGCGCAGCGCAGCAGCCGCGCGCTCGCCCGACCAGCCCTCGGTCGTGCTGTCGTTCACGGCCAGGAGCCAATCACCCGCCTGCACCCCGGCTCGCTCCGCCGGCGACCCGACCACCGTGCTCGCGACGGCCACACGCCCGCCCCGAGTTTCCATCTCGAGCCCAACGCCGCTGGTCATGCCGTCGAGCTGAGCCTTGAACCTGCCGTACCGGTTTCCCACCAGAAGAGCCGCCCAGGGGTCGTGGAGCGACTTGACGACGCCTTCCGTCGCCCGGAGGTACAGGTCGCCCTCGTTCAGAGTGTCTACCGCGTGAGCCCGGAGGAGCGTCAGGGCCTCCTCGAAGACCCGGGCCTTGGCGTAAGCCGAGGCCCCCGGAGCGGCAGCGGGAGCCGGACGGATCACCCAGGCACCGCTGGCCAGCGCTGCTCCGGCTGCGAAGGCCAGGGTTCCGAGTACGCGTGAGCTTACATGGAGGCGGGAAAGGCGCGGAAACAGCCGACGGTACCGCGAAACGAACCAGGACATTGGTGGGCTTCCCTCCTAAACTGCGCGCGCGGCACTGTCGTCGGACGGTCGACATGTGCCCACTCGTCGCATCCAGAACTGATAGCAAACCACGGGCCAACCTTACCGTCTAGAGATACGACACCAGCGGCCCTGCCGGTGACGCCACGGTTTCCTCATCTGCCTACCGCGTGAGCAGCCCCGCGTCGAGCACGAGTTGCGCGCCGGTCACGTAGCGGGCCCGCTCGGACGCGAGGTAGAGCACCGCGCCCGCCACATCTTCCGGCTCAATCCAAGGTACCGGCAGAAGATTCCCGGCCGAGCGCTCGGCGATCTCTCTCGGGGTGGCGCCCTCGAGCTCGGCGAGACCGTCGTTCATGGGGGTGTTAACGCCGGTCGGGTGGATGGAATTTACACGGATGTTGTACGGCGCAAGCTCGATCGCCCAGGACTTCGTCAGGCCGGTCAGTCCCCACTTGGATGCCGCATAGTGGCTCAAACGGCCCATCCCTCGCAGCCCGGCAACTGAGGAATTGTTGACGATCACACCCTCCCGCTCACGGATCATGATCGGGATCACCCGCCGCGCAACCAGCCAGCTGCCTTTGAGGTTGATGTCCAGCATGGTATCCCACGCGTCCTCGGTGAGCTCGTGGGCCAGTCCGTATCCGCAGATGCCCGCGTTGTTCACCAGAATGGAGATCGGGCCCAGCGCGGCCACCGTGGCGTCTACCGCTGCCCGGATCGCGGTATCATCGCGCACGTCTCCGGTGAAGGTGAGGCAGTGCGCGCCTGCAGCCTCGCATTCAGTGGCGAGCGAGCCCAGCTCCGCCGAAGATCCCATCGCATAGCCCGGGTATGCCAGCGGCCTGGCGACGTCGTATCCGACGACCGCGGCCCCCGCACGGGCAAATGCCAGCGCGATGGCGCGGCCCTGACCATGGGCGGCTCCGGTGACAAACGCGACCTTCCCCTCGAACTCACGGCTCACGGATGACTCCTGCCGGGCGTTCCGCCGCCCCTGCATCGCGCCGGAACGGCGCGAGGTAGTCGTCCAGGTCCACCTGGAGCGCGTTGTTGAGGACGTTGGTGGCGAGCATAATGCTGCCGAAGGCGGTGAGCGTGACGATCTGCGCCGGCGTGAGCCAGCTGCGGAGCTCAGCGAAGAGCCCGTCGGAGACGTCGTGGCCCCCGGTCGCCAGCCGGCGGCCGAACTCGAGCACCGCGCGCTCCTGCGGGTTCAACACCAGATTCTCAGGCTCCTCACCGCGCTCGATCAGGATCCGGCGGAAGAAGGTCGAGCAGATGAGGCAGTCGGTTTCGGCCGAGACCGCGTGGGCGAACAGGTCGGTGAGCCGCTCGCCCAGGAACAGGCGGACCTCGTCGCGCAAGGGATACCATTCCATCAAGGCATGCAGGGCGGGGCCGTTGTGGGCGAGCGTCCGTTTCATGTTGGTCATCCGGCCGTGCTCCCGAACCTGGCGGTCCCACTCCGCCCGGACCGATTCGGATGCCTCGGCATAGGTCTGGAGCTCGATGCGAGCCATAGCGCTTCCCTTTCCTCCGTGACCCGGCGGTACTGCCTGCTTCCCCTGGCGCACTCACGTTCAAGCTGCCGGGAGTCTGGGGTGTAAGTTACGGCGACTGGGGCCTGTCTGCGTGGAGCGTGCGCATGTTACTGGCCGGCGACATTGGCGGCACCAAAACCGATCTGGCCGTGTTCTCGGTCGAAGGCGGCCCTCGCCGGCCGCTGGCACAGGCGGAGTACCGGAGCGGTCGCTTCCCGAGCCTGGAGGCCCTGGTGCGGGAGTTTCTGGCGATCAATACCTTGCCGGTCACCTGGGCCTGCTTCGACGTGGCCGGGCCGGTGATCAATGGCCGGGCCACGGTGACCAACCTGCAGTGGGAGCTCGACCAAGTCGCATTGGCGGCCGCGCTCAATCTTCGCGTCGTGCACCTGCTCAACGATCTCGAAGCGGTGGCCCGGGCGGTGCCGGAGCTCGGTCCCGAGGACGTGGTCACGCTCAACACCGGCGAGCGGGTTGCGGGCGGGGCCCTCGCGGTGATCGCTCCGGGCACCGGCTTGGGCGAAGCGTTCCTCATCTGGGACGGGGTTCGGTATCGCGCGTTTCCCTCGGAGGGGGGCCACGCGGATTTCGCTCCGACCACCGCGGTGGAGCTCGGTCTGCTCAGCCATCTCATGACCAACTACCCGCACGTAAGCGCCGAGCGGCTATGCTCGGGCCGCGGGCTGGTGGCGATCTACGAGTACCTGCGTACATCGGCGGTCGCACCAGAAGCGACTGAGGTGGCCCGGCAGCTTGCCGGCGCAGAGGACCACGCACCCATTATCAGCGAAGCGGGGCTGCGAGACCCACCGGACCCGCTGAGCGCTGCGGCGCTGGCGACGTTCGCCGGCATTCTGGGCGCCGAAGCCGGCAGCCTCGCGCTCAAGGTCCTCGCGACCGGCGGCGTATATGTCGCGGGGGCGATGCCTCAACACCTGCTTCCGGTGCTGCGACGGGGCGACTTCATGCGCGCATTCATTCGCAAGGGGCGGCTGAGCGAGCTGATGCGCCGCATGCCGGTGCATGTAGTAGTGCGCCAGGCGGCCATTCTCGGTGCCGCAATCCGGGGACTCGAGCTAGGCTCCGATCCGGAACGTCCGGCGCGCGGTGCGCCGGTCCCGAGCGGTCCCGCGGTCAGCCGGTAAAGGAGACGACGATGGAACTGGGGATGATCGGGCTCGGACGGATGGGCGGAAACATGGTGCGCCGCCTGCTCGGCGCGGGGCATCGATGCGTGGCATACGACCGCCATCCCGAGCCGGTCCAGGCGCTCGCGCGGGAGGGAGCCGTGGGAGCCACATCGCTCGAGGATCTGGTCGGCAAGCTCACTCCGCCTCGCGTGGTCTGGCTGATGGTGCCGGCGGGGGTAGTAGACGACCAGCTTGCGGCCCTCACCCCTCATCTCTCTCCGGGTGACATCATCATCGACGGCGGCAACTCCCATTACCCCGACGACATTCGCCGGGCGGCGGAGTTGGGGGCCCGGAAGGTCCACTACGTCGATGTGGGTACCAGCGGTGGTGTCTGGGGCCTCGAGCGGGGCTACTGTCTCATGATCGGTGGCGAAGAGCCGGTCGTCCGGCGGCTGGATCCGATCTTGGCCGCGCTCGCCCCGGGCGTCGGGACCGTGCGACGCACTCCCGGTCGTGAGCGCTCCGACGGGACCGCCGAGCGGGGCTACCTCCACTGCGGCCCCAGCGGAGCCGGGCACTTCGTGAAGATGGTGCACAACGGCATCGAGTACGGCTTGATGGCTGCGTATGCCGAAGGGCTCAACATACTGCGCCATGCAGATGCGGGACTCGAGACCGAAGCCGCCGACGCCGAGACTACGCCGCTCCGGCATCCCGAGCTTTACCGTTACGAGTTCGACCTGCCCCAGATCGCGGAGGTCTGGCGCCGCGGGAGCGTGATCGCGTCGTGGCTGCTCGATCTCACCGCCCAGGCGCTGCTCGAGAGCCCGGACCTGGCCGACTTCAGCGGGCGCGTTTCCGACTCGGGAGAAGGTCGCTGGACGTTGGACGCAGCGATCGACGAGTCGGTGCCGGCACCGGTCCTGAGCGCCGCGCTCTTCGACCGGTTCCGCTCCCGCGGCGAAGGCGAGTTTGCCGACAAGCTGCTCTCGGCGCTGCGGTATCAATTCGGCGGTCACGCGGAAAAGGTCGAGCGCTGAGGAGCATTGCCGATGACTGATCTGCGATCGGATGCACTGGTTTTCTACGGCGCCACCGGCGACCTCGCGGCCAAGCAGATCTTCCCGGCCCTGCAGGCGCTCACGCGGCGGGGAGTGCTGGACCTGCCGGTGATCGGGGTGGCGCGCTCGGAATGGACCGACGACGAGCTCCGGGCCCGGGCCCGCGAGAGCCTCGAGCAGCACGGCGGGGTAGACGAAGCGGCGTTCGCCGCGCTGGCCAAGCGTCTGCGTTACGTGAGCGGGGACTACCAGGATCCTGCCACCTACGCCCGCCTCCGCGAGGCGCTGGGCTCGGCTCGGCGGCCACTGCACTACCTCGCGATTCCGCCCAGCCTCTTCGAGACTGTGGTGACCGGGCTGTCCCAGACCGGCTGCACCAAGGGCGCCAGGGTCGTGTTGGAGAAGCCGTTCGGGCGTGATCTCGCCTCGGCCCGGGCGCTCAACGCCACCCTGAGCCGGTTCTTCTCCGAGGAGTCGATCTTTCGGATCGATCATTACCTCGGCAAGGAGCCGGTCCAGAATCTCCTCTACTTTCGCTTCGCCAACAGCTTCCTCGAGCCGGTCTGGAACCGGCACTACGTCGAGCGAGTCGAGATCACCATGGCGGAGAGCTTCGGCGTGCAGGGCAGGGGACGTTTCTACGAGGAGGCAGGCGCGATCCGCGACGTGGTGCAGAACCACCTGCTCCAGATCGTGGCCCTGCTGGCGATGGAAGCGCCGGTGGGCCATGACGCCGAGGGGATCAGGGATGCCAAGGCGCAGGCCTTCAAGGCCATGCGGCCGCTCGCGCCGGAGGAGGTAGTTCGCGGGCAGTTCCGGGGTTATCGCAACGAAGAGGGCGTGGCGCCGGACTCCTGCGTCGAAACCTTCGCCGCGTTGCGGCTGCACATCGACTCCTGGCGCTGGGCCAACGTGCCGTTCTACATCCGCGCGGGCAAGGCGCTCCCGATCACCGCGACGGAGGTGTCGGTCGAGCTCAAGCGACCTCCCCAGCTCCTGTTCGCGGACCTTCCGACGGCGACCCCGAATCGGTTCCGCTTCCGGCTCAGCCCCCACGTGGAGCTGGGCCTCGCCGCCCGGGCCAAGCGCCCGGGCGAAGCCATGGCCGGCGAGGACGTGCAGCTGGTCGCCTGCCATGAGCACGGCGACGAGATGGCTCCCTACGAGCGACTGCTCCGCGATGCGATGCGGGGGGATCAGACCCTGTTTGCCCGAGAAGATTCGGTCGAGCACGCCTGGCGGGTGGTCGAGCCGGTACTCGGCCAGGCGACGCGGCTCGAGCCGTACGAGCCGGGAACCTGGGGGCCCACGGAGGCCGGCGCGCTGCTCGACGGTGCGGCATGGCACGACCCCCAACCTGACGACGTCTGCGTATGACGGCCCAAGCCCCAGTCGTCTTCCTGTTCGACGTGGACAATACGCTGCTCGACAACGATGCCGTCGAGCGGGACTATCGGGCGCACCTGATCCGGGAGGCCGGGGAGGCCGCGGCCAGCCGGTACTGGTCCATCTTCGAGCAGCTGCGGAGCGAGCTCGGCTACGCCGATTATCTGGGTGCCCTGCAGCGTTATCGGCAGGACAATCTCCACGATCCCCGCCTGTTGTGTCTCGCCGGCTTTCTGCTGGACTACGCCTTCACCGAGCGTCTTTACCCGGGCGCTCTCGCTGTGCTGGCTCACTCCCGGGAGCTCGGCCCCACTGTGATCCTCTCCGACGGTGACGTCGTATTCCAGCCGCGCAAGATCGACCGCGCCGGGCTCCGCCG
>JBIOTT010000304.1:0-2434 GCA_044866195.1 Gemmatimonadales bacterium
TACAAGCGCCGGATGGGATGGAGCTTCTCCTGGGCGTCCTCGTTCGGCAGCGACTTCAACCTCGACTTCAACGTCCAGATCACCGAGAAGCAACAGCGCGAGGGAACCATCGAATACAACTACCGGCGCGAGACGCCGGCACCTGAGCCGCTCGCAAGGAAGGCCGCTCGAGAGTGGGAGTCACGCGGCGATGAGGGGCCCGTCGCCCAGGTCGCGGCCATGACCGGAACCGACCTGGCCACGTACACCCGCGAGAGACCGGGTATGAGCGCGTTCGCGCTGGAGGACGGCGTGGTCTACCACACCTACTCGGCCTACGCCCGCGGGTTGGACGTGCTCTGGAGCACGTACCAGTGGCTCGACCGGGCGCCACGAGGCCGCAATGAGACCGGGTTCTGGTGGCGCCGTCACGACGAGTACAACCGCGAGTGAAAGGGAGCGCCTTAGCGCAACCGCCTCTCGGCACCGGGCGCGGCGTTCGCCGGTAGCCTCCCGCCCAGGAGCGAGCGGATGGCTGACGCGACCCTCGGCCACGCCGACGAGCGCGGGCTGGCGATTTCGAAGTGTCCGACGCCCGGGATCACGACGAGCCGCACGGGATCACCGGCGCGCCTGGCGGCCTCCGCATACGCCCTCATGAGCGGCAGGGGGACGAACTCCTCGTGGGTGCCCTCGAGGAGCACCTGCGGGACGCCGAGGGGGAGCAACCTGATCGCCGAAGCTTGCTTGTAGCGCTCGGGCACCGTGGCCGGCGTGACGCCGAGCATGGACGTGATGACGCTGTCGCGGCACAGTGCCTCGTATCCCTGGATGTTCGCGGTCATATCGACCGGCCCGGCCAGGTCGATGACGCCGCGCACCGGGAGAGGATCCCTCACGTACAGTGGGCTGCTCGTCGGCAGGCGAGAGCGCGCGGCCGCCCACATCGCCAGGTGCCCGCCGGCCGAGTGCCCGGCGATGACGACGCGACCGAGGTCGAGCTGGTACTGCCCCGCCAGTGTGCGCAGGTAATCGACCGCTTGACCCACGTCGAGGTACGTGCCCGGCCACCCCCCGCCCGGCTGGCCGAGCCGACCGTACTCGATGTTCCAGGTCGCTATGCCGTCGGTCTTCAGGGCGTCGGCCATCGGTGCCAGGTCGCGCGCGTTCGCGTAGGCCGCCTTGAAGCAGCCGCCATGGACGAGAACCACCACCGGATGAGGCCCGGCGCCCGCCGGGACGCGCAGCTCCCCATACTGGCTCGAGTCCTTCCCGTATTGGACTCGTCGGTCCGGCGCGCGGCTGTGAAGTGCCTGGAGATCCTGTGGGGTCATCAGGCGGGGGGAACTCGCCTCCACGTCGGGCGGAGGCGGCGTCCTTCGCGCGCACCCGACGGATAGAACCAGCAGCGGGGCCGCCACCGCCACGCGCCGGGACCAGTACCTGCGGCTCTGAGTAGCCATAGAGACGCGGCTAACCGCCGGCCATGGCCCCGATGATCAGAAACGGCTCGGCTCCCGTCGCGACGGCGGCGGGTAGAGGTGCGTCGGGCTGCTCATGGGACAGATCCTGCTCGCAGGCGAAGAACCGGAGGAACGGGCGGCGCTGTTGGGTGAGATGGCCGCGGATGGTGCCCCGCAACATCGGATAACCGGCCTCGAGGGCATCGAGCACCGCGCGCTGGGTGACCGGTCCCTGAATCCGGAGTGTCACTTCTCCATCAACCCGCGCCAGGCTGCGGAGGTGGTGCGGGAGCACGACCCGGATCATCTCAGCGTCTGCACCTCGACCGACAGGACGGGCGGAAGATCCCGGACGATGGGAGCCCAGCTGTCACCGGCATCCGCCGACGCATAGACCTGGCCCCCGGTGGTCCCGAAGTAGATCCCGCAAGGATCGAGTGTATCCACCGATGTCGCATCTCGCAGTATGTTGACGTAGCAGTTGCCTTGCGGCAGACCCTGGGTAAGCGCTTCCCACTCGCAGCCACCGGTGCGGCTGCGGTAGACCCTGAGCTTCCCCTCGGGCGGGTAATGCTCGGAGTCGCTCTTGATCGGAATCACGTAAATGGTGTCCGGCTCGTGCGGGTGAACCTCAATGGGGAACCCGAAGTCGGTTGGCAGGTTGCCGCTGACCTCCTGCCACGAGTCACCGCGATCGTCGCTGCGCATGACGTCCCAATGTTTCTGCATGAACAGCACGCCCGGCCGGGACCGGTGCATCGCGATCCGGTGAACGCAGTGACCCACCTCGGCCGTCGGATTGGGAATACCTTCGGACCGGAGGCCGCGGTTGATCGGCTGCCAGCTCTTGCCCCCATCATCGGACCGGAATGCGCCGGCAGCCGAGATCGCGACGAAGATTCGGGCGGGATTGCTGGGATCCAGGAGAATGGTGTGCAGGCATAGCCCGCCGGCGCCGGGTTGCCAGGAGGCTCCCGAAGGGTGGCGGCGTA
>JBIOTT010000305.1:0-9955 GCA_044866195.1 Gemmatimonadales bacterium
AGTGTCGCTGGCCCTGCTACCGGAGATTCTGCTCTCCGCCTGGGTCATGATCGTGCTGCTGGTCGTGGCTTGGCGGCATGAGCGGACCGAAGACAGCTACCTCGCCGGCTGGCTCAGCTTCGCCGGCGTGCTGGTGGCAGGCGCCGGCCTGGCGGTGCTCTGGATCGGCGGGGCGACGCCGCTGGGCGTGCCCCACATGATCGCGCTGGACGGATTCCGTTTCGGGGCCGACGCCGTGATCCTCCTGGTGGCGGCGGCAACCATCCTGCTCTCGCTGCGGTACGTCGATCGGCAGCGGCTGCTCGCGCCGGAATACTACGTGCTCATCCTGCTCGCCACTATCGGCATGCTGTTCCTGGCGGGTGCAGAAGACCTGATCGTGCTGTTCCTCGGGCTCGAGCTGATGTCGGTCGCCGTGTACGTGCTGGCCGGCTTCGACCGGTTCCGCCGCTCGTCCGCCGAGGCCGCGCTCAAGTACTTCCTCATCGGGGCCTTTGCCTCGGCGTTCCTGCTGTACGGGATCGCGCTGGTCTACGGGGCCACCGGAGAGACCAACCTGATCCGCATCGGCGAGCGGCTCGCCGCTGCCCCCTTGAGCCTCATGGCGGGATTGGGCCTCGGGCTCCTGCTCATCGGCTTCGGGTTCAAGGTGGCCGCGGTGCCGTTCCACATGTGGGCTCCCGACGTCTACGATGGGGCCCCGACGCCCATCACCGGATTCATGGCGACCGGGGTGAAGACGGCGGCGTTCGCTGCGCTGGTGCGGCTCCTGTTGGAGGGATTTCCCAGCGCGACGGCCCTCTGGCAGCCGATCGTCGCGGTGCTGGCGCTCGCCACCATCGTATTGGGCAACACGGTGGCCCTGGCGCAGCGCTCGCTCAAGCGGATGCTCGCGTACAGCTCGATCGCGCACGCTGGCTACGTCCTGGTCGCGGTCTGGGCCGGCACGACGCTGGGAGCCGGAGCCGTGTGCTTTTACCTGCTGGCCTACTCGGTCACTACCTTGGCTGCCTTCGGCGTTCTGGCCTCGATCGAGCACGTCGGCTCCCGGACCGTGCTGGTCGACGACCTCGAAGGGCTGTACTCGGTTCGGCCGGGCGCCGCCCTCGCGCTGAGCATCTGCCTGCTGTCACTGCTCGGATTTCCCGGTACCTTCGGCTTCATCGGCAAGTGGTATCTGATCGCGGCCGCCGTAGCCGAGGGCCAGTACATCCTTCCGGTCGTGCTGGCGTTGGGCAGCCTGGTCTCGGCTGGGTACTACCTGCCGGTGATCATGGTGATGACCATGAAGCCTACCCGCTCGCCCGAGGCGCATCGGCAGGTCACCTTCTCCTGGGCGGCCCGTGCCACCGTGGCGATCGCGGTGCTGATGATTCTCGTGTTCGGCGTGTGGCCCACCGGTCCGCTTGCCACGGTGCTGAAGAGCGCGGAAACGCTGGGGAGGGGAGTGCCCGCCGTAGTGACGGGGCAGAAGTGAAGCGTGAACGGTAAACGGTGAGAACTGCGTGAACGGTGAACAGTGAGAACTGCGTAAACGGTGAACGGTAAACGGTGAACGGGGTGTTCCGATCACGGGGTGACCTCCGACATCCAAGGGCCAAGGAGACACGCGGGCCTCGGAGCGCCCGTTCACCGTTCACCGTTCACCGTTCACGTAGTTGAGGTTACATGAACGTCCCCAAATCGATCTTCCGAGAGTACGACGTCCGCGGGATCGTGGACCGTGAGCTCACCCCCGAGCTGGCGCGCGCGCTGGGCCGCGCGTACGCCACCGTCGGCTGGGAGCGGCTTGGGCGTGCCCCGGTGCTTGCGGTCGGGCGGGACAACCGGCCGTCGGGGCCTCCGCTGGCCGCGGGCGTCCGCCAGGGCATCACGGACACGGGCGGGACGGCGGTGGACGTGGGCCTGCTGCCCACGCCGGCACTCTACTTCGCGGTCTCGGCGCTGGGCACGGACGGCGGGCTTCAGGTCACCGGCTCGCACAACCCGCCCGAGTTCAACGGTTTCAAGATGGTCCTTGCCGGCGACGCAATTCATGGCGACGAGATTCTCGGGCTGTGGCAGATCATCGTTACCGAGCGCTGGCGGAGCGGGAAGGGCAAGGAAGCCGCCGACGGGTCGGTGCTGCGGAAGTACCAGGACGGCATCGTCTCGCGTCACCGCCTCCGGCGTTCGGTCCGGGTGGTGGTGGACTGCGGCAATGGTACCGGCAGTGTGGTTGCCGTGCCGACGCTTCAGGCGCTCGGCGCGGAGGTGACGCCGCTGTTCTGCGAATCGGATGGGAGCTTCCCCAACCACCATCCGGATCCCACCGTGCTGGAAAACCTGCGCGATCTCCAGGCGGCCGTGCGCCGCACCGGGGCCGAGCTCGGTATCGCGTTCGACGGCGACGCCGACCGGATCGGCGCGGTGGACGAGCACGGCGAGGTCGTGTTCGGCGACCAGCTGCTGGTGATCTTCGGCCGCGACGCGGTGCGCCGGTTTGGCCCGGGCACGCCGGTGATCTTCGATGTCAAGTGCTCGCAAGTGCTGCCGGACGCCCTCGAGCGGGCCGGAGCGAAGCCGGTGATGTGGAAGACCGGCCACTCGTTGATCAAGGCCAAGATGAAGGAAACTCACGCGCCTCTGGCTGGCGAGATGAGCGGGCACATGTTTTTCGGCGGCGACTATCTCGGCTTCGACGACGCGCTGTTCGCCGCGGCGCGTCTGCTCGAGGTGGTGTCCGCCGGCCCATCCGGGCTGGCCCCGCTGCTGGCCGACCTGCCCAAGACGTTTGCTACTCCCGAGATTCGGGTCGAGTGCCCGGATGAGCTCAAGTTCGAGATCGCCGAACGGGCGGTGGAGCATTTCGCGGCGAAGTATCCCGTCAACACGATCGACGGCGTCCGCATGACCTTCCCCAAGGGGTGGGGGCTGATCCGGTCCTCGAACACCCAGCCGGTGCTGGTGCTGCGTTTTGAAGCCACGGCTCCCGAGGCGCTGGATGCCTACCGTGCCGAGGTGATGGGTTGGCTGGCGGAGCAGGGGGTGAAGACCTGAACAGCGTAAACGGCGAACGGTGAATAACTGCGTGAACGGTGAACGGCGGATAACAGCGGTGAACGGTGAACGGTAAACGGGGTGTCTCCAGCGACGTCCCGTCCTCCGATGTCCGAGGGCAACGCAGTGGCGCCCTGCTGCGGAGCCCCCGTTCACCGTTCACCGTTCACCGTTCACGCTTTTGGTGGTAATGTCCCGCCGCGCCCGGCAAGTCGTTGTCCTCCTCATCGTCCTCGGCGTGCTCCTCTTCGCCGGACGCTGGGTCGCGGGGCTGCTGGCTGATCGGTGGTGGGCCGAGGGTATCTCGTCCGCCGCCGTCACCTTCGTCACCGGCTGGCGCCTGCTGGGCCTCACCCTGGACCTCGGCGGAATCCTGGTCGCCGCGGCGTGGTTCATCGGTCATCTCGTGATCGTCTACCGGGCCATCGGCTCGGTGCAAATCTCCCGGCACGTTGCCAACCTCGAGATTCGCGAGGCCCTCACGGCCGAGGTGCTGCTGGCCACGGCGATCGGCCTGGGTCTGCTGCTCGGGCTGCTCGCGGGCGCCGGGACGTCCACCTGGGCACCGGCGGTCGCGCTCGCCTGGCGCGGTGTGATCTTCGACATGCGGGAGCCGGTGCTGGGGCACGACCTCGGCCTCTACGTCGCCCAACTCCCGCTCTGGCGCCTGCTGCACGGCTTCGTCCTGCTGCTCTGCAGTCTCGGCCTGATCACCTGTGTCGCGCTCTACAGCCTGGTGGGAGCCTTGCGCTGGTCGGGTGGCCGCCCGGCTATCAACGACCACGCCCGGGTCCACCTCGGCTGGCTGCTCGTCGCGCTCGCGCTGACGCTCGCGTGGGGATATCTGCTCGAGCCGTACGAGCTGGTCGCCGGGCTCTCGGGCGTTATCGATCGTCCGGCCGTCGATCTGGTCGCGCTGGTGTCGCCGGCGCTGACCGGAACCGCGCTCATGGTTGCGGTCATGTCGGCCATCTGGGCGATGCGCGCAACCCACGCGCTGCTCGCCGCGAGCTGGCTGGTGCTGGTGATCACGTCCATCGGCGGCCACTACGTGCTGCCGGCCTTCAATCGCGATCGCGGCGCTCCCGCCATCGAGCCCGAGCTGACCCGACAGCTCGAGCGGATCGGATTCGGGCTTCGGGCTCTGCGGGACTCGACCGGCAGCCGCCTGCTGCGCGATGTATCGCCGCCGCGGGTGGCGCCGCTGTGGGGCGAGCGCGCCGTAGCACGGCTGACCAGCGACGCGAATCCCGACTCGGTCATCGCCGAACCCGGTGTGCTGGCGGTCGAGGGGCGGCGGCTGCCCGTATGGTTGGTCGATCGCGGAGCCTTGGCCGAGAAGCCGGGGATGCTCGCCGTGGCGGCGGACCGGGAGGCGCCCGGCGGGGACCCCCTCTACTACCGCCTGGGAGACACCCTCGGCTATCCCACGCCGTTCGCGCTCCTCCAGCTGGACTCGAGCGCAGTGCAGCCGGGGGCGCCGGCCTACGATCTCGCCCAGAGCGGCCCGGGCATAACGCTCGAAGCCTGGCCCCGGCGCATGGTGCTCGCCTGGGCGCTGCAGGCAGGTGAGCTGCTCACCGCGCTGCCCCAGGGAACCCGGCTCGTCTGGCGGCTTGCGCCCCAAGAGCGCTTCGAGGCCCTGCTCCCCTTTGCGGAATGGGGAAGCCCGGTCCCGCTGGTGGTCGACAATGAGCTGGTGTGGGTTTCCGACGGCTACGTCACGTCGGAAACCTTCCCGCTGGTCGACCGGCTGCCCTGGCGCCGGACCGCGGCAAACCTGGTGCAAGCCGGATTCATCGGCGTCGTGTGGGCCCGCACCGGCCGTACCGCGCTCTACCTGCGGCCGGACCCGGAGACCGGGGGGCTGGCGCGCGCCTGGGCGTCGATCGCCGGGGGCGTGGTGCAGCCGATGCGCGATTTGCCTCCCGCCCTGGCGGCAGCGCTGCCGTATCCGCGCGAGCTGTTCGAGATCCAGGCCCGAGCGCTCGAACGAGCCCCGTGGGACGCCGGCACGTTGAGCGATCGCCCGGAGGCCGGACCGGGGGAGCCCGGACCGCCCACTCCGGGCTGGCGGGCGGACACGGGCGGGACCCGGCTGGTCGCGTTGTACGAGCGCCCGGTCGGGGGCCGGGTGAGCGCGGCGCTCGCCGGCGCGACCCGGGGTGGCGACCCGGTGCTCGATCTCGTCCGGCTCGACTCGGCCAAGAGTTTGCCCGCACCGCGGACGCTCGATGCCACCTGGCGGCGTTTTCCCTCGTTCCTGAGCCTGGCAGACTCGGTTCGCTCGACCAGCGCCGCCCGCGGCGATAGCCTGCTGCGGGGTCCGCTCACCATCTGGCTCGATCCGGTCGCGGGGCTCGGCGCCTACCGGACTTGGTATGCCCCGCGGGGCACCGGGCTCGCTCTGGTCTGGGTAAGCATCGCACAGAGCGGGCGCCCGGCGGGTGGTGCCGGGCGTACCCTGATCGAAGCCTGGGACAACCTGCGCGGCGCTACCGCGCCCCTACCTCCGACCGTCCCGACCGCTTCCTTGGAAGCAGCCCGCAAGTGGCTGCGGCTCGCGGATTCGGCTCTACGCGCGGGCGACTGGGCCGGGTTCGGCCGGGCTTTCGATGCGCTCAAACAAGTCATCGGACCGGAGCGCGACAGCCTGCCCCGGTGAGCTTGCTCGGCCCTCGGCCCGGGGCTAGGTTCCTCGCGCCTTGGCCCCGGGGATCAAGAGGGACATGCGGACTGCGGTGTTGGCGTTGGGGGGCAACGCGCTCGCTCGCAGCGGTGAGCGCGCGACGATCACCAATCAATTCCGGCACGCACGGGAGAGTGTCGCCCCGATCGTCCAACTCGCGAAGGAGGGCTGGGGCATCGCGATCGTGCACGGGAACGGGCCCCAAGTGGGCGACGAGCTCGTGCGCAACGAGGTAGCCCGGAAGTTGGTCGAGCCGCTGCCGCTGGGCGTGCTGGTGGCGAATACGGCCGGCTGGATCGGCTACATGCTCCAGCAGTCCCTCCAGAACGCCCTGCGCTTCGGCCAGGTTCGCCGCGACGTGGTCACCCTGATCACGCAGACCCTGGTGGACCCGTATGATCCTGCCCTCACCCGTCCCACCAAGCCCATCGGTCACGCACTTCCGGACGACGTCGCCGCTCAGCTGGGGGAAACCGGCGTCGCCATCGGCCGCGATGGCGCGGGCCACTGGCGCCGGCTGGCGGCGAGCCCGCGGCCGACCGGTGTGGTCGAGCTGGAGCTGATTCGGCGCCTGATCGAACAGGAGGTGATCGTGGTCGCCGCGGGGGGCGGCGGACCGCCGGTCTACGACCATCCGCTACTCGGCTACGAAGGACTCGAGGCGGTAGTGGACAAGGATCGGGTGGCGGCGATTCTGGCTCGCCAGCTCGACGCGGAGGTGCTCATGATTCTGACTGACGTGGACGCGGTATACGTCGATTGGGGCACTCCTGCGGCGCGGCCCCTTCGCCGTATCACGCTGGAGCAGGTGGACGAGATGGTCGCGGCCGGCGGGGTCAACGAAGGCGGCATGAAACCCAAGGTAGAGGCCGCCGCCGACTTCGTTCGGGCCGGCGGCAACCGCGCGATCGTCGCGCGGCTCAACGACGGGCCCTCGGCGCTCCGCGGCGAGGCCGGAACCACCATCGTGAGGTCATAGGTGAACATCCACGAGTACCAGGCTCGGGCGCTGCTGAAGGCGCAGGGCATTCCCATGCTCGACGGCGACGTCGCATCCACCCCAACCGAGGCGGAGGCGATCGCGCGCCGGCTCGGTGGCACCGTGGTGATCAAGGCCCAGGTGCACGCGGGCGGCAGGGGCAAAGCCGGCGGCGTGCGGCTCGCGAAGAATCCCTCGGAGGCGCTCGACCACGCCGCGGAAATTCTGGGCATGCAGATCAAGGGGCTCACGGTGCAGAAGGTCCTGGTGGTGCCGGCGGCGGAGATCGCGGCGGAGAGCTACGTGGGACTCATCATGGACCGGGAGACGCAACGGCCGGTCTTCATGGTGAGCTCGGCCGGCGGGGTCGACATCGAGGAGGTTGCAGCCACGGCGCCCGAAAAGATCGTGCGGCTCCCCATCGACCCGACCTACGGCCTGTTCCCCCATCAGGCGCTCACTCTGGCGTTTGCGCTGTTCGAGGACTTTGCCCGGGTCAAGGCGGCGGCCAAGATCATGGAGCAGCTCTACACCGCGTTCGTCGCCAACGGCGCATCTCTGGCCGAAATCAATCCGCTGGTGACTACGCCCGATGGCCGGGTGCTCGCGCTCGATGCCAAGATCGTGATCGATGACAACGAGTTGTTCTGGCGGCCCGACCTCGGCGTCCTGCGCGACGACACGGCGGAAGAGCCGAGCGAGGCTGCCGCCCGGCGTGCCAATCTCTCGTTCATCAAGCTGGACGGGAATGTCGGCTGCGTGGTGAACGGCGCCGGCCTCGCCATGGCCACCATGGACCTGGTCAAGTATTACGGCGGGGAGCCGGCCAACTTCCTCGACATCGGCGGCAGCTCGAGCCCGGAGAAGGTGATCAACGCGCTCAAGATCATAACCCAGGATCGCCACGTGAAGGCGATCCTGTTCAACATCTTCGGCGGCATCACCCGGACCGACGACGTGGCTAATGGCATCGTCGCAGCCACGCGCCAGTTCAAGGTGACGGTGCCGATCGTCATCCGGCTCACCGGCACCAACGAAGCCGAGGCGATCCGCATTCTCAACGCGGTCGGCATGACGGCGTTGAGTGATATGGATCAGGCCGTGGAACGGGTGGTGACGCTGGCGCGGGAGGCCGCGTGAGCATCCTGGCAAACGGCAACACCCGGCTGCTGGTCCAGGGCATCACCGGTCGAGAAGGGTCCTTCCACGCGCGGCAGATGCTGGAATACGGAACCAACATCGTGGCAGGCGTGACGCCGGGCAAAGGCGGGCAGAAGTTCGAGCAGAAGGTGCCCGTGTTCAACACCGTCGCCCAGGCGGTGCAGGCCACCGGTGCGAACACCGCGGTCATCTACGTGCCGCCGATGGCAGCCGCAGCCGCGGTCGTCGAAGCTGCCGACGCCGGCATGCCTCTCATCGTGTGCATCACCGAGGGGATCCCGGTGATGCACATGAGCCGGACCATGCCGTTCGTGCGGGGCCGAGGCGTGAGGCTGATCGGCCCCAACTGTCCCGGCCTCATCACGCCGGGGTCGAAAGCCAAGGTGGGCATCATCCCCGGGAACATCTGCAGCGCGGGACGGGTGGGGCTGGTCTCTCGCAGCGGTACGCTGACGTACGAAGTGGTGAACCACCTGACCAGGGCCGGCATCGGCCAGAGCACCTGCGTCGGCATCGGCGGCGATCCCATCATCGGCACCAACTTCATCGACTGCCTTCGGGCCTTCCAGGAAGACCCCGCGACCGACGCCATAGTGATGATCGGCGAGATCGGCGGCACCGACGAGCAGAATGCGGCGCAGTTCGTGAAGACCCGCGTGACCAAGCCCGTCGTCGGTTTCATTGCCGGGCAGACCGCACCCAAGGGCCGCCGCATGGGCCACGCGGGCGCGATTATCTCCGGCTCGTCGGGCACCGCCGAGGAGAAGCTCGCGGCCTTCGAGGCGGCGGGCATCGGCATCATGCGGCGGCCGGCGGACGTGGTCGAGCTGTTGCGGAAACGCATGTGAGGCTCGCGGATCTTCTCAGCCGGGGGCGAGTGGTGGTCCCGCTCGCCGCAGCAACCTGGGCCGAGGGGATCCGTCTCCTGCTGGACGCCTGTCTGGCCGACGGCCGGGTGCGCGATCAGGCGAAGCTCGAGGCGGCGGTGCGGCATGCCTGGCCGGAGGACACGCTGAGTCTCGGTCCCCATGCCGTCCTGCCGCATTTTCGTACCGACGCGGTGGACGGAGTCGTGGCGGCGCTCGGCGTAGCTCCCCGCCCGATGACGGGACACGGCGCCGATGCGGAGGCGGGCGCCGGCGCCCGGATCATGCTCCTCATCATCGCCCCGCCGCGGGAAGCCGGCGGGTACCTGCAGGCGGTGGCGGCCTTTGCCCGGGCCCTGGCTCAGCCCGAGGTGGTCGCCGGCCTTCACGCTGCCAGCGGTGCCGATGACGTGCTCGCGCTGCCTGGGCTGCACGATGTGCGGCTGGAGGAAGAGCTGCTGGTGGGCGACGTGATGGCGACCGCCAGCCTCGCGCTCGTGCCGGAAATGCCGCTCGAGGAGGCTGCCCGGTTGCTCGCCCGGCGGGGCATCGACGCAGCGCCAGTGGTGGGTCCGGGCCAGGAAGTCATCGGTCTGCTCTCCAGCCGGGAGCTGCTCCGGCACATCCTGCCCGCCTACGTGCAGCGGGTGCAGACCGGCGAGCACCTGGCGGTGCCGCGCCGGAAGAGCGGCGCCGCGTCGCCGGTGACGCTGGTCCGCGACGCGATGGCCCGCAACGTCCTGTGCGTATCCGAGGATCAGTCGCTCTCGGACGTGGCCACCCTGCTCGCCAACAAGGACGTGCCCTGCCTGCCGGTAGTGCGCGACGGAGTGCTCCGGGGCGTGCTCACGAGGGCGGAGATCGTTCGCAAACTGATAGGACAGTAACGCGGGAGAAAGGGGTTCCCCCTTCTCCCTTTCTCCCGTCGTTGTGGAGGCCGCATTGCCGACGTCACTGACACTGGGCATCCTCAAGCCCGACGCGATCGAGACCAGAAAGGCCGGGCTGATCCTGAGTCACCTCGAGCGCGAGGGATTCGTGTTGCGGGCTGCCCGGCTGCTCCGGCTCAGCCCGAGCCAGGCAGGTGAGTTCTACGCCGTGCACCGGGGCCGGCCCTTCTACGACGATCTGGTGCAGTTCATGACCAGCGGCCCCTGTCTGCCCATGGTCCTGGAGCGGGAGGACGCGGTGGCCCATCTCCGCACCGTAATCGGGGCGACC
>JBIOTT010000306.1:0-4154 GCA_044866195.1 Gemmatimonadales bacterium
GGCCGCCCGTCCGCCCGCCCGCCCACCCGCCCGCCCAGCAGGCCATCTCGTCGGCGTCACAATTCGCTCGGGCACGCCGATGCGCGGAGCCCGCGCGCTGCTCGCGCTGCGGCGAGTCGAAGCCTTCGGGAAGATCACGGCGCTCCGGCCCCCCGCTGCCGCCTTCGAGCGCGAGGACTTCGACGGGCGCTTCAGCTTCCACCTTCGGACCGATGCGGCGCCGGCGGACATCGAGGCGGCGATCCGGGCCGCCGGTGAGGTCGAGGCCGTCGCGTTCGATGCGAGCGTGGCGGTGGAGGCGGAAGGGCCGGTCGTGGCCGCCCGCCAGATCCGAGTGGATCTGCGCCGGCTCGACACCATGATGAAGCTGGTGGGGGAGCTGGTGGTCGCGCGCAACCGGCTGCTCGAGCTGGTGCCGGAAGAACAGCCCGAGCTGCTGGAGCTGGCCGGCGGCATGAGCCGGCTCGTCTCTGACCTCCAGACCCAGGTCGTCGCGGCGAGGATGACCCCGGTCAGCGAAGTCTTCGATCGGTTCCCTCGGCTGGTGCGTGACCTGGCCCGGGACTTGGGGAAGCAGATCCGGTTCGAGATGGAAGGCGGGACCATCGAGCTGGACCGCTCGATCCTCGACGAGCTGGGCGACCCGCTGCTCCACCTGATCCGGAATGCCGCAGACCACGGTCTCGAGGCGCCCGAAGAGCGGCAAGCGGCGGGCAAACCTCCGGAGGGCCGCCTGCTGCTGGCGGCGGTCCGCGAGCGCCGCACCGTCGCCATCCGGGTGAGCGACGACGGCCGCGGGATCGATCGCGCGGCGGTGCTCGCCAGGGCGAAGCGGGACGGGCTGGCCGATGCGGCGGTCGATACCCTCACCGACGACCTCCTGCTGCGAGTGCTCGCCCGGCCGGGGTTCAGCACGGCGCGCCAGGTGAGCGGTATCTCGGGCCGGGGCGTCGGGGTCGAGGTTGCGTTTGCGCGGGCCCGGGCCATGGGGGGGAGCCTCGAGGTGCAGACCGAGCCGGGGCGGGGAACCACGTTCACACTGCGGGTCCCGCTCACCCTGGCGATCGTTCGCGCGTTGCTGGCGCAGGCAGGCGACGAGCGCTACGCTGTGCCGCTCGCGTACGTGGCGGAAACCGTCGAGTTCGATCCGCAGGCGGTGACCGCGCTCCGCAGCCGGGAGGCGGTGGTAGTGCGGAACCGCGTCATCCCGACCGTGCATTTGCGCGATCTCGTCGCGGCGCAGGCCGACGGGGTCCCCCCGCGCCGCCCCACCATCATCCTCGAGGTGGGGGAACGCCGCACCGCACTGGTGGTGGACGCGTTGCTGGGCCAGCAGGACATCGTGATCGAGCCGTTCGACGCACCCCGTGGCCTGCCGCCATATCTCGGTGGCGCCACGATCCTCGCCGACGGCGCGCCGGCGCTCATCCTCGACGCGGCCGCATTGGTGTAGGGAGACGGACCCATGGAAGACGTGCGGGATCTCAAGGAGCTGCAGCTCGACGCGCTGAAGGAGGTGGCGAACATCGGCGCCGGGCACGCCGCCACTGCCCTGTCCCAGCTCACCAGCCGGACGATCATGATCAACGTCCCGGAGGTGAACATCCGGCCGCTCGAGGAAGTGCCCGATCTGCTCGGGAGCGCCGACGAGGTGATCGCCGCGGTCCTCATGCACATGATGGGCGATCTGACCGGGCGTACCCTGGTCCTGTTCCCCGAGTCCTCGGCCAGGCACCTCTGCGACATCCTGTTTCGCCGCGCTCCCGGGACCACCGGGGCGTTCACCCCGATGGAGGAATCCGGACTCAAGGAGGCCGGCAACATCCTGGCGAGCGCGTACATGAATGCGCTGAGCGATTTCATGGGGATGATGCTGGTGCCGTCGGTCCCCAGCCTGGTCATCGATCTGAGCGCGGCGATTCTCACCACCGCCTACCTCAACTTCGGGCACGATCGCGACTACGTCTTCTGTGTCGAGACCGCGTTCCGGGTCGAGGGGGCCACCGAGCCGCTGCGCGGGCATTTCCTGCTGCTCCCCGACATGCCCTCCCTGCGGGCCATCTTCGACGCGATCCGTCTGCCCTGAACATGTCCGGAGCTGTGCTGGCCGAGCGCGAGCGGGAGGTGCTCCGGTCGTTCGCCCGGCGTATCGACCTGGCCGACGCCGGCGCCCACAACAACCTTGGCGTGCTCTACTGGCAAAAGGGGCTCGCCACCGAAGCCATCGAGCAATTCACCCAGGCGCTGGAGCTCGATCCGCGGATGGAGGTGGCCCGGGCCAACCTGGAGATCGCCTACCGGGCAAGCGGGCACTACGACCGGGTCGTCGCCGAGCTGCAGGAGCGGCTCCGGCGCACCCCGGGCGATCGTGACGCACGCTGGGAGCTGGGGCGCGCTTACGCATCGCTCGGGCATCATGCCGAGGCGGCGCAGGAGTTCGAGACCCTGCTCGCCTGGCACCCGGACGATCTCGGCGCGCTGATCCAGGTCGGTCTGGCCGAGCGGGCCCGCGGCCGGCTGGAGGTGGCGAGCGAGTGGTTTGCCCTCGCCTGCGAGCGCGACCCGTCAAGTTCGGTAGCCCTGTTCCATCTCGGCGAGACGCTCTACAACCGGGGCCTCAACGACCAGGCCCTGGCTGCGCTGCAGGCTGCCATTGTGCGCAGTCCGGACAACGCCGAAGCCCACTACCTGCTGGCGTTTCTCTACGGCGACCTGGGGCGCCAGGAGCAAGCCCGGGCCGCGACCAAGCGCGCGATCGCGCTTAACCCCGCCCTCGCCCGAGCCCAGGCGAATCTCGCGCTGGAGCGAGTCGTGGCCCGGGAGGAGCAGGCCGCGCGCGAGGCGGTCCGGCCCCACGTGGTCGAGGGCGGCGCCCTGGCGCACTTCAACCTGGGCCTGGCCTTCCGGCAGCGCGGCTATCTGGTCGAAGCGCTGCGCGAGTACCGCATGGGACTCGACGCCGGCGAGGACCGGCGCCTCAACCTTCAGGCGATGGCGGAGGTGCACCTCCTCCGGCGGGATCTTCCCGGTGCGATCGAGCTGTACGACTCCCTGCTGCGCGACTACCCGGACTCGCCCAAGCTCTGGAACGAGCGAGGGGTCGCGCTCCACCAGGCGGGGCGCCGGGGCGAAGCCGAGGTTTCCTACGAGCGGGCGGTCACCCTGGATCCCGGCTATGGGCTGGCCTGGAACAACCTGGGAGTGCTGCGGGCGCACGAGGGCGAGGTGGACGGAGCGGTCGACGCCTTCCAGCGTGCGCTCGCGGCGGCCGCCGGACCGCCGGCAGCCCGACTGAATCTGGGGCTGCTCCATCTGCAGCGGCGCCGCCTCGAACCGGCGCTGGAGGCGTACCGCCAGGTCCTGGCGCAGACCCCGCAGCACGGGGCCGCCTGGAACGGTGTGGGGCTGGTGCTCATGGAGCTCAAGCGCTGGGGCGAGGCCCGCACCGCCTTCAGCCGCGCGGTCGAGGGCGACGCCAACCTGGCAGCGGCGCACTACAACCTGAGCTTCACCCTGAGCCAGCTGGGTGACTTCGATGGCGCGCTGCGGGCGACCAAGCGGGCGCTCGAGCTCGAGCCCTTTTACGTGCCGCAGAAGTACGCGCTGACCATCGATCTCCAGTTCGAGGACCCCACTATCGCGGTTCCGCCCGAGCTTGCCGCCGATGTCGTGGGCGGGGAGTTGGGCGGCGAGTTCGCCTTCGATGCCTCGGTGCTCGACAGCCTCTTCCGCGAGCTGGCGCCGGCGCCAGCGCAGCCGCCCGTCGAGCGAGCGGCCGATCCACTCGCGCTCGCGCGGGACTACCTCAGCAAGGGACTCCTAGAGCGCGCGGCGGCCGAGCTGAGCCGGGCCCGGGCGCGGGGCGCGGCGCCGGCCGCCGCGATGGCCCTGCTGGGCGATCTCTTTGCCCGCCGCGGACTCCACGGCGAAGCGCTGGAGCGCTACCGCGAGGCTCGCTCGCTCGATCCCGAGAGCACCCATGCGGCGGCCGGCGAGATCCGGTCGCTGCTGGCTCTGGGCCAGACTGCCGAGGCGACACCGCTCGCCGAGATGCTGGCTCAGCGCGGGGCCGCGGTAGTCGAAGCCCACGTGCTCCGGGCGCGGGTGCGGCTCGACGTGGGCGACGCGGTCGGCGCGCTCGACTCGGCCCGGGC
>JBIOTT010000307.1:0-3135 GCA_044866195.1 Gemmatimonadales bacterium
CTCCACCGCCAGTGCGACCCGTCTGTCCCCCATCCGCAACGTCACGAACCGGCCGGTCTCTCCGTTCCCATTGACGCCGCCGAGCAGCAACGCGAGATCCACCACCGGGATCGGGGCTCCCCGGATCACCGAAACCCCCCTGACGAAGGAGGGGAGGCCAGCCAGCGGCTCCGTGGCTTGCGGACGCATGGTCTCCACCACGTCCGGGAGCGGCAGGGCGCAAATGCATGAGCCCGCGCTGACGAGAAGAGCCGGGCACCTCGTCTCGGCTTGGCCCCTGCGTTGGGGGCGCGTGCAGTCCAGGGAGTCCAGGGCCAGCTGTTGCTTGAGCATCACCTCTTGCCGGTAACTGGGTCTTCTCGGTCAAAAAGAAGTGCCCCGAGCCTCGTATCGCCCGCCTTCCCAGGTCGCCGGGGAGCTCAGCGCTGCGAAGGCACGCGCACGGTATGCTGGATTGAGTACGGCAGGTAGATGCAATTGCTGTACCGAAAACCGCCTAATCTCTCAAGCCAGAAGGAGATAAGCGGCTAGGCGAGGGGGTCCACATGCGGAGGTCGGAATCCAGGTGCGGCATTTCGCAAGACCCAAGCTTGAAATGCGGCGAGGTGGAAGACGGCGAGGCGAGAGGGGGGAGGCGGCTTACGTCGCCGCCTCCCTGCAGGTGAGGCACCCGTAACGCCGAGCCTCGCGTCCCGGGGACCCCCGGGCGGGACCTATCCGTAGGCCGGACGCTGTCTTCCCCTGAAAGCGCCGAGGCATCTGCACCAGGCATCGGTGGAGTTGCCCCGGTTTGGTGGACACGGTTGGACTGCGCGTCGTCGAGTCGTGCTGCCTCGTGAGCCGGGGGTACTGCGATGCCTCTCTGGGTGCCGATCGTCGATTGTAGGGTAACTGGGGGCCTCGATTTTTTCATGGTCGGGCCTTACGCGGCCAACATCGCGACCGCGCGGCTGCGTTCGTAGTCGATCGGGCTCAGGTAGCCCAGCGCGGAGTGCCGGCGGTGCGGGTTGTACCAGCCCTCGAGGTACTCGAAGATCGCCAGCCGGGCCTCGGCCTGGGTCTGGAACCGGCGCCGATCCAAGAGCTCGCACTCGAGCGTGGCGAAGAAGCTCTCGCACAGCGCGTTGTCGTAGGCGTCCCCGACCGAGCCCATCGAGGGCCGCACGCCTGCCTCGCGGCAGCGCTGGCCAAAGGCGAGCGCGGTGTACTGGCAGCCCTGATCCGAGTGATGGATGACCGCCTCCGGTCGGCGTTGCCAGAGTGCCATCTCGAGGGCGGCGAGCACGAGCTCGGTGCGCAGGTGGTTGGCCATCGCCCAGCCGATCACGCGGCGGCTGAAGGCGTCGAGCACGACCGCCAGATACAGGAACCCGGCCCAGGTCGGGACGTAGGTGATGTCGGCCACCCAGAGGCCATCGGGTGCCGGGGCGGTGAAGTCACGTTCGACGAGGTCCGGCGCCGGCCGGGCATCCTCCGCGCGGCGGGTGGTGCGCGCACCGTTGCGGCGACTGACCCCGGCCAGGCCCGCCGCACGCATCAGGCGCGCGATCCGCTTGCGGGCGCAGGTCACGCCGCGGAAGCGCAGCTCGGCATGGATCCGCGGCGCCCCGTACGTGCCACGGCTCGTCCCGTGAATCGCCAGGACCTGCGCCCCCAGCTCGGCATCGGCTACGGCGCGCGCCGATCGGCCGCGCCGCTGGAAGGCATAGAAGCCAGCCCGCGAAACCTGCAACACCCGGCACAGCAACGTGACCGCATGGTGCGCCTTCTCCGCCGCGATGAACCGGAAGCAGCTCACCGGCGATCGTTCTCCTTGGCGAAGAAGGCCGCGGCTTTTTTTAGGATCTCGCGCTCCTCACGCAGGAGGCGGTTCTCCCGCCGCAGCCGGCGCAGCTCCTCCCGCTCCTCCGTCGTCAGGCCCGGCTCCGCCCCCTCGTCGATCCGGGTCTGCTTGGTCCAGGCCCGCAGCGTGTTGTGGGAGATCCCTAGGTCGCGCGCAATCTCGGCCTGGCTGCGCCCGCTCGAGCGCACCAGCCGGACCGCTTCAGCCCGGAACTCGGGCGGGTAGGCGGGGTGAGTTCTCGGCATGTGGACTCCCTTCCGGAGGCTGCTCGCCCCCAAGCGTGGGGTGTCCACCGAAGCGGGTCAACTCCACGGGGCTGAACCCGCGGGCGGTGGCGCTAGAGCGCCAGAGCCGCCGGCGCTGGGAGACGCCGTGCGGGCACTATGCACTGTGCTGACCTGGGCAGAGAGAGCAGCGAGCTGGCGGTGGGTTTCGCAGTGGCCAGGGATCTCGCCCACCCGCCTGTATGAGATCTTCCGCCGCCTGGGCCTACGAGTAGCCCGGGAGCGGCCTGGCCGGAATGCACGCGGCGCTGGACACCATAGGGCTATGCACCGAACGCCCGCGCAGCCGGCTGCCCCAGTTGCGGCACGTAAAGGCTGAGGGTCTGGAACCTGGTCGCATCCAAGTCGTAGGGATTGTCAAAACTGGCGCTTGACAAGTCGGCAACCCGACCCAACATGCTTGATTCCCACCTCGAGAAAGGCGAACCCCGCGAGAGCAGGGGACGCAAAGCCACGGGTCCTGGAGCCCTTCGACCGATCGCGCGTTGATCGTGCATCTGAAGGGCCCAAGGATCGCCGAGCTGCCGAAAGGTGATCACCCACTTCGAAGAAGGTCGGCGGATCTTTCGTTTCGATACCTTCGGAGATGAAGCATTCTGGGGGGACCAGCTAAAGCTGCACCAGGCGATCGCTGGAAGCTCGTTAGGGGGCATCGGGCCAGGGCTCAGCCCGAATCAGGCGCTGGCCCTGGGTTTGAAGGTGGACGTGGACGCACTTCCGGCGTCTCTGATCGAACAGCTGGAAAGAGGCCAGGTGGATCTCAATGACCCGTCCACCACTCTAGCCCTGCTCAAGCTGAATGCGGTTTTGGGCGTGACTGGCTTCTTCGACCAGCGAGGGAGCTTACGATCCGTCGGCCTTCAGTGCGCCGTGTGCCATTCCATCGTAGACGACGCGCTTGTCCCGGGGATTGGGCACCGGCTGGACGGCTGGCCCAATCGCGATCTGAACGTCGGCGCGATTGTCGCGCTCGCGCCGAATCTGACGCCATTCTCCTCGTTACTCGGC
>JBIOTT010000308.1:0-15487 GCA_044866195.1 Gemmatimonadales bacterium
CCGTGTCGCCGAGGTAGAAGCCCTCGGTTCCCGGGATCGGCGGTGGACCCTGATCCTCCTGCTGCCGCAGAGTCCAGGTGACCGCGGCCCGGCCCATCGGCGCGCCGAACAGGTAGCGCGCCTCCACGGCGGCGCGAACCGAGTCGCGGCCGAAACGGGGCCCGGAATCAGTGGTGACGTCGACCAGAAACTCGGGCGGGCGATACTCCGCCACCCGGTAGCCGGTCGATGCAACCTCGGTCCAACGGCCCTGCCGGCGGAGCTGGATCGCGACCTGGTAGAAGCCGAGCGCCGCGGTGGGGGGCAGGCGGAAGGCGATGTCAGCGGTTCCGAATGGCGAAGGAGCGACGATGGTTTCCTGCAGCACCCCGGGGCCGCCCTGCCCTTCGCGATCCTGAAAGATCCATCGCAGCGAGTCCGTAGTAGCCGCCGCCCGGAGATTGCCGAGAAGCCCGATGCGCACAATGGCCTTGGCGTACAGCAGCTCACCCGGGCGATAGATCCCCCGCTCGGTGAACACCGCCGCCGCCACCGGCAAGCGATCGCTGCCCCAGGCGGCGTACACGTTGAATCGCCACGGGCTCAGGTCGGGATCGTATTGGTTGATGCCGACGACCGCGCGGTCCGGGCCGAGGGTCGCTGCGACGTAGCCCTCGAATCCACCGTAGCCGCCGCCCTCTTCGTCCTCCGACTCGGCAGGCGCTGTCCCCCCTCGAAGGTCACGGAAGCGGGCGAACCCCTGGGCGTCGGTGGTTGCAGTGGCGACCACCTTGCCCGCGGCGCTATGGAGAGTCACCCGAGCGCCCGGTCGCGGCTTGCCGTCGCTCGTGCCGGTTACCCAGACCGCGCCCTCTTCCAGCCCAACCCGCGCATGGACCGCCAGGTCTGTCACCTGCACGACGGCGATCGGCCGGCGAGCGCGGGACAGCGAGTCGAGCCGAGGACTGGTCACTTGCAGCGCGAAGAGCGTGGGCCGGCGGGCCCCCGGGGTCGAGACCGGGAGGCGGATGCCGTAGAGCCGGACCTGGTCCCGGACCGCGGTGACCTTGACCTTGTGGCGACTGGCCGTGGGCAGCAGCGCGGGCCAGAGCTCGGGCCAGCTCCATTCGCTCCGCGCCAGGAACTTGGCTTCCAGCGAATCCGGAATCGGCGCGAGGAGCACTTCCAGGGTGTCGACGTTCACGTAACTCACCCCGAAGGTGCGGAGACCAACCCGCTCCACCAGCGCGCGACCAGACGGGTAGTTGATGGCGGGGGCGTAGCCCGTCGTGGTCGCCGCCGCGACCGGATTGCCGGTCAAGCGCTGATCGAAGACGTCGCGCAGCCCGCTGTCCGCTACCACCGCGTACCACGTGCGCGGCTTGAGCACCGCCTCCAGGGCCCACTGCTCGCTAACGGCGCCGGTGTCGCGCACGGTAAATGAGACGGACGGCCGGAGCGCGAGATGACGCTGCACGTCAGCGCCGCGGACCGGCGTGCTGAAGTGCGCCATGATGGGTCCGGTTGGGCAGGACGTGCGATCCCAGCCGCAGCTGCTCCGCACCAGGCGAAAGTCTCCGTGGGTGGCGAGGGGCCAGCGCTGCAGCTGGTTGCGGCCACGGTCGTCCAAGGATGCCGGGACTACGAGGTGGCCCCCACAGCCGCGAGGGAGGGGACGCTCCGGCCCCAGCGTCACAACCCGGCGAAGCCGGTCCATCGCACGGTCGCGCTCCCACCCGCCGGCTTCCCGAAACTCCCAGCGGTCGCTGTCGGACACGGCGCGCATGCTGTCCACCCGGAGCCGGATCACTCCGGGGCTGGGGCAGAGCTTGTCGAACTCGAGATACGCAGCGCGCTCGAGTGCGGCGCGGTCGGGCGCCACATCGAGCACGAACGCGAAGCGCGCATCGGGGGTGAGGTACCGCGGACTGTTGTTGGGTCCGGCCGGCCACCCGGCCAGCACCCGCGGTCCGCGGACCCGGAAGGAAAAGCTGAACGGTTGGGCGAGCCGGCTGCCGTCCATCGCCTGAAACCGATCGCTCACCGTAACCGTGTAGGCCGCGTTGGGCGGCAGCGGGGCAGCGGGCCGGAACCGCAGAGTCACTGGATCCCGCCAGTCGGCCATGCCGGCAACGCTAGGCGCGAGCGTGATGATCGCCCAGGCATCGATCGTCCGGTCGAGCGACCCGGCCACCGGCCGGTCGAACGTCACCGTGATGGTGCTGCCGGGGGCCGCGCCGTCGGCGGGCGTGGTACGCAGCACGCGGAGCGGGCCGCCGGGGTCAGCCGAAAAGCCGGCGAGGGCCGCGGCGACTCCGGCCCGGAGGGCGAGCACGCGATATGGAATCATTATCGGAGTTGCGAGATGGTCCAATTATGTCGGGTTGCCGCGTGAACTTCTACCCGGTCGCAGCCCCGGCACGCGCCTGCGGTCCGCCACCCTGTCCCCGGGCTGGCTCTCGATTATGTTGGGGGCTGCCGGCCCCGGGGTGGGACCGGGTCACACAGATCATCACAACACAGCACGCGGCGCGGCTTGCCGAGGAGGCTTTGAGGATGAGCGTTCGCATGTGGGCGGCGTCCAGTGTCCTGCTCTGTACGATCGCGTCCGGCGCGGTCGCCCAGTCGCCGGGCGCATTCGAGATCGGCGGCTTCAGCCGCTTCTCATTCTACGACGACACGTTGAACCTTGATGCTCACTTCGGAGGTGGTGGCTGGCTGGCGTTCTATCCCGTTCGAAACCTCGCCATCGAAGGCGAGGCGGCGTACACCAAGACCAATGTCATCTCGACCGAAACCAGGGTGACCGACATCCCCATCCGGGGCCGGCTGACGTACAACATTCCGGTAGGCGACTACGCGAGTGCGGTGCAGATCGGCGCCGGTTACGTGCGCAACCTCTTCCGGACGGATCAGCACTTCAACGACAATGGGGTCACCGGGTTGCTGGGACTGCGGGTGGGCGTGTCGGACAATGTCTTCGTTCGGCTGGCGGCGACGGTGGACTACGTGCCCTCCCCCGAGGCGTCGCGGGCAGACGACTACGCCAACTTCGGCGCTCAGCTCGGGCTCGGTCTGATGCTCAACAATCGGTCCGACAGCGACCGCGACGGCGTCAAGGACAAGCTCGATCGCTGTCCCGACACTCCTCGCGGGGAGCCGGTGGACGCGAGCGGCTGTTCCGCCAGCCAGCGCGATACCGACGGCGATGGCGTGAAGGACAACGCCGACAAGTGCCCCAACACGCCTCCGGGCGAGCAGGTCGACGCCAACGGGTGCTCTCAGAGCCAGCTGGATGCCGATGCCGACGGCGTGCCTGACGCGCGCGACAAGTGCCCCAACACGCCGAAGGGCGAGCGGGTCGACGCGAACGGGTGCTCCGATCAGGACAGCGATGGTGTGACCAATTCGGCCGACAAATGCCCCGACACGCCCAAAGGCGAGCCGGTCGACGCCAACGGCTGTTCCGACAGCCAGCGGGATGCCGATGGTGACGGCGTGAAGGACGGCGCCGACCAATGCCCCAACACGCCGCAAGGCGAGCCGGTGGATTCGCGCGGCTGCTCGCGCGACACGGACGCCGACGGCGTGCCGGACGGGCGCGACAAGTGCCCCAACACGCCAACCGGTCAGGCGGTGGACGAGAACGGATGCCCGGTTCTGTTCGAGGGTGGCAAGAAGGAGGTCATCCTCAAGGGCGTGAACTTCGATATCGGCAAGGCGACCTTGACCGAGGACTCGAAGCTGGTCCTGAAGGATGTGGCCACGTCGCTATCCGCACGGCCGGATGTCCGGGTCGAGGTGCAGGGCCACACCGATATCAGCGGCGGCCGGGCGCTCAACATGCGGCTCTCGAGGGCACGGGCCCAGGCAGTCGAGAAGTTCCTGGAGGAGAACGGGGTATCGCCGGCGCAGTTGACGGCGAAGGGCTACGGCCCGGACAAGCCGATCGCCTCCAACAAGACCAAGGACGGTCGGGCGCAGAACCGCCGGGTGCAGCTGGTCCGGCTGGACTAGCCGGCGGCGCTCACTGGAGCAGGAACCGGGGGGCGGCGGGCGCACGCTCGCCGCCCCCTGGCGTTTTTCGGGCGGCTCGGCATAGTTCTCTTCACAGTCGTGTCACCCGATCTCGATCCCGCCGCAATCACCAGGCTTGAGCGCCTGGGCGGGCCGCCCTTCGTGGCCCGCATGGTGGACCTGTTCCTCCGGGACGCACCCCCCAAAGTCGCCGCGATCCGCGCGTCCCTGGATGCCCGCGATGCGGATGCGGTAGCCTATTGGGCTCATGGATTGATCTCGAGCTCGGGCAACCTCGGCGCTACCCGGGTCTGGGAGCTGGTTCGGCAGATCGAACGAGCCGCGCTGGCAGGGCGTTGGGAGCCGCTCCCCAGCCTGGTCGACAGCCTGGAGCCGGCGTTCGCCGCCGTCCAGGCCGGCCTCGCCGCTGAGCTAGAGCGGCGCCAGGCGTGAAGCGCGCCGTCGTCGAGTACGGGTTCACGCGGCGGCAGCCGTGCGCCCTTCGAGGTACTCCTGCCGGTACATCCGGATCAGCTCGAAGAAGTACGAGATCGCGAGGGGACCGATCAGCAGGCCCAGGAGCCCGAAGTACGCGATCCCGGCCATGGCCCCAATGATCGTGACGAAGGGGTGGATACTGGCATAGCGGCGAAAGACCCACGGGCGGATGAGGTTGTCGACCTGGCCCACGGCCACGATCCCCCACAAGGCCAGGCCGACAGCCGCGCCGTAACGATGCTCGAACGCGAGCACCGCCACCCCGGGCACCCAGACCAGCCCGCTTCCGACCACCGGCAGGATCGAGAGCAGCATCGTGACCACGCCCCAGAACGCAGCGTTGGGGAGACCGGTCACCCAGAATCCCAGCGCAACGAAGACACCCTGCACAAACGCCGTGACGCCGGTGCCGATCAGGGTCGACGTCGTGACGTCCTTGAAGCGGCGTCGCAACGCCTCGGCATTGGCGGACGAGAACGGGATGAAGGGGGCCATCATGCGCCAGACGTCGCCGGCTGACACGAGCAGGTAGTACAGTCCGAAGAAGGCGACGGTCAGCTGCAGCAACAGGCGGGTGGCCGTGCCCGCCAGACCGAGCAAGCCGGACCCGACGAACGAGACCAGGCGGGCGCCGGCCTGCTCCAGCTGCGTGCCGATGTCGTAGCCTGCGACATTGAGCTCCCGGACCCGCGCAAGCAGCGGGCTCTGGATCACGCGGCTCGCCATGTCCTGCGCCTCGCCCGCGAGGAGGCTCACGAACAACGCACCCGGGACCACGATGAGGAGCAGCGCCAGGATCAGCGTGATGGCCGCTGCGAAATGCACTGAGAGCCGGCGGGACAGCTCCCGGTGTACCGGCGCGAAGACGATGTACAGGACGGGCGCCCCGACCAGTCCCGTGATGAACGGCCAGAGGGCGAGGGCGAGCCCGATCCCGAGCACCAGAATGACCCAGGACGCCCGCTGCTGCTTGGTATCGAGAAACGGCATCGCGGTATTGTAGGGGACCCCGACGGGCGCCGCCAGCCGCGCGGCCCGCTAGATTACGCCATGACCATCTTCCGCCCGACTCACACCGATGGATGACGCCTTCAATCGCCTGACCCGCCCTTCCGGCGACCGATCCGCCGTGGACGAGCTGAGTGTCAGCCGCGCCTGCGTCGCCCGGCTGGTGGACTCCAACGTCATCGGCGTGCTGGTCACGGAGGGCGACGCGGTGGTCGAGGCCAACGATGCCTTTCTCCGGATGGTGGGCTACACCCGGGACGAGCTGGCCGAGGGGCGGCTCCGTTGGCGCGAGCTGACGCCGCCTGAGCACGCCGACGCCGACGCCCGCGCGGTCGACGACATGATTCGGCTGGGCGGGTGCCCTCCGTTCGACAAAGAGCTGGTCCGGAAGGACGGCACCCGCTCGGCCGTGCTGGTCGGTGGTGCCGTGCTCAGCCGGTCGCCGCTCCAGAGCGTCTGGTTCGTGCTGGACCTCACCGAGCGCCGGCTGTTCGAGGAGCGGGTGCGGCGGGCGCAACGGATGGAATCGCTGGTTCACCTCGCGGGCGGGATCGCGCACGACTTCAACGATTTGCTCACGGCCATCCTGGGCTCCACCGAGCTCCTGCTGGAGAACGAGGGGCTCGCCGCCGAGGCGCGGGAGGACGTGGAGCAGATCCGGAAAGCGGCCAAGCGTGCTGCCCAGCTCACCCACCAGCTGCTCGCGTTCAGCCGGCGGCAGGCACTCCAGCCGCGGGTGCTGGATCTGAACGCCGTGCTCCACGATCTGCGGCTCATTCTCCGCCACCTGCTGGGTGAGCACGTCGAGGTGGTCACCGACTTCGATCCCAACGTCCCGCTGGTGCTCGCCGACCTGGCCCATCTGGAGCAGATCGTGGTAGACGTCGCTCTGGAGGCGCGCGACCGGATGCCCGCCGGCGGACGGTTGACGCTCGCCACCCAGAGCGCCCGGGTGGATCCCGCGTTTGCGGCAAGCCATCCAGGTCTCCGGCCCGGCCGCTATACCGTGCTGATCGTGCAAAACTCGGAGTTGGCCCTGGCGGGCCCGACGGTCGACTCGGTGTACGGCGTGGTGCGCCAGAGCGGCGGTTACTTCACGGTCCAGGAGGAGCCGGGGATGGAAGCCGGCTTCACGCTCTACCTCGCCGCGGTGGAGCAGCCTCCGCGCGAAGAGCCTGGCCCGGTTGCCGCTGACGAAGCCCCGGGAGGCGAGACCATCCTCCTGGTCGACGACGAGGAGCAGGTACGGGCACTGGGGCGCCGCGTGCTCGAGCGAGTCGGCTTCACCGTGGTGACGGCGGCCGACGCGCAGGAAGCCATCCAGCTCGCCAACCGGCACCCCGGCACAATCCACCTCCTCGTGGTCGATATGGTGCTGCCCGGATCCAGCGGGCGCGAGCTTGCGGCCCAGCTCGCGATCCACCGGCCGGCGATCAAGGTCCTGTACATCTCGGGCACCATCGACGAGACGATCGGGCGGCACCGGGTCCTGGCTCCGGGAATCGAGTTTCTCCAGAAGCCGTTTTCGCTGGATCATCTGGTCCGGAAGGTCAGGCAGGTGTTGGATGCACCGCAGGTCCGCGCCTGACAACAGCGTGAACGGTGAACGGTAAAGGTGAACGGGGGTGCGGCGGCGGGACCCGTTCACTGTTCACTGTTTACCGTTCACGCAGTCGTCTACCTGAAACCATCCCGGACCGGTCGCCGTAAGCCTCTCAACCGTCACATACTCGTCCCGGAGGTTCCGTGCACCCACGGCTCTTGGGCCGGCTCGCGCTGGCGGGCGCGTGCGCGGCCGTCGCTCGGGTCCCCGCTCTCGAGGCCCAGCGTCCTGCCGCTCCGGCGACCGCCCTCCAGATCGACATTCCGTTCCACAAGTTCGTGCTCAAGAATGGTCTCACGCTCATTGTCCATGAGGACCACAAGGCGCCGATCGTCGCTGTGAACGTGTGGTATCACGTCGGCTCGAAAAACGAGAAGCCGGGTCGCACCGGATTTGCGCACCTGTTCGAGCACCTGATGTTCAACGGCAGCGAGAACCACAAGGGCGAGTTTTTCACGCCCTTCGAGCAGGCGGGCGCGACCGACCAGAACGGGACCACCAGCGAGGATCGCACCAACTACTTCGAGAACGTTCCCAGCAATGCGCTCGACCTGGCCCTCTGGATGGAATCCGACCGCATGGGGCATTTGCTGGGAGCGATCGACCAGTCCAAGCTCGACGAGCAGCGGGGCGTGGTGCAGAACGAGAAGCGGCAGGGAGAGAACCAGCCGTACGGTAGGGTCCAGGACTTTCTCACCCCCCGGCTCTATCCGCCGAATCATCCGTACTCCTGGACCACCATCGGATCGATGGAGGACCTCGGGGCCGCGAAGCTCGAGGACGTGAAGGAGTGGTTCCAGACGTATTACGGCCCCGCCAACGCGGTCCTGGTCATCGCCGGCGACGTGGACCCGGAGGCCGCCCGCGAGAAGACGGAGCACTACTTCGGCGACATCCCCTCCGGGCCGCCGGTGGGCCGGCAGGAGGCCTGGGTCGCCAAGCGTACCGGGCGGCAGCGGGGCGTCCTGCAGGATCGGGTGCCGCAGGCCCGGCTCTACCGGGTCTGGAACGTTCCCGGTTGGGGCACGGCCGACGGCGCGCTCCTCGGCCTGGTCGGGCAGGTGCTTTCCGTAGGGAAGACCTCGCGGCTTTACCGCCGCCTGGTTTACGACGAGCAGATCGCGACCGACGTCGCCGCGTCCATCGAAGCGCGTGAGATCGGCGGACTCTTCACGATTGTGGCGACCGCTCGTCCCGGCGACGACCTGACCAAGGTCGAGCGCGCCGTGGATGAGGAGCTCGCCCGGTTCCTCCGTACCGGCCCCACGGCGGCCGAGCTGGCGCGGGCCCAAACCGATGTGCGAGCCACCTTCGTGCGGGGGGTCGAGCGGATCGGCGGCTTCGGCGGCAAGTCCGACGTGCTCGCTGGGGGCGAGGCTTTTGCCGGCCGGCCCGACTACTACAAAACCAGGCTCCAACGGGTCGCGTCAGCCCGGCCGGCCGACCTCCTGCGCACGGCCCGGAAATGGCTGGGCGACGGCGACTACACCCTCGAAGTCCGGCCCTTCCCCGCGTACCAGACCGCGAGCGCGGGCGCCGATCGAACCAAGCTGCCGGAGCCAGGCACGCCGCCCGACCCCAAATTCCCGGCCCTCGAGCGAGCGACGCTTTCGAACGGACTCAAGATCGTGCTGGCCGAGCGGCCGTCGATCCCGCAGGTGCGGTTCGACCTGTTGGTCGATGCTGGGTACGCAGCCGATCAGTCCGCCGTGCCCGGGACCGCCAACATGACCCTCGCGATGCTCGACGAAGGCACCGAGCGGCGAACGTCGCTCGAGATCAGCGAGGAGCTGCAGCGACTCGGCGCCGATCTGAGCGCGTTTTCACGGCTCGACTACTCGAGCGTGACGCTCGAGGCCCTTCGGGAGCACCTCGATGCATCGCTTGCGCTGTTTGCCGATGTCGTGCTCCATCCGTCGTTCCCTCAGCGCGATTTCGACCGCCTGAAGAAGCAGCAGCTGGCCGCGATCGCGCGCGAAAAGGCCGAGCCGCTCTCCCTGGCTCTGCGGGCCCTTCCGCAGCTGGTGTACGGGCCGGGCCATGCCTACGCCACGCCCTGGAGCGGAACCGGCACCGAGGAATCGGCCGCCAAGATCACCCGCGCGGACGTGGCGACCTTTCACCGCGACTGGTTCAAGCCCAACCACGCGACCCTCATTGTGGTGGGCGCAACCACGATGAGCGAGATCCGGCCCAAGCTGGAACGGCTGTTCGCAGGATGGAAACCGGGCGACATCCCGCCGAAGAACATCAAGGACGTGCCGCTCCCGCCGGCGCCTGCGGTCTACCTCATCGATCGGCCAGGGGCGCTCCAGACGGTGATTGTCGCGGGCAATGTCGCGCCCCCCAAGAACAACCCCGACGAAGTCACCATCGAGGCGATGAACACCGTGCTGGGGGGAAATTTCGGATCGCGGCTCAACCTGAACCTGCGGGAGGACAAGCACTGGTCGTATGGAGCCGGGAGCTTCCTCCGGGACGCGCGCGGGCAACGGCCGTTCGTGGTCTACGCGCCGGTCCAGACCGACAAGACCAAAGAGGCGATCCTCGAGATCGCGAAGGAGCTGCAGGGAATTCTCAAGGACCGGCCAGTGGACGCGAGCGAGCTCGCGAAGGCCAAGTCCAGCCTCACCCTCACGCTCCCGGGCGAGTGGGAAACGATGGCTGCGGTGGACGGCACCATCCGGAGCATTCTGACGTTCGGACTGGACGACCGCTACTTCGACACGTATCCCGCGAAGGTGCGCGCGATCGCGCTGGGTCAACTTCCCGCGGCAGCGGCGCAGGTGGTGCACCCCGACCGCCTGGTATGGCTGATCGTCGGCGACCGGTCGAAAATCGAGGCCGGGATCAAGGAGCTGAATCTGGGAGAGGTGAAAGTGATCCAGCCCACCTGAGACTACGTGAACGGTGAATGGTAAACGGGAGGTTCCGATCATCGGAGCCCCCCGTTCACTGTTCGCGCCTTTACTTCTTGGTGCTGTCCTTCTTCGCCGTGTCCTTGGCGGCGGCGGTGCCCTTCTTGTGGTGGGCCTTGTGGCCCTTCTTTGCCATCGCGTGCGCAGTAGTGGTGTCTTTCCCGCCCGTGGGCTGCTGAGCCATGACGGGCGTGGCCAGCAGGGCGGCGAACAGGGCGAGCGTGGTGAGCGAGAGCTTCCGGGACATGCGTTCCTCCGTGGTAACGCAGTACGTGGGACAATGAAGGTCATGTCGCCGGCTTCTCCCTGGTTGGGGCCGGCGTGCGCAGCCGGCAAAGGCAGGACTCGCGCCAACCCGATGTTTTCTTGCATGTGCTTTGCGGGATAGAACTTGCCGGCCATTGCCGAGGGAAACCCCGGTTCCCTCGCGCCAAGCAGACCCAGCGTCGAGGGACAGACCGGTCAGCGCCGTGACAAAATGTCCCGCCGCCGTTAACATCCCGGCGCCTCCACGTCTCGCTGTCCCACCCAGAGGAAATTCGATGCGCCGACGCCTGACTCTGCTGCTGGCCGTCTTGCTGACCTGCACCCTGGCCTCGGCCCGTGACGCGGTGGCCCAGCGTCGGCTTGGCTCACCCGCCACGCTCACTGCCGGAGCCCGGGCGGGGCGCGATTTCGAGAACCACGCGTGGAGTCTGGGAGCGCAGCTGGGACTTCGGGTGCGGGACCGGTTGGAGCTCCGGCCCAGCGGCGACTGGTTCTTCGGCGACCGAACCCCCTTCCGTTGGCAGCTCAATGCCGACGGCGCCCTCACGTTCGGGCCGGGCCGGAGCATCTACGCCGGCGGTGGGGCAGCGTTCGTCAAGGTACGCCCGCTGGACAAGGTGAAGACGGGGTACAACATCTTTTTCGGCCTCAACTTCGCGTCGGCCCAGTCGCGCAGCCGACCCTTCGCCGAGTTCCGCTGGACCTGGGTCAACGACACCAGCCCGTTTCGACTGGTCATCGGATACAGCTATAGGCTTGGTGGCTGAAAGGCGTAAACGGTGAACGGTAAACAGTGAACGGGGGGTTCCTCTCACCGGAGCCCCCCGTTCACCGTTCACCGTTTACGCTCTTACTGTTGACTCGCCCTTGCACTCCCCTCCAGCTCATCCGCCACCCGCCCTGCACCATAGACCTTCCGCAGCGCCTCCGTGATCCCGCGCGAGTGCACCGCCACCGACCGCGCGACCTCGTCCGTGAAGATGAATCGATTGGGTAGCGACTCGATGTTCCCGTCGAAGATGAGGCCGACGACTTCGGCGTTTTGGTTGATGACCGGGCTGCCGGAGTTGCCACCGATGATGTCGTTGGTCGTTACGAAGTCCATTGGCGTCGTCAGGTCCAGCCGGTCACGCGCCGCCTTCCAGCGCGCCGGCAGCTGAAATGGCGGCTGGTCGTCGAAATCAGCCGACCGGGCGTACAGGCCGTAGAGCGTGGTCTTGTAGGAGGCCTTGGTCCCGTTCATCGGATACCCCTGGACCTCGCCGTCGCTGATCCGGAGGGTGAAGGTGGCGTCCGGCGGTAGCGAGGTGCCGTAGGCCGCGTACAACGCTTGGCCGATCCGTTCGGCGTTGGCTGAGGCGGTGGATTCGAGTCGCTGGTTGCGCATGGCGACGGTCCGGGAGAGTGGGGCGATCTTCCGGGCCACGAGCAGCAGCGGATCATCGGACGCACGCACCGCCTGCGCTCCGCCATCGAGCAGCGCCTTCCGCGCGGCTGGATCGGTCAGCGTGGTCTTCTCGATGAGGGCCTCTGCCGCCACCTCCGGACTCCGCCCCTGGAGCACGGCGGCGAGATACGGGTCGGTGGCGGGAAGCTCCTTTCTGGCGGCGGTCAACTGGGCAGCGAGCGTTGCCTTCTCGACTTCCTTATCGATCGGTACCGGGGCCTGGACCGCCTCCCGCGCCCTCTCCAGGCCGTCGGCGCGATAGGCGGGCAAGCGCGCCGAGTCGGGCAGCGCCGACTCCTCGGGGAGCCGTACCAGCACTCCGGCCATCGAGAGGAGCTGAGACCCCCCGAACCCGTAGAACCGGGACTTCACGGCCAGGGTGCGTTGCTCCTTGAGCGCCAGCGCAATGCGATTCCAGGCATCGCCGTACTTGGCGCGGAGCTTGGGATCGCGGTTGACCCGCGCGCGGAAGTCGTCCTCGAACTTGCGCTTCTTGGCCATGATCGCGCTGTCGAGCAGTCCGGCCTGGTAGCCGCTGATGGCCTTGAACGAGTTCTGCGCATAGAACAGCTGATTCTCCCAGCGGCGCTGCGCCTCGTCGCCCTGGCCGACGAGCTCCTGATAGATGGCAATGTTGCGCTTGAGCTGGGCGAGCTGCGCCGGATAGGTGACGTCGCGCAGGTACTCCATCTGGGCCCGGGTGAGCAAGCGTCCGGTGGACCCGGGATTGCCGATCACGAAGACGAGGTCGCCCTCCTTGGCGCCGGCCGCGCTCCACTTGAAGAAGTGCTCGGTCTTCTTGGGGGCGCCGTTTTCGTATACCCGGAGCAACGTCAGATCCAGATCGTAGCGCGGGTAGGTGAAGTTGTCGGGATCGCCGCCGAAGAAGCTGATGCCCTCTTCCGGTGCCATCACCAGGCGGACGTCGGAGAACCGCTTGTAGCGATAGAGGGAGTACCGGCCGCCCTGATAGAGGGTCACCACCTGGCACACGTCGCCGGTCTGCTGCCGGCACTGGCTCTGGATCTCCGCGATGGCTGCCTCGCGCTGGGCCACCTGTCCCGCTACTGCGCTGGCCGTCACCTTGCCGCGGACCCGCGAGGTCACGTCTTCGGTCGATTGGAGCTGATCCACGTAAAGTCCGGGGCACTTCTTTTCCTCAGCCAGCGTTCGGGCCACGAAGCCGGCGCGCTGATAGCTCGTGTCCGGCGGAGAGACGGTCGTGATGCACTCTCGGCCGCAGTGATGGTTGGTCATCACCAGGCCCTCGGCCGAGACGAACGAGGAAGAGCAGATCGGCAGGCGCACGGAAGCGAGCCGGACGTGATCGAGCCAGGCTTGGTCCGGCGCAAACCCGTAGCGCGCCTTCCAGTACTCGAGCGGCGGGGCGTCGAAGGTCCACATCGTCCCGAACTCCTTCACAAACCCTGCCGGCGCGCTGGTGCCCGGCCGCGCGGGGGCGGTCACCTGTGCCGCGACGGGAGGCGCCGCCGCGAACAGTAGACTGAGAGTCAGGACGATGGTTGCGGGGCGAAACGGGCTGCAGGGCATCGATACCTTCCGGCGAAGGGTGGTTCTCTCGCGGGCCTCCAAGCTAACCCGGCCGGCGGGGGGTCGGGAGTCACGCGCATTAGATTCGATCGCTCAACTTCGGGAGGAGAGACCCATGGCGACAACCAGCAAGGCGAGCGCGGTCTGGGAGGGAGTGCTCCGGACCGGCAAGGGGCATTTCGAGGCCGGTTCGGGAGTGTTTCGGGGCGACTACTCCTTTGCAACCCGGTTCGAGAGCGCGAAAGGGACCAATCCGGAGGAGCTGATCGCCGCCGCGCACGCGGCCTGTCTCAGCATGGCACTAGCCGTCGGGCTCGAGCAGGCGGGCAAGCCCCCGACCCGGATCAGCACCACCGCGGCCTGCACCATCGACAAGGTCGGTGCCGGCTTCCGGATCACGTCCATGCGGCTCGAGGTCCGTGGCCGAGTGCCCGGCATCGACCAGGCCGGCTTCCAGCAGGCCGCCGAGGCAGCGAAAGAGGGTTGCCCGGTGTCGCAGGCGCTGAAGGGAAACGTGAAGATGGAGTTGGACGCGAAACTGGAAACAGCGTGAACGGTGAACGGTGAACGGGGGCTCCCGACCAGACATCGCAGTTCCCGTTTACCGTTTACCGTTCACCGTTCACGCTGTTGCCGCGAGCTTCTGCGCCAGCTCGAGATATCCCCGGACCATCTTCCCTAGCCGCTCCGTAGCCTGGGCATCCTTCAGCTCGCCATCCTCGGCGAACGCCTCCAGCGCGTTGGGCAGCGAGAACATGTCGGGATACACGACCACGCCGAGCCCCTCGAGGGGGATGCGAAGCTGCCAGAGACCACGTATTCCACCGACCATTCCGCGGGACGCGGCCATCAGGAAGGCGCTCTTTCCGCGGAACGGTACCGGCCGCATACGTGAGACCCAGTCGATCGCGTTCTTGAGCGTTCCCGGGAGGGAAAAATTGTACTCCGGCGAGGCGATGAGCATGCCATCGGCGGCGCGGACCCGTCGCGCGACCTCCTCGGCGCCCGCTGGAAATCCACTGGCTTCCTGGAGGTCGGCGTTGAAGAGCGGCATGTCGAATTCCGCGAACTCGGCCACGTGCACCTCGGCTCCGTCGGCTCTCACGATTTCGACCGCCTGTGCGAGAAGCTTGCGGTTCACCGAGCCACGCCGGAGCGACGCGGCGAAGGCGAGCAGCCGCAAGCTCATCGAGAGGTGATCGTGTAGCGGATCAGGACGTCTTCGACGAACTCCGCCAGCACGCGGCCCGCCCGGGTATCGTAAGTGCGGCTGACCACGGCCAGCGTGCCTTCCTTGCGGCTCGTGCGCTGCAGCGGGGCGCCGAGAAGCGAATCGACCTCTTCCGCCAGCAGCCCTTTCCGGAGCGCCAGCGGGCCGGCCGGCTCGGCGGCGGCCGCCCCCGCATCGCCGCTGTCGACCTGCGCGAGCGGGGGCTGCGCGCTCGGCGACTCGAACTCCACGAACTCCTCGAGCGCGGCTCGCATCGATTCGACTCGCAGCGCCTCGAGGGGTACGCCTTTGGGGTACCTCAGATTGAACCGCGATCCGCCCTGGACCCGGCGCTCCTGGATGTACTCGCGCCGTCGTTCGGTCGCGCTCGCCGCAATCGCGCGGTTGCGCCGATCTTCCCGCTCCCGATCAGCCCGCAGCGCATCGATCTCCCGCTCCATGCGCCGCTTCATTGTCGGGTCGGTCTCCTTCTTCACAGCCGCCTCGAGATCTTTTTCGCGCTGGGTCTTGGGCATCGTCGCGACCGACACGCTGGGATTGGTCGGGTCGCCGGAAGTCCCGTACCCTCCCCCATCGAGCTGGAACTCGATCAGCTTGCCCTTGACCTTGATCTTGGTGACCAGCGCCGGCTGGCCGGCCTGGATTGCGACACCGTACTTCTTGAGCCGCTTGGCGTGCTCCGGGTAGTCCACCGGCGGAGCCCCGCCAGGATATACGTCTACGCCGGCCTCCGCGGCAGGCAGCGCCAGCTTGACGAGCACGGTTTTTCCCTCGAAGTAGGATCGGAGCGCAGCCTCATCCTGGGCCGCGAGGGAGCCGGCCAGAGCCTGAAACGACAGAGCCAGCGCGAGCGTACGATGCATGGTGGTCGGGGGGTAGGGGTGGGTCCGGCCATCGGGCAGCGAGGGATCGCTCAATGTATCGTGAATACGCAATGGCATCTACCCAACCCGTGCCTGACGCCAACC
>JBIOTT010000309.1:0-2474 GCA_044866195.1 Gemmatimonadales bacterium
CGATGACTAAGACCGGCCTCGTGATCGGGACGCCGGACTACATGGCCCCGGAACAGCTGCTGGGCCAGCCGGTCGATCCCAGAGTCGATCTCTATGCGGCCGCCGTGGTGCTCTACGAGTGTCTCACCGGGCGCCGTCCCCACGAGGCGGACTCGGCCATCGCTCTGGTGGGCGTCAAGCTCGCCCAGGATCCTGTGCCTCTTCATGAGGTTGCCGCTGACGTACCGATCGAGCTCTCGCGCGTAGTCATGCGGGCATTGGCGCGCAACCGGGACGAGCGTCCCACCAGCGCCGCGCAGTTCTATGACGAGCTGGTGCATGCCGGCGAAGGGCCCCCGGGAGACGTCGGCTGACCTCAGCAGCTGGTGATCGATCCCATCTGTCGCCCTTCCCGGTTGCCGAAATCGGGCTCAGATTGGCGAGCGGTCGCGGGCGCGGCCCAGGAGGGATATCCGATGGCGACGATGACGATGCCGAAGCTGACGCAAGCGCACCGCCAGCTCGAGCGACTGGTCGGAGCGTGGAGCGGGGAAGAGCGGCTTTACCCTTCGCCGTTCGATCCGCAAGGTGGTGCCGCAGTGGGACGCGTCCGGAATCGGCTCGCGCTGGACGGGTTCGCCGTAGTGCAGGATTACGAGCAGGAGCGGGACGGCGCGATCGGTTTCCGGGGGCACGGCGTCTTCCGCTGGGATGCGGATGACCGGAGCTACGCACTGCACTGGTTCGAGTCACTGGGCCTCGCGCCGAGCGAGTTTCGTGGCAGCTTCGAGGGCGACGTGCTGACCCTGGTGAACGCCGGGCCGCAAGGCGTGACCCGGGCGGTGTTCGAGCTCCGGGACGATGATAGCTACCTCTACCGGATGCAGGTGTCGCCTGATGGGAGCAACTGGTTTCCGTTCATGGAGGGCACCTACGCTCGCGAGGACCGACGGCCGATCGAGCGATCCGGATGAGCGTGGAGGACCCTAATCTCACCGCGCCACAAGGCGTGCGTCTCTAAGGGAGCTGTCATGGGCAAGGGCGATCGCAAATCTCGGCGGGGCAAAGTCTATCGCGGCACCTACGGCAAGCGGCGGCTGCGCAAGAAGAAGCCGCCCAAGAGCGCCACGAAGTGACCGTGCCAGCGCGCTGTGCTTGGGCGCGCACCGAGCTCGGGATCGCCTATCACGATGCGGAATGGGGAGTGCCGGTGCATGACGACCGCCTGCTCTTCGAGTTCCTGATTCTCGAAGGCGCCCAGGCGGGCCTGAGCTGGGAAACCATTCTTCGGAAACGAGACCGCTACCGTCAGGTCTTCGAAGGCTTCGATCCGGGCCGGGTGGCCCGGTTCACGGCCGCGCGGGTGGGGCGGCTGCTGCGCGACCCAGGTATCGTGCGCAACCGGCTCAAGGTGGAGAGTGCGGTCTCGAATGCGCGGGCGTTCCAGGCGGTAGCGCGCGAGGCCGGGAGCTTCGACGCCTACGTCTGGGGGTTTGTCGGAGGACGGCCGAAGCTGAATGGTTGGCGCACCTTGAGCCAGGTGCCGGCACGTACGCCGGAATCCGATGCCCTGAGCAAAGACCTCGCCCGGCGAGGTTTTCGGTTTGTCGGCTCGACCATCTGCTACGCCTTCATGCAGGCGGTCGGCATGGTCAACGACCATACCGTCGACTGCTTTCGTTATGACGAGCTGAGCCGGCCCCGCGGCTGAACGGGCTGTCATGCGACTCTTGGCGCTGCTCGCCTCCGCCACTCTTGCCGGCGCCCCCGACCTCGTCGCCCAAACGCGATGTGAGCCCGCGTTCCAGCCCGCCGCCGACACAGTACGGCAACTGGTGGCTGGTCTGGGGCTCGAGGGGGCCGCCCTCATCATCCGGCTCAAGGGCCGGCCGGTGTGCGAGACCTACCTGGGGAAGTTCGGCCCCGAGACGATGATGCCGATCGTCTCGGCGGCGAAGTGGTTGAGCGCCGCCACGGTTCTCGCGCTGGTAGACGAGGGACGGCTGCGGCTGGACGACTCGGTTTCGCGCTGGCTGCCGTACTTCAAGGGCGACAAGAGGGCGATCACCGTTCGGCAGTTGCTGTCCCACACGTCCGGCCTGCCCAACTATCTGCCGTGCATGTTCCAGGCACAGCTCGAGCTGGACGACTGCGCGAGGCAGGTCGCGGAGAAGAGCAAGCTGTCGGCCCGGCCAGGGAGCCAGTTTGCCTACGGCGGCGCGGCCTACAGCGTCGCCGGCCGGGTTGCGAACCCCGCCGCGCAGAGGGGCAGGTCTTCCCGACCAAAGCCCTCCTTGCCCCAGACCACGGTGAGCAGGAGGGCCGCCCCCGCTACGGCGATCAGCGCGGCCAGGGCCGCGAGCCGGAAGGCCCGCAACTGTGCCGGTCGCAGCCGGAGCCCGCTGCCGCTATCGCGGGTGCGGTTGGCGGGGTAATTGTTCATGCTGGGTCTCCCGACGGAAGAGGCAACATGACGCTCGACATCGCGCTCCGAA
>JBIOTT010000310.1:0-2258 GCA_044866195.1 Gemmatimonadales bacterium
CGGTCAACCTCTGGTTCCGTACAGACGAACTCGATCTTCGCGTGGTCCTCGCACCGCTCTCCGGCTTCCAGCGACAGGCGCCAGTGTTTGGGATCCAACGCCCTGCCGAATGACTGGACGTGGTTGAGGACCATGTGCCCGATCCCTGCCTCGGCCAGCGCATGCACCACGGGATCGACTCTCTCGCGCCGGAGATAGATCTTCACCTCTCGCATAGGTTCATCCTCCCTTTTCTACCTCAACGCAGCTCCGCGGGCGGGTTCAGGAAGTCTCGCCCTCGGGCGCGCGTGCCGTTTCCTGGACTCTGGTGAGCCCCCGCCCGCGCCAGATGAAGTACACCGCCGGGATCACGACCAGCGTCAGGACCGTCGCGGTGACCATCCCCCCCACCATCGGCGCCGCGATCCGCTGCATCACCGACGCCCCGGTGCCGTGGGCCCAGAGGATCGGCACCAGGCCCAGGGTGATCGCGGTGGCCGTCATGAGGATCGGCCGCACCCGCAGGACCGCGCCCCGCTCGACCGCGGCCACGAGATCGGGGAGAGAGCGGCGCCGGCCGTCGCGCCCCGCGTCCTGCCAGGCGCGGTCCAGGTAGATGAGCATCACGACGCCCGTCTCCGCCGCCACGCCAGCGAGCGCGATGAACCCGACCGCGACGGCGATGGAGAGGTTGTAGCCCAGCAACCACATGATCCACACCCCGCCCACCAGCGCGAATGGCAGCGACAGCATCACGATCGCCATTTCCGCCACCGAGCCGAAGGTGAGATAGAGCAGCAGGGCGATGACGCCCAGAGTCAGGGGCACCACCACCTGGAGCCGGGCCTTCACCCGCTCGAGCGCCTCATATTGGCCGCTCCACGTGAGCCGATACCCGACGGGGATGCTCACCGCGCGCGCGACCACCTGCTTGGCCTCGGCCACGTAGCTCCCCACATCGCGGCCCCGCACATCGATCGAGACCAGGTCGTTGAGGTACCCGTTCTCGCTCCGGATCATCGGCGGGCCGGGCGTGAACGCGATGTCGGCGACCTGCGCCAGCGGGACCTGGATCCCTTGCTGGCCGCTCACCAGGAGTTGTCCGATTGCCTCCGGCGAGTCGCGGAAGTCCCGGGCGTAGCGCACCTCGACTGGAAAGCGCTCCCGGCCCTCGACGGTCGTCGTGATCTGATCTCCCCCGAGTGCCGTGCCGATCACCTCCTGGACGTCGCCGGTGGTGAGCCCGTAGCGTGCGAGTGCCGCGGCGTTCGGCCGGATCTCGAGGTAGCGCCCGCCGAACGAGCGCTCCGCGTAGATGCTCGCGGTCCCGCGGAGCCCCGAGAGCGCCCCCTCGATGTCGTGCCCGATGCGTTGGATAACCTGGAGGTCAGGGCCGTAGATCTTGATCCCCAGCGTGGTGCGGATGCCGGTCGAGAGCATGTCAGTCCGGTTCTTGATCGGCATCGTCCAGGTGTTCACCGCGCCCAGCATCCGGAGCCGCTGGTTCATTTCGGCGACGAGCCCGTCCTGGGTCATCCCTTTGCGCCACGCCGACTGGGGCTTGAGGTTCACGATGGTCTCCACCATCGAGATCGGCGCCCAGTCGGTCGCCGTGTTCGCCCGGCCCGCTTTCCCCCACACCGAGGCGACCTCCGGAAACGTCATAAGGAGGCTGTCCTCGACCTGGAGCAGGCGCCGCTGCTGGGTGAGCGAGAGGCTGGGCAGCGTGTTGGGCATGTACATGAGGCTCCCCTCGTTGAGCGGCGGCATGAACTCGCTGCCGAGGGTCGAGAACGGGATGACCGTGACGCCGACAATGGCCACCGCACCAAGGATGACCACTACCCGGGCGCGGAGCGCCCATCGGAGCACGGGCCGATACACCCGCTGCGCCCACCGGTTCACCGGATTCGCGGCCTCTGGGCGGACTCTTCCCGTGATGAAGAGGCCCATAAGCACCGGCACCAGCGTCACGGCCAGAAGCGCCGCGCTGGCCATCGCGAACGTCTTGGTCAGGGCGAGTGGCCGGAACAGCCGCCCCTCCTGATCCTCCAGCGTGAAGACCGGCAGGAACGAGAGGGTGATGATCAACAGCGACATGAACAGCGCCGGCCCCACCTCCTTGGCCGCGGCCGCAACCCGCTCCCAGGGTGGCCGCTCGGGCTCGTGCTCGATGTGCTTGTGCAGGTTCTCGATCATCACGATCGCGGCATCGATCATCGCGCCGATGGCGATGGCGATGCCGCCGAGCGACATGATGTTGGCGTTGATCCCCATCC
>JBIOTT010000311.1:0-17215 GCA_044866195.1 Gemmatimonadales bacterium
GAGCCCGAAGCGTGCGACCACGAAGCCGAACGCCATGACGCCGATTCCCGTGCGCACCCATGCAAGCAGCGTGCGTTCGGCGGCGAAATAGACCCGAGGATCGGCCGTGCCGTTCGCCATCGTGGGGCTCCTGGAAGGACGGCCGAATTTAACGCTCAGCCGCCGGCCGTGGCTCCCACGATCAGAAAGGGCTCGGCCCCCTTCGCGACGGCATCGGGCACGGGGGCATCCGGCAGCTCATGAGACAGATCCTTTTCGCAGGCGAAGAACCTCACGAACGGCCGCCGTCGATAGGTGGCGTGTTCGCGGATCGTGCCGCGCAGCATCGGATAGCGGGCCTCGAGGGCATCGAGGACCGAGCGCTGAGTGGCGGCGCCCTCCACCCGGAGCTCTACCTCTCCCTCGACCTGCGCCAGCGTCCGCAGATGTTGCGGCAGCACGACCCGGATCATGGCAGCGTCTGTACTTCGACCGAGAGGACCGGCGGAAAATCGCGGACGATGGGAGCCCAGGTGTCTCCCGCGTCGGTCGATGCGTAAACCTGCCCGCCGGTGGTACCGAAGTAGACCCCGCAAGCGTCGAGCGAGTCCACGGCCATCGCGTCGCGCAGCACGTTGACGTAGCAGTCGCGCTGCGGCAAACCCCTGGTGAGCCCTTCCCACTCGTTGCCGCCGGTCCGGCTGCGGTACACCCGCAGCTTCCCATCGGGCGGGTAGTGTTCGGAGTCGCTCTTGATCGGAACCACGTAAATGGTATCCGGCTCGTGGGCGTGAACGTCGATGGGAAACCCGAAGTCGGTCGGCAGGTTTCCGCTGACCTCCTGCCACGAGTCGCCGCCATTGTCGCTCCGCATCACGTCCCAGTGCTTCTGCATGAACAGCACGCCAGGCCGCGACGGGTGCATCGCGATGCGGTGAACGCAGTGCCCCACCTCGGCATTCGGGTCGGGAATGTGCTCCGAACGGAGGCCCCGATTGATCGGCCGCCAGGTCTGGCCGGCGTCATCGGACCGGAACGCGCCTGCGGCCGAGATGGCGATGAAGATCCGGTCGGGATGGGCCGGGTCCAGCAGGATCGTGTGCAGGCACATTCCCCCGGCCCCGGGCGCCCAGGAAGGCCCTGAGCCGTGGCCGCGCAACCCGGAGAGCTCGCTCCAGGTCTTGCCGCCGTCCGCCGAGCGGAACAAGGCGGCGTCTTCCACCCCGGCGTAGATGGTATCCGGATCGGTCAACGAGGGTTCGAGGTGCCAGACTCGCTTGAACTCCCAGGGGTGGGGCGTGCCATCGTACCACTGGTGCGTGCCGGGGACGCCGTCGTAGGCGAACTGGTTACCGGCCGGCTCCCAGGTCGTGCCGCCATCGTTGGAGCGCTGGATCAGTTGCCCAAACCACCCGCTGGTTTGCGATGCGTACAAGCGGTCTGGGTCGGCCGGCGATCCCTTGAGGTGATAGATCTCCCAGCCCCCAAAATAGGGGCCACAGACGTCCCATCGGTCCCGCTTTCCGTCCGCGGTGAGCACGAACGCGCCCTTGCGTGTTCCAACCAGCACCCGTACCCGGCTCATCGGTCACCCCTTTCTGTGGATATCAAGTAGTCGTTTGGGGGACCCCAAAATCGACAACCAGCTTCCCGGGCGCCAGGCGTCCGAGGCTGGTACCCCTACCCTACAGGGTCTTCTCGAACCAATGATGGGCGTAGGGCTCCTGGTTGAATGCGCTGACTTCCCGATATCCGCTACTCTTGTACAGCGCTTGCGCTTCGGTGAGCGCCTTGTTGGTCTCGAGCCGAAGAACCCGAATCCCTCGTTCTCGCGCCAAGTCCTCGAGACCATGGAGGATGCGCCGGCCAATGCCGAGCCCGCGAGTGGAAGGGGCCACCCACATGCGCTTGATCTCGGCGTAGCCTGACCGGCATTTCAGGGCACCGCAACCGACCGCCTCGCCGTTGAGCCAGGCGATGACGAAGGACCCGTGAGGCGGGGTGAGCTCGGCCGTGGATGCCGAGATGGTGAGCGCCGGATTGAAGCCGGCGTCGAATCGGGTGGCGAGCTCCTCGAAATAGCGTGCGAGACATTCTTGGGCGACGCGGCTTGCCGGATTCTCGACCTCCACTCGGACCGCGCTCGCGAGCAGCAGCTGCTCGACGGCGGCCATGGCGGACCCGAGGGCGGCGCGTTGCCCCTCGCTCAGCGGCTCCAGCATCGCCGCCGCCGCGGCGTCAGAGAGCCGGTTCAACGCGGCGACCTCTTTGCGGCCGGCTGCCGTGAGGACCACGTAACCCACGCGAGCATCGCCCGGCGCGTGGCCGGTGCGGATCATGCCTTCGGCCTCGAGCGCCCGGAGCAGCCGGCTCAGGTAGCCGGAGTCTAGGCCGAGCCGGGCGCGCAGCGCCCGGATTTCGCTACCTTCGCTGCCGATCTCGAAGAGCAGGCGGGAGGCCCCGAGCGACCGGGCCCGGCCGAGGAAGTGAGCGTCGAGTGCACCGATCTGGCGGGTCACCGTGCGATTGAAGCTTCGGATCCGAGCAATCATTTCCATTCTCTGACGCTAGTCAGAGATCAACCGCCGGGCAAGGCTGCCGCGAATCATGGCGCAAAGCGCCCGGAAATCGCGCCGAAGAACGCGGCCCATACTGAGCCTTCACGCCGGGCAGCGGCGCGGGGCGGGGCGCGAGGCGTCGGGTGTGTGATCGATAGCTTGGGAGACTTGGTCAGCCATCCAGGCCGCGCCGCGCTCGACCAAATGCGCTGCAAGTTCCGGCGTCAACTCGATCCCCTTGAGCTCCACGATCCGGTTGCTGACCAGGGCCATGTCTCGGGCCCGTACGACGTGGGCCTGCAGGTCGGTCACCCATGGACTCGCTCGGTTCAACCGCGGAATGACGATCCACTCTGCCCGCGTGGGGGCTGCGAGCCCCACCGCAACGTCCGGATGGGCGTAGAGGTAGCCAGGGGCGATCTCCGCCGGCTCGACCAGCGAATCGACCGGGACAACCTGGTAGCCGCACGTCGTGGCCAAGCGCTTCCGGAGAGCGGTGGCCAACGACCGTATCCGACCCGGCAGCTCTGGGCTGGCCGGCTGATTGGACAGGTCATTCAGCGCGATGGGGAAGACCGCTACGCGGATCGGCGGTGCCGCCCTCGAGTGGAGCGGCTCGGCCCGCAATGCCGGGTCGACGCCCTGCGGGGCCCGGACCGGCGCGCCGCCTAGGAGAGCCGCACAAGCGAGCATGCAGCCGGTCAACCGCACGACGCCGCGGCGGGGCGCGGCGCGATTGGCAGCAAGAGCGAGAGCGAGGTGACCGACGAACATGGACGATAGGGTCCGGACAGCCGGTCAGAACGGCCGGTCGAGTGGCGAAGGGCGAGCCCACGGGCGACAGCCCGGTCGCGGATCGGTCGGCGCTGGCAGCACAGGGAAGGCTTCGGCGCTCACCGTCCGAAGCCGCGTCGTGTCGCTCAGGTCGTACAGCTCGATGCCCGCGGAGCCCCAGGTCAGCGACGGCAGCTCCAGGGAATCCCGCTTCACGCCGATCGCAGCCAGGTAACTCCGCACGGCTGCGCGAGCCGCCCGGAACGGGCGCGCCTCTCCCGACAGCACCCACAAGCGGCTGACCCCGCGATAGCGGTCCACGTCGCGGATGTACGAGCGCGTCTCATTCCGATCGCAGACCCCGGTGATCCATTCGTCCGGCTTCAACCCGAAGCGCGGGCCGTAGAACATTGCACCGATCCGCGACAGGGGAAAGGCATAGACGACATCGCCTGGCTGCCGGTGTCCTTGCAGGTAGCGGAGCACGGTCCGATGGTGCTCGATGTCGTACGGAGGTGGTGCTTCCACCAGCGCCGCGACCGGGGGTGCCAAGAGCGCGATCGCCATCCCGCCGCCCAACGCCGGATGGAGCCGACTTACCACCCGCCGCATCCACTCGGCGCCCGCCGCGATGGCGAGCAGGAGGCCGGGGATCAGGTAGACCATGAGGCGGCCGCGAAACGGATACTGATGGGCGACCGCCGCTGTCAGGGCGACGAGCATGGGGGCGAAGAGCAGCAGGGCGACGTGCCGGCGGGTCTGCCACAATGCGACGAGACCCAGCGCCGCAACCACGAGGAAGACCGCGGGCCAGCGGTAGCGCAGGAGCGTTGGGTCGGTGAACACCGACATCGCCTGATCCGCGAACCACCGAAGACTCGAGAGCGACGTGAGCGGCAGAGGCAGAAAGCCTTGCCCCCAAAACTCGTCCATGAACTGGCGGGTCGACGGGGTCATGTTGCTCAGTCCGGTTGCGATCGCAACGCTGGAGGCCAGCGCCCATAAGGGTATGGTGATGAGGAGCGCCCGTCCTACGGGCCGCACGCGCGAGATGAGCCACTGGACCGCAAGCGCGACGCCGATCCCGCCCATCACCAGGACGGATGCCTGAGAGAGCCATCGAGGGTTCGCTCCGCCAGGCGGCGATAGAGAAAAACACCGGCAATGCCGCACAGAAACGGGAACAGCCTCAAGGCGAGCTCGTGGTCGCCGAGTCCGAGAACGGTGACCTTCTCGACCAGGAGAAACCCCCGGGGCGCCACCTGATCGAGCTGGAGTGGCTGCGTCAGAAGCGTGCGCAGCGGCAGCTCGACAATGTTGCGGGAGAGCAGAATCTCGTCCAGCCAGAACGAGCTGTTCGCCGCGTACGCCCAGACGCGCAACGCCACGCCGAGCAGCACCAGGACTGTCAGGAGCCGGGGACTTCGCAGCACACCTTCCCTCATGTCTGATGGGGATGCGGCTAGGTGGCCGCCGTCTAGGCCTAAGCATCACCGCGCGCAGAGGTCCATGGTAGTGGCCGCCGCTCCCGGTCGCGAGCCTCTGCAAACGGCAACTCCTCGGCCAATAACGCACCGATCGACGGCCACTCCCGCAGCACCTCGCCGTCTTTGCGGCGAGTCTGGAAGGTGCCCCGCGAGGTAATGAAGTACCCGACGTTCTCCGTTGCGGTCCAGCTGCAGCCGCCAAAGTGGAACTCCGCGTGGGCATCCCGGTACTCGTATACCCAGTGGCGGTTCGCCGCCTCCAGGTCGAGCGGTTGCAGCAGGTGCGGATCGAGCCGCGACGCCGGCTCCTGCAGTGAGGGCGGGAGCCCGTAGAGCGCCAGTCCAAAGGCAAAGCAGCCATTGAGTGCCGCGAGAACGGCGGCGTACGCCTCCGGCATGGGCTGGGCCAGGCGGCTATCGAAGGCGGCAATCCATGCTGGCTTCGCGGGCGGATAGAGCACAAACGCGAACGCCTCAGGCCCTACCCACGGCATCGGCGCGACCTGTACCGTACCGTCAGGCCGCACGCTGGCACCGCGACCGTAATGACGCCGCACGGCCGCCTCGAGCGGCTGCAGCTCCGGTGGCAGCAAAGCCAGGCGCTGGTGTACGGAAGGCAGCAGAGCTCGACTCCTTCTCGGTGACGCCTGGAGGCCGCAAAGCGTCAGGCCGCGGCCTGCATCAGGACCTCGCGGACGAGGGCTCTGACGCGCCGGTCGTTCATCATGAACGTGTGCCCGACCGGCAGCTCGACAACTCGCGCTCCCGCGCTCAGCCGGGCCTCGGCTACAGCCAGAATGCCATCGTTGATGTCCGCCCCGAACGGGCTCCAGCGCCCGCGCCAGCCCCGCGTGCCCGCCACTATAGTGCAGGGCACCGGAACTGGGGCTAACGTCCCGAAGAACTCGGGTTGGGCCAACAGCTGCCCGCACTCGCCGTTGAGCATCCGGTAAGGCCACAGCCGACGGAGCCGGCCCGCAAGCCTCGGCGGATGATTGGGCGTTCCCAGCATGAGCAGGTGCCGCGGCAAGGAAAGATCCGCAGGCCACTCGCTCAGGGCCGCGCGCACCAGGAGCCCTCCCAATGAGTGCCCCACTGCGGCATACGGCTCACCCTTGCGAGCCGCGTGCTCGAGGCGCCGCCGCACGCGCGCCCGAATCACGGCGAACCGCTCGACTGCCGCGACATAACCGACCAGCTCGGGGACGTGGCCTGCACGCCGGAGTTCGCGGCCCAGGCGGGCCAGCGAGAGCGGGGTGCGACCGAGCCCATGGACCAGCAGCACGCGCATCCGGAAGTCAGCCAGGATCGGCGGGGTGGGCGACCGTGTTCGGGCCCGAGCTCAACCGGTTATAGAAGAAGTCGGTGCGGATGCTGAGCGGCGTGGCTCGAATGGGGAAGTCCAGGAACGCTCGGGCGTGAGTCCCGGCGCGATCGGCCCCCGTGATGCTCTGCCCGCCGACGTCGACCAACGTACGACTGTCGCCCCCGCCCACGAAACTGTGCCCCAGGAGGACGCCAAACTCAGGGTGTTGCGCCAAGAGCGGCGGGGCGTGGAAACTGGCTGCCAGGACCGGTAGGAAGATTGCGCAGAGGGATCGATGCATATCGGCTCCCGCCGCCTACGGCCGGCACAGACCAGCGGGGGTCCAATCAGTGGCGAGCATCGACCGGGGCTGCGAGGCATCCTGCAGTATCAAGACGAGAGAACGGCGCACGCTCTCGCCCGTGCCCGTCAGGAGCATCGGCACGCCGCCGGGGACCATCACCCCGGGGTCACTGGCCCGCTGTACCAGCTTGCCTTGTGGTGTCTCCAGGCATTGCTCGCCTTCAAGGGTATACCAGGCCTCGACGCCGGGATGCCGATGCACCGGCGAATGCATTCCCGGCCGGAACACCCCTTCCATGTAGACCGCGGCGTAGGCCTCCGCCTCGACTAGGGGGAGGGGACCGATCGCGGCCAGTCGCTCCCCTCCAGTCGGTCGCCAGCTGGACTCTGCAATCGTGAAAAGCCACACCCGTCCGAGGGACTTGACCACAGTGCTGCGGGGGCCCTTGGCCGCCGCTGCTGCCGCCCGCGTGGCGTACGCATCGATGTGCCAATAGAGCGAGGAATCGCGGGGCAACGCACCCAAAGCTTCGCGGGCCGTGATGAAGCAGCCTAGCTGGCGGCCAGCCCGCTGGCTCACGGGCTCGCAGCCTTCGGTCTGTGCCGAGGCTGGGGCTGGGAGCCCGAGCATGAACAGCACGCAGGCCAGCCGCGCGATCCCGCTCATCGGCACAGCAACCTGAGGCATCACGGGTGCAGCCGAAGGCCCTTGAGCAGCCGGTCCATGAGCTTCTTCCTCCCGCGCAAGGCCATTCCCACCAGATTGAGTTCCTCGCTGCGTTGCGCCTTGACCGCGGCGCGATTCGGGTCATCGTGCTCCGGACTGGCGGCAAAGGTCATTATCGGACGACCACCGCGATCTTCGTATCGAAATGCATTCCGGCACTCCTGACGAGCTCGTCAGTGCTCACTGGGGCCGCGCTGCTCGAGAGCTCAGGTCGCAGCCTGCTGTACGCCCCATTTCCACGGTCCCTCTGTTCGCATCAGGGTCCCGCCTGCTTCGCGGTGTCCGGACCTACCCGCCGGCAAAGCGCGGGGCTTGGCATCCGGGAGAGGAACCCAGTATCGGCCCGCGCCGTCGGCATGGGATCGCGCGCGCTCCTATCCGGCCTGGCGACCGGCATCGTGGGACACGGCTGCAGGAGACGGGCCACGAGTCGCTGGGGCGCGATCGCGGGTGGGCGGAGTCGGGCCGCGCTGGCGACGGCGGTTGCGGCTGCTGTGCGGTCGCGGCCGACACGATCGCCAGGCAGAGGCCGAGGGCGCAGGCGAATGAGGAGACGGGGCGCATTCAGCCTCCTGGTTGAGGGTTACCTGACGGATGCGCCAGACCCATGGGAGGACGCGGTGCGCCCCGATCCCAGAAACGCCGTTAGGGATCATCAGCCCGGGAGCTCCAATCGCCGGCCCCGATAGACCGTGACCGCAGAGCCTTCGGCCAGCAACGCCGATCGCGGTGCTGCGGCCAGGCACTCGGCGAACCCTGCGCCATACACGCTACGCACATCGCAGTCGAGGGCAGCGTCGGCGGCCTCCCACACTCGCCATGGCGGATGAACGATCTGGTACTCCTTGCACCCCCCATCGCGTTGCGCCGTGTAGCCCCAGTAGTGCTCCGTCACGAATTCAAGCTCCGATCCCGACACCGGCAGCGCGGGGCGGCCAACGGTACGGACCTCGAGCGAATGCCAGCGGGCACCGATCTGCCACCAATACGCCGCTCGCCCCTGTCCACCGTCGCCCACGGAGTCCAGGGCCAGATCATGGCGCATGGGCACGGCAGCATAGGGCTCGTTGTAGCACCAGCGCGCCACCAGTGCGATGGCGCGGCGAGGAACCAGCTCGCGGACGAATACCACGCCCCGGCGCCAGGCGCCGTCCTCCCCGCGGCGGCGGACGTAGAACCGGAGGTTCACGTCGTCGAAGTCGCGGTGGCCCGGCACGGGGATCCCGAGCAGACAGGTGTCGAGAAAGCGAAATCCGACCAGGCTCGCCAGCGTTACCCCGGTGAACTCGTCCAGCTCGGTGCCGGCCGGCACCAGCGGCTGGACCAAGTGCCGGGGCACCTCGTAATTGAGCATGGCGAGATGCCGCCAGGCTGCGGTCAAGAAGGGCCGCCGGGTCTCCATTCGCCCGGCGACCTAGGCTCGTTGCAGGTCGAAGACCGTGACTTCGGGCCGGACATTGAACCGAACCGGGATCAGGTGGCCCACACCACGGCTGATATAGAGCCGGCGCCCGGTGCCAACGTCGAACGCTCCTGCGGTATAGCGACGGTTTTGAACCGGCAGCATGGGCGGTGGGAGGAAGGGCGGCTTGCACTGGCCGCCGTGGGTGTGGCCGCTGAGCACCCAACCCTCATGCTCTCCCCATCCGGGCCGATCGACGGTATCTGGGTTATGACTGAGCACCAGGCTCGGCTGGTCTCCGGGGACCTCCGGAAGGATGGCTTCCGGCGCGAAGCGACGGGCCCAGAGGTCATCCAGGCCAACGATCGCCAGCCCCTCGACCTGATGGCGTTGGTTGCGCAAGACCCGCACGCCGCGCCGGCTCAGCTCCTTGCCGATTTGCTCGGCAACTTCGGGATGCGACCACCCGGGCCCGTAGTCATGGTTACCAAGGATGCCCACGGTCGCTAGGCGACCATGAGGGGCATGGTCGTAGACCGGGCGCAGGTGGTCCAGGATCTCGGGATGGTAACTCGTGAAGTCACCGGTGAAGACCACGATGTCGGGCGCGAGAGCCCGTACCCGCTCAAACGTGTCCAGAACGTAGCCGTCGGCGACGCGGGGCCCGACGTGAATGTCGCTGAGTTGCACCAGCGACCGACCAACCAGCGATTCAGGAAGCTTCCGGATGGGCAGTTGCCGCCGCACGATCTCGAGCCAGTGCGGCTCGATGCGCCACGCATAGGTGCCAGTCCCCGCCGCAGCGACGGCGGCTGCCACGGTGCTGCGGAGGAAAGCCCGGCGGCTCAGCATGCTAGGTCAGCTCCCAGCGGATCGCGCTTCGTCAGGGCTCGCCCGGCCCCGACCAATCAAAGGGGATGTGTTTACTGGAGCGGCCGGCCCACTCCCACTTGAAACCAAACGCCTCCACGGTGTCGGCGGTGGCCCGCCCCCAGGTCGCGACAGTTCCGGGTCCGGTCTCGGACCCGGGCGCATTGAGCGTCTGGACCCGCTTGCCCGGCGGCGTCATTGGGCCGGCCAGCGCTTCGGCCCGGGCCACCACGCGCCCCGGAATCTCTGCCCGCCAATGCGCCAGATCGGCGGCGACCTCGAAAGCGATGGGGGCGTACTCGATGCCGCGCATCTCGCCGATGAGGTCGGCAAAAATCGCGGGAAAGCCACCGGCCTGGCCGCTCCAGATCAGTTGCAGCGCCGCCCGCTGCGCCTCGCTCGCCCGCTGGTCGATGAAGAAGCCCATCGTGGCTTTGGTCTCGCCACTCCAGATATTGCCCACGAAATGTCCCACGCCGAGGAGATTCAGCCCGTCGAGCGGGACGTCTCCGTAGTGGCCCTCGCGAATGTGGTATGCCAGCACCCCGTCGCAGTCGCCGGAGCTCGGCGCTTGCGCGAACGTGCAGGGGCAGGGGATAGAGCACTTGCAGACGTCGAACCAGTCGCCGGCCACGTGCCAGGGGGAAATCGGTGCCATCGTGCCTCCTCGTGTGCGATCTGTAGCGACGTCGGTTACTCAGGCGGCGCGCACCAGCTCACTCAGCGTCACGACCTGGTAGCCGCGACGCCGAAGCTCGGGCAGCACTTCCCGCAGTACCCTTGCCGTCCTGAGGCCGCGGCTGCCCCCATCGTGGAGAATGACCACCGCACCTGGCTGCACGTTGCGCAGGATATAGCGGGCGGCAAACGCCGCGGAGGGCACGGCCGCATCGAACGGGTAGACCGACCCCAGGGCGCAGCGGTACTGATGCCGTCGCATGATGGCGATCATGGCTTGCGAGTACCACCCGGAACCGGGCCGTACCCACGTCACCGGCGCGAAGGGTGCCAGGGCGCCGTGGGCTTCCAGGAGGGCCCGCTCGAACCCGGCGGGGCGCAGCCGAATGCTCGCCTCGTCTCGGGTGAGGTGGTTGCCCAATTCGTGGCCCGCCCGGACCAGCTCGCGCACCAGAGGCTCGCGGCCGGCGACCCGGCTGGAGATCAAAAAGAACGTGGCCCGTGCCTGGTGCCGCTGCAACTGCGCCAGGATCGGGGGAGTCCCCGCGGAGTCGGGTCCGTCGTCGATCGTCAGCGCAATGAGCGGCACCCGGAGCTTCACCCGGTAGAGGCACCCCGGCCTGAGCCTGGCTAGGCTGTCGATCAGCCAATTGGGCGGCGCCCAGACGAGGGCACCGGCGCCGCCGGCAGCCAGTCCTGCCAGGGCAATTCCAAGCCTGCGGGCTCGTCTCGACATCCAGGTAGCTTCCGCCTCGGCCCACCAGCCCCGCGTCAGCGGCAACGTGCGTCAGGCCGCTCCCCAGGGCGGAGCTTCGGGTTGTCCGGCCGCGGTCGTGCGGCGCAATCCTTCCTGTCGTCCGATCCGCTCCTGGTATCCGAGCACGCTGCGAATCTGGTTGGTGTCGACCACCAGCGGGACTTCCCAGGCGGCCGCCAAGGAGGGCGGTGTGGCCGGGTCACTCATCACGTGGCCAGACCACTCCGCCGCCGCTGCAATTGCCTGGAGCCATTCGAGCTCGGTCAGGGCCTCTGCTTCACCCACGTTGAAGGTCTTTCCTGCGGCACGCTCATCCAGCGCGGCCAGGCTTATGGCCCACGCGACGTCCTCGACGTACCCCCGGGTACAGCGCCAGTTGGCTTCCCCGGCGTTGAGGCGCAGGGTGCCATCGCTCGACCCCAACCGCTCCAGGTAGCCGCCGATTCGCTTCTGCGGGTCGTTGGGACCATAGACCATTGGGAGTCGGAGAATCGTCACTGGCACCCTCGCACCGTTCCGGGCCGTGCGCTCCACCACGATCTTGTCGTAACCGTAAAGCAGATCCTCCGGGCCGCTGGCCCGAGCTCGGTAAGGATAGAGCTGCTCCCGCAAAGGTGCTTGCTCGTCCAGGGGGGCAGCCGGAGGAACCGCAGGGCAGAGCCCGAGGAATGCGGCATAGGTCCAATACACATCCCCGCTGCTGATTACGACAAGCCGCTCGAGAGTGGCCGGGAGGGCCGCCAACAGTCGCTCCGCATCGTCGCCGGTGTAGCCGATCATGTCGATAAGGACTGTCGGGGCGGCGGTCGCAAGCGCGCTGGCCAGGGTGGCGGTGCGCTTCCGGTCGGCCTCGAGGCGACGCGTGCCGGGCACGCTGACCGGGGTGTGGCCTCGTTGGATGGTGGTCACGTCGGCGCCCTCGACCAGCCGCCGGGTCACATGCCGGCCAATGAAGCCGGTCCCACCGAGAACGGCGACGCGCACTTTACCGTACTGCCTGTTTGGGCGTCCGTGTCAGACCCGATCGGCGATCCCCTTTGCCCCCTCGCTGCGAGCACAGTGGGCACAGCAGTAGAAGGTGCCGTTGGCCTCGACCCCGTGGCCAATCACCCTGCAGCTGCAATGGGCGCAGATCGGCGCCAGCCGTTGAATGGCGCATTCGAAGCTGTCGAACACGTGCCGGTTCCCGGCGGCAAGAACCTCGAACGAGAGGTAATAGTCGTTGCCGCACACTTCGCAGACCGCCATAAACACCTCCTCGGGGCACGATGTCTTCACGACCCCCCTGAAGAGTGGGCTGGCGGGCAGGTGGATGCCAAATGGGTTATGCCGGGGCGATCACGCGTTACTGCTTCCGGGGCGTGGCAGGGGATTCGGCAGCGCATCGAGGCGTCGCTGCTGGGTGAGCGCCCGCTCGGCGAAGTCGAGACGCTCCTGCACCTCCTGGAGCTCGTGCCGGAGTGTTTGAAGCTCCATGCGGAACTCCTCGTTCTGCGTCTCCAGGTCCGCCAGCGGGGCTGCCCGGCGCTTTTGCCAGATCTTGGCAATGACCACAGCTGCCACCGCGATAGGCAAGGCGCCAAACAACGGCATCAGGGGGATCAGCAGCTCCATCGGTCCTCGCTTTGTGAAGACGTTCGCGCGGCGGCTAGCGCATCCCAGCGGTCATCCCGCCGTCGACGATCATCGAGTGGCCGGTCACAAACGAGGCCGCGTCGGAGCAGAGCCAGAGGGCGGCTTCGGCCGCCTCGGCGGGCACGCCAATGCGGTGCATCGCAGCGAGTCCGGCGTACTGCGCCTCGACGGCCGCCCGGCCTTCCGCCGTCCCGCCACCCGCGACCTCGAACACCCGCTCCAGCATGGGCGTGCGAAACGCTCCGGCCACGAGGGCGTTGACGCGGATACCCTGCGTGGCGTACTCGCGGGCGGCCGACTTGGTAAGCGCCAGCACACCAGCCTTGGCTGCCGAATAGAGCGCCCCGCCGGGCGCGCCGCCCAGACCGTTCACCGATGACGTGTTCACGATCGCGCCACCCGCCGGGGTCTGCGCCAGCATCTGGCGGATCTCCCGCTTCATGCAGAGCCAGACGCTCCTGAGGTTCATGCTGAGTGCGCGGTCGAACTGTTCCTCGGTGAAGTCCGCGGTGAGCGCGAAGGCGCCGTCGGTGGTCGCGGCGTTGTTGAACGCCGCGTCCAGGCGCCCATAAGCGGCCAGCGTCGACCGCAGCAGCCGATCGACGTCCTCACCGCGGGACACATCCGCCTGGACGAAGCGACCTTCACCGCCTTCGGCGCGGATCTCCTCGATGACCTCTTCGCCTCGCTCGGCCCCGCGTGCGGCGAGAACGACCCTCGCCCCGGCCCGCGCAAAGACGTGAGCTGCGGCCCGTCCAATGCCCGAGCTCCCGCCCGTGATGAGCACCACCTTGCCCTGCATCACCCGCCGAGCTTCGCAAGGTAGGCGCGAATGCGCGCAGCGTTCGTGCCGACGTCGCTCTTCCCAACCCGAGACACCGAGCGCACGTCGATCCGGCTCCCCGCCGTGGCGGGGGTGACCCGGATGACGACGTCGTCCTTGAAGCCAAACCAGGCCGTGGTAGCGGTGGCCTCGATGCGACCACTGGCGGAGTCCGCCGCGACGAGGGTCCATCCCATACGCTTGGCGGCATCGAGCGCCTGCGCAAAGGCCACAGGAGGCAGTGCGGCAAGGATGAGCGGGCGAATATCCGGATAGCCCCGGCGCTGGGCCGCGGCCACCTCGGCACCGCCGTACTCGCTGGGGTTCGCCGCGTCGGAGCGGAGCGGAAGGACCGCCACAAAGCGGGGCGGATCTTCGAGATCCGTGCTGATGTCATGGATCGGCGGAGCTTCGCGTGCCCGCTGCTGCCAGTGCCAGGGGAAATACGCCACGCCCAGGGCCAGCCCGAGTGCCACGACGAGGGCACCGAGCTCGCCGGCGCGTGCCTTCGGGATCAGGAGGCTGACGGCCGCGATGGCGGCAGCCGCGAGGCCCAGGTAGGCGCTCCAACGAAGGAGCTGGAAACCAGTGCGGAACGGCCAGAGTCCCAGCCGCACGCCGAATCCGGAGGTAGCGAGCACTCCGGCAGCAAGGACCGCGAGCGCGAGAACGAGCCTAGCCAGTCTCATAAATTCCTCGCCATGGGCCTCATCCGGGCTCACCGTTCACGTATCCAATGTAGCGTTGGTTTTTAACTGCATTGCAGGATCAGCCAGGCATCGTCAAACCGCCGCCGGACGCCGTGCCTGCGGCAGCGACTCGGATATCGTAGCTATCGATAGCCGGTGGCGTCGGCCGGTTTTCCCGCATCCTGTACTTCCCGGACATACCGCCAAGCGTCGGGGCGAGAGCCATCGAGGTCGGTAAAGCCGTAGACCTGGGCCAGTTGACCGCTGGAGAGCGATTGCCCATTCCAACGCGACCGATCCCGATCGGCCGCCAGCGCGGCAACTGCCCGGCCGACGAAGTGGGGGGTCTCGGAGATCACGAAGTGCGGCACTCGGGTCGTGGCGTCACGCCAGCTGCCTTCGGTCACGCCGAACGCATCGAGCATCATCTCCGAGCGCAACCACCCAGGCGTGATCGAGACCGAAGTCGCACCGTGCGGTGCGAGGTCTTTGGCATGTGCCCAAGCCATGCGCGTTACCGCGACCTTTGCCAGATCGTAAAAAGGATTGATCCTATAGTGCTCGGCGTTGTACTCGGCAGTGCCGTCCGTCACCTCGACGAGGAGGCCTCCCGGACGCTCGATCAACAGCGGCAGTGCAAAATGCACCGTGATCAGATGGGTATGCACGCCGAGACTGAGCATGCGCAGACCGTTCCGGAGGTCGTGCTTCCAGACGGGCTGGTTCCATTCCTTCAGGTTCTCTCCGCCCCAGATGTCATTGACGAGGACGTCGAGACGACCCTGCTCGGCTCGGATGCGATCGACCAGCCTTTCAACCTCGTCAGCGACGAGATGATCCACCTGAACGGCGATGCCAATGCCGCCGGAGGCCGAGATCAGCTCGGCCGTTTCCTCTATGGTTTCGGGCCGAGCGTATTCGGATCGCTCGTTGCGCGTTGTGCGTCCGGTCACGTAGACGATTGCGCCGGCCGCGCCCAGTTCGACCGCGATGCCTCGACCCGCACCGCGCGTCGCGCCTGCGACCAGGGCGACTGTTCCCTTAAGCGACATCGATCTCCCTCCACAGCTGAGCCGCGTCCTCGGGGGCCAGCCGTCCCTCGGAGGCTCCTGTTTCATAGGATCGGGTCAGGTCGCGCCGATTGCGGTCCCGCCCCTGGTTCGCGACCCGCTCATGCCTTAGGGCTTCGGCCCAGCTGCGGGGGCAGGACCCGTTGGGAATGGCTGCTCGGGGATGCTATGGGTGTTCTGGAACCCGGCAATCAGCCAGTGGCCGACCTGCTTGGTGAAGACCAGCGTTTGAACGCCCGCGCGTGGCTCCTGAATCCCTGCCGGTGTCCTGGCCCCTGTCATTGTCCAGCGGGCGTGTGCGAGGGCGACATCGGGGGAGAGAAATCGCACCTGCACGTCGGTGATGGTGAGCTGGCTCTCCCGGAACACGTAGGTGAACGCTGCCGTGAGCTTGCGTTCGAGCTCCGCGCGGCCCTTCCACCACCAGCCCACCACATTCACCACATCGCAATCCTCCGTAAACAGGGCCGCATAGGCCTTGGCGTCGTGGCGGGTCCAGGTGTCGCCCTGGCGCATGGCTACGGCGCGGATCTCCGCTTCGTTTCGATGCTGGGCGGCGGCAGGGGTCGGTGAGGTCACGGTGAGGACGGTGGCGAGGATCACCAGCGTGCGCAAGGAGTCGTTCACAAGGTGCCTCCCAGTGAGAGGAAGTGGCGGATCAGGGCGTGGGCGCCCAGCATGCTGCTTTTTGCTATCGGCGAATTCTCGGCTTCGGTCCGTCTTAGGCAGCGATGCGGATGCGTCGGCTTAACGGTCCGCTTCAGCTGCGGCGATTGGCCTTGTGGTTCCGAGTTCCACGAGCTGCAAGCGTGGGTCAGGCAGCCCCGCGCCTTGCAAACAAACGTGCGAGCAGCCCTGGCTTACCCTCCGGAGGCATGAGCGCCCAGATGCGTTCCTCGCCAGCCCGGCGAATCGTGGTTTTCGGCCCGAAGCGACCCCAGCTGAACCCCTGCCCGAGCCGGGGTTGACGTAGATCGGCCACGAGCGCTGTCGGAGGGAGCGAATCCGCGAAGGCCCGTAGCGCCGCATCGGCCGACTCGCGAAGGCCCAGACACGTGGCCAGGTCGGGGTTCTCCCGCCAGATCCGGTGAACCACTTCCTCATGCACAACGTCGACTGCACTGCGGGAGCCCGGCTGCCACATGGCGACTACGTCACGGAGAAAGGTCTCGATGGTGGCGGCTTGGTAGGCCAGCACCGGGGGGTCGTGACAGGCATAGAAGACCGGTCCCCAGTCGACCGTACTGGGCAGGAGATCGAGCACCCAGTAGTTCCCGAAGCCATCGTGCGCGATTGAGTAGGCGTACGGGAGCATCTCGTCGAGCCCGAAGCCTTCCAAATCCAGGAGCGAGAAGGACTCCAACGGTCCGTTCACGAGGCCCTTGGACACGCGCAGGGCGGCTCGGATGTCGTCCGGGATTGGGCACGGCAGGGTTGCCTCGAGTGCTCGCAGCTCGGCCTCGGTCGCCGGCGGCTGCAATTCGAGGACCTCTTCATGGCCGTCCTCACCCTGAAGGCGGAGGCCGGCGAGCTGTTGAAGGGCGTGGGCAAGCATACGCTCCTTTGGGGTCTGCCCAACGAAGCTGCGCTTCAGCTGCGAGCGATAAGGCCCGCGGTTCCGAATTCTACGTGCCGCTGATTGCCATCGGCGAGCTGCGACCGAGCGGAGGTCGGCAGATGCGCGCCCGTCAGCTGCAAGCGTGGGTGGAGGCGGCCCCTTGAGAACATGTCAGTTCTGACATATCTTCTGCCTCCATGGGCTCAGCCGACAAGCCGCTCGTGTGGCTCCACGGCGAGATCAAGACCCCGCCCTTCTCGGCTGAAGCCCCGACTGGAGGCCGGGATTCTGCTCCGGCGCCTACAACAGGGCGAGCAGCTGGGCTTGCCCCACTCGCGGCCGCTGCCGACCATCGGCCCTCGCTGCCACGAGTTGCGAATCCTGGACGCAGCGGCGACGTGGCGGATCGTGTACCGGACCGAGCCCGACGCGATCGTGATCGCGGCGGTCTTTCGTAAGAAGGCGCGGGCAACACCGCGCCACGTGATTGAGACCTGTCGCCGTCGGCTGCGGGCCTATCACGACGCTGCGGCGGACGAGGAGGAGTGAGCCATGCACCCCAGTAAGCGCCGTAAGCTCGAGAGTCGAGGCTGGCGGGT
>JBIOTT010000312.1:0-8972 GCA_044866195.1 Gemmatimonadales bacterium
GCGTTTCGGCTCCCGGTTGCGGAGCTGGGCAAGGCCGATACCCGCATGGCCGAGATGATCCCCGAGAAGACCGCCCGCCGCTACGGCGTCCTCCCCATCCAGGCCAACGACCGGACCATCCGGGTCGCCACGGCTGACCCGCTGGGATTACGACGTCGAACAGAACCTCCGCTTCGTATCGGGCCGGGAGGTCGAGTTCGAGGTCGCGGCTCCGGCGGCCATCACTCGACCGGGTCGAGCAGGGTGGCATCGATCTGGTGGTGCTGGACTTCGAGATGCCTCGTCTGGATGGCCCGGGCGTCCTGGAAGAGCTCCGGGCCCAAATGCGAACTGCAGCGCTCCCGGTCATCATGCTCACCTGCCACACCGGCGATACCGAGGAGAAGGCGCTGGACCTGGGTGCCCAGGACTACCTGACTAAGCCGGTCCAAACCCGCTCGTTGGTGGCCCGCGTCAAAGCCGTGCTCAAGCGGGCCCATAGCTGAGACTTGCGCGGGCGCGCAGGGGCGGCCGCCTGGCCTGACTCTTGCCCCCAAGCTGGTTCAATTCTTGCTGCCGGAGCCCCGGTGTCCCGAATTCTCGTGGTCGAAGACAGTCCCGACAATATGAAGCTCTTTCGGACCCTGCTCCGGCTGAAGGGGCACGAGGTGACCGAGCTGTGGAGCGGTGAGGGGCTGCTCGCGAGCATCGAAACTGCCAGGCCCGAACTGGTCCTGATGGATATCCAGTTGCCCGGCAAGGACGGTTTCGCGCTGCTCGCGGAGATTCGCGAGTCGCCCTACCGGGGCCTTCGGGTCATTGCGCTGACAGCTCATGCAATGAGCGGCGACCGCGAGCGGGCGATGCAAGCCGGCTTCGACGGCTACATCACCAAGCCGATCGATATCCGCCAGTTCCCCGAACAGGTCGCGCGCGCGCTGGCTGGCGAGATGGTTTCCCACTGAGCCCGGACGCAGGACGACACGATGACTGAACGGACCGCCCCGCGCTCCACCTCGAGCTCCGAGACGGCCCCTTTGCCGGCAAGCCCTCCGGTCGGGGGGCAATCCAGCAAGCAGGCGCTGTTCGATGCCGCCGTCGAGGTGATGCGGAAGCAGGCCGAGGAGCAGCGGGAGGAAGAGGCGCGACGCAGGCGGGAGCAGAGCCGCTTCTCGCCGATCATCGCCGCGGGCTTGACGATCTTGCTTGCGGTCGGCGTATACCTGGCAGTAGAGCGACCCACTTGGATCTTCCCGGAAGCTCCGCTGGCGGAATCCCGTGAGGTCCAGGAAGCCAGCCTCCGGATCGGAATGGCGACCACCGCGCAGCGAATCGAGCGGTTCCGGGCCGGGCAAGGCCGCCTGCCGCGCACGCTTTCCGAAGCCGGCTCCAGCGCAAGTGGCATTATCTACGAGCCGGGTCCGGGAAACCGGTACGTCTTGCGAGGTGCCAACGGATCCGTCCGGCTAACCCTCTCATCCAGTGACACCCTGCGGGCTTTCGTGGGCCAGAGCTTTCAGGTTCTCAGCCAGAGGGTGCGCCGATGAAACGCCCCGAGCGCCGCGGGTTCACTATCGTCGAGTTGCTGGTGGTTATGCTCGTGATAGGTATTCTCGCGAGCATGATGGTCATGCGCTACATCGATCTCAAGCACCGGGCGATCTCGGCCCAGGCGACATCGGCGATGGACAACGTCAAGATGGCCGCATACAGCCGGTTCTACGAGACGGGTCAGTGGCCCCAGGCCGTCGGGGCAGGCATCGTACCTTCGGAGCTGGTCCCCTATCTCGGCGCGGGCTTCAGCTTCAAGAAGTCGAACTACACGCTCGAGTTCGAGAACTTCGCCCCGCCGGGCGGAGGCCCGAGCGCGAGCTACCAGGTCGCAGTCAAGCTGACGACGACCGATGAGAGACTGCGCCACACGATGATTCAGGTCATCGGAGGCCGGTCACCGTACATCGTTCTCGGGGACGACATCGCCGTGATCCTCGTAGGACCCGACGGACAAACCTGACGCTCACGCTCCCAGCAGACGCTTGAACGCCGGCACCTCCGCTGGCACCGGCGGATAAACCGGCTTCATCTCGGTCAGCTTCTCCAGCAGGGTCTCCGCGACCAGCAGATCGCGAACCGGCTTCCGGTCGGCCGGAACAACGTACCATGGCGCCCACAGCGTGTTGGTGAGCGCGAGCGCGTCCTCGTAGGCCTTGGTGTAGTCGTCCCACCGTTCCCGCTCCCGCAGGTCTCCGCCATTGAATTTCCAGTTTTTCTCGGGGTCCTCCAGCCGGGCCAGCAGTCGCTCCCGCTGCTCCACCCGCGAGATGTGCAGGCAGAACTTCAGAATGACGATTCCGTTGTCGGACAGCAGCCGCTCGAACGCGTTGATCTGCTCGTACCGCGCCCGCCAGATCGGTTCCGGCACCAGCCCGTGGACCCGAACGACCAGCACGTCCTCGTAATGCGACCGGTTGAAGATCCCGATCTTGCCCTTCGCCGGCACCGCGTGATGGATTCGCCACAGGTAATCGTGGCTCAGCTCCACCGGGGTCGGCGCCTTGAAGCTGGTGAGCTCGAGTCCCATCGGATTGAGCCGGCCGAACACGTGGCGCACCAGACCGTCCTTGCCGGCCGTGTCGCGCCCCTGGAGCACGACCAGCAGGGCACGCTGCCCTTCGGCGAAGAGCGCGGTCTGCAGCTTGAGGAGCCGGGTGCCCACCCGGTCGAGGCGGTCGCGTAACTCCTCCTTGTCGGGCAGATCGGCGGGCGGCAGCGCTGCAGCATCGGAGAGAACCGGAGCGGCGCCGGGCAGGAGCGGTCGGAGCGGCATGCGCGAATCCGTCTGGTGTGCTGGATCTCGGCCCGATCAGGCCGGCGGGGCGGCAAGCAGGAGCGCCACGGGCAAGGTACCGAAGACGTCAGCTGCGTCCAGGCCCTCGGCCCCACTCAGGGTTTCCAGCGTGAGCGGATTGCTCCACTGGAGACCGGCCAGGGGCGGGGCAAGCTGCACCCGGGTTCCGGCCCAGCTCCAGCGGGGGGGCGGCAGCTGGCCGGGCATGAGGCGGCCGGCAACGAGGCGGGAGACCACAACGATTGCGGCGCCCTCGTCACCGCGGCGAATGAAGCCCAGTACTCGATCGGCCGCGGGACCTTCGATCGGAAGCGGCTGATAGCTCCCCTCCAGAAAGAGACGCGGCAGCCGCCGCCGAACCGCGAGCGTGCGGTGCAGCACGTGCAGCTTCACCCGCCCGTCCTCCGGACGCTCCACCAGCCCCCGCAGCAGCGCCGGGCGCTCCGCGTCATCATCGAAGTCGCTAATCAGCTCGTCCAGAAGGGCGGAGCGACGCTCGAAGTCCACCGGCCTACGGTTGTCGGGATCCACCAGAAGAAAGCTCCACAGCTCATCCCCTTGATAGACGTCAGGAATGCCCGGAGCCGTGAGCTGGACCAACAACTTCCCCAGGGCATTCCACAACCCGGGCCGGGCGATACGGCCAACGAAGGCGCCGAGGTCCGCCAGAAATTGCGGAGCCATACCGGGATCCAGGATGGACCGGACAAACCGCTCCAGGGCGGTCTCGAAGTCCGGATCGGGCTCGACCCAGCTGGTCTCCACCTTCGCTTCGCGCGCCGCCTTGAGGGCGTAGGCCGCAATCCGCTCCCGGAACGCCGCGAGCAGCTCGCCCGGCAACGCCGTGGGTTCGTGGCCGAGCAATTCCAGCGGCCACGCCCCGACCAGCGTCTGGTAGACCAGATACTCCGTATTCGCGTCCGGGAGCCGCTGGCCGCGTGCCATGGCCCGGTGCGAGCGGTTCCACCGGCGCCAGCGGTACACCCGCTCTTCCCAGTCCTCCGCCATCTCGGAGAGCACATCCAGCCGGGCCCGCAGGTCGGCCGAGCGCTTGGTATCGTGGGTCGTCAGGGCGAGCAGCGTGTGCGGCCAGCAGCCGGCTCGATGCGCGTTCGCCTCGTGCAGGCCCGCCACCGCTTCCGCCAGTAACGCATCCGGCGCCGAGCCGACCTCGTTGCGCGAGAGCAGCGGGATGTGGACGTAACAGGCGGTATCTTCCACGCCCTTCGCCGTCGCCGGGCCGCTCACCTGCTGGAACCGCTGGACGAAACGCCGCCGCATGCGCTCCCGGTCGGCCGAGGCAGGCGTGGGATCACTCCCCAGCAGCGCCGTGCCGAGCGCATCGAACGCGGCCGGCGACCCGCGGCCACTGGGCCGCGCCGCCGCCAGCGCATCCTCGAGCAACGCCCGGTCGACCGGAGCCGGCTCGGTTCGCCGCTCGTCGATGTAGGTGCGGTATACCGGCAGATGCACGATCGTCTCGACGATCGCGCGTGCCAGATCGTACCGCCGCAGCGCAGACGGCGAGCCGTCCGGCCGCGCGAGCCGGAGCAGCCGGTCCGCCAGGCGGCGTACGCCGGCCGACAACCCGGTCTGGAGCGCCTGCCGCTTGCCGTCCAGGGCCGCGATGGTGAAGCCGGTGTGCCGCCGCACGATCCGCCGGTAGTCCCGCTCGAGCTGCGCGGCCCCGTCCGGATCGATGAACACCGACTCGACATCGTTCAGAAAGTCGTAGCCGGTCGTTCCGGCCACCGGCCACTCGTCCCGCAGACGCTCGCCACGGGAAAGAATCTTCTCGACGAAGATCGGCGGCGCCTGGGTCTCCCGACCGGGAAAGGCGCTGTCCGCCAGGCGCTGCAGGTAGCCCAGCGGATCGAGCAACCCGTCCACGTGGTCGATTCGGAGTCCGTCCACCAGGCCCTCCCGGACCCAGTCCAGCACCAGGGCGTGGCTCCGGCCGAACACCTCCGGGTCTTCCATGTGGAGCGAGACGAGATCGTTGACGTCGAAGAAGCGGCGGTAGTTGACCTGGCGGACCGCCCGCTGCCAGAACCCCAGCCGATACGCCTGGGCGTCGAGCAGGCGGCGCATGCGCTCGATGCCATCCGGGCCGCCGGCGAAGTGGGCCGCGGCTCGCTCGACCCGACGCCGCACCTCTGGTGCCACGATGCACAACTCCCGCAGACGCCGGACGCCCTCGGCCGCCTGCTTCCGGCGCCGGTCGATGCTCTTGGCCTTCCGGACGGTACGCCGGGGGAGCCGCCGGAGCAGGGCGATGATGTCGCGGAGCTCGCGGGTACCAGGATGGTCGGGGCCGAGCACGCCGGCGCACTCGCCGAGCGCGTCGTCGAGAACGAACGGCCAGGTGGAGGGGTCGAGGGGGAAGGAGTGCTCGTGATAGCGCACTCGAAGCTCGCCGCCAGCGAACGTCACCCCGATCTCACCCCGAGCCAGCACCAGCGGCCGGGCGTCGCCCAGGATGGGGAGCAGTACCCGGCTGTGGAGCTCGGGCTCGCCCACCCGCCATTCGATGTCGAACCACCGGGCGTAGGGCGAGGCGGGCCCGTGGGCGAGCACGTCCTCCCAGCGCCAGTTTTCGGGCGAGGCGGCCATGTGGTTGGGCACGATGTCGAGCACCAGTCCCATCCCGTGCGCCCGGAGCGCGGCGACGAAACGCTCGAAGGTGTCCTCGTCGCCCAGGGCCGGGTTGAGCAACCCCGGGTCGGTCACGTCGTAGCCGTGGGCGCTGCCGGCGCGTGCCTGCAGGATGGGCGACAGGTGCAGATGGGTCACGCCCAGCCGGGCCAGATAGGGAACCAGCTCGCGGGCGCGGGACAGCGGGAAACCGGCGTGGAGCTGCAGGCGATAGGTTGCGAGGATCGGCGACGATCCGCCGGCCAGCGTCATCCGGCGGCCTCGAACCGCAGCAGGACCAACGAGCGGGGCGCCACGGTCACCGTGCCCCGCCTCACGTCGCCTTCGGTCTGAGCGGTGTGGAGCACCTCGCGCCACTCGCCGTGGGGCTCAAGCGCCGGGAGCACCAGCGGACGCGAGCGTCCACCGGCGTTGAGCGCCAGCAGAATCGCGGCCGAGCCCTCCCGCACCAGCATGGCCAGCGCGTGGGCGTGGGTGTGAGCCCAGTCCTCGGTCGTCATCGGCTCCCCATCCGGACGATACCAGACCAGGTCGGGAGGCCTGGGATTCGATTCCGACCCGGGATAGCCCCGGGCCCGGAGCAGCGGGGTTTGAGCTCGCAGCCGAAAGACCGATCGGGTGAACTCGAGCAGGTCGCGACGGGCGGGCGTGAGATGCCAGTCCACCCAGGTGATGGGATTGTCCTGACAGTAAGCGTTGTTGTTGCCGTGCTGGGTCCGCCCGATCTCGTCGCCATGGGAGAGCATGGGGACCCCGAGCGAGCAGGCCAGCACGGCGAGGAAGTTCCGCTGCATCCGCTCGCGGATGCGCGCGATGTGGTGGACCTCGGTGGAGCCCTCGACCCCCCAGTTCCGACTCAGATTATGCTCGTTGCCGTCCCGGTTGTCCTCCCCATTGGCCTCATTGTGCTTGCGCTCGTAGCTGACCAGGTCCGCGAGGGTAAAGCCATCGTGGCAGGTGATGAAGTTCACGCTCGCCTGCGGTGGCCGCCCGGCTGCACCAAACAAGTCTGCGCTGCCCGCCAGCCGGGTCGCGACCTCGGGCAGCTGTCCCGCGTCGCCCCGCCAGAAGCTGCGTACGACGTCCCGGTACTTGCCGTTCCACTCCGCCCATCCCACCGGGAAGCGCCCCGGCTGATAGCCGTTGGGACCCAGGTCCCAGGGCTCCGCCATCAGCTTGACCTCGGCGAGGACCGGATCCTGTCGCACGATCTCGAAGAAGCGCGCCCCTGGATTGAAGTCCTGAGGCTCCCGGCCGAGCACCGGACCGAGATCGAAGCGGAAGCCGTCGACATGCATCTCCTGGACCCAGTACCGGAGACTGTCGAGCACCAGCCGCAGCGTTTGCGGAAGCCGCAGGTCGAGCGTGTTGCCGCAGCCGGTATAGTCCAGATAGTGACGCGGGTTGGTGGGATCAAGGCGGTAGTAGCCCGCGTTGTCGATGCCGCGAAAGCAGATGGTGGGACCGAGGTGATTGCCCTCCGCCGTGTGGTTGAAGACCATGTCGAGAATCACCTCGAGCCCGAAGCGGTGAAACCGCTTCACCATGGTCTTGAACTCGGTGACCTGCTGCCCCAGCCGGCCGGTCGCATAGCGGATGTCAGGCGCGAAGAAGCCAATCGGGTTGTAGCCCCAATAGTTGACCAGACCGCGCTCGCTCAGCGTACGCTCGGTGACGAAATGGCAGATCGGCAACAGCTCGACCGCGGTGACGCCGAGGTTCCGGAGATGGTTGAGCACCGCGTCGGCCGCGAGCCCGAGATAAGTCCCGCGGAGCGGCCCCGGCACCTCCGGGTGGCGCATGGTCATGCCCTTCACATGACACTCGTAGATGACCGTGTCGGACCAGGGCGTTCGGGGCGGCCGATCGTCGGCCCAGGTGAAGGCGGACTCGACCACGAGCGACTTGGGCAGACCGCCCGCGCTGTCGCGCGGATCCGGCACCAGGTCCTGCTCCGGGTGGCCCACCACGTAACCCGAGAGCGCGTCGGTCCAGCGGATCGAACCGGTGATGGCCCGGGCGTAGGGATCGAGCAGCAGCTTTGACGGATTGAAGCGGTGGCCTCCCTGCGGCGCCCACGGCCCGTGGACCCGGTACCCATACAGCTGGCCCGGCTGCACGTCCGGCAGGTAGCTGTGCCAGATCGGGCCGCTCCGTTCCCGAAGCGGCACCCGTACCGTCTCGCGGGTGTCGTCGGGGCCTTCGAAGAGACAGAGCTCGACGGCGGTGGCGTGCTCGGAAGAGAGCGCGAAATTGGTCCCCTCGCCGTCCCAGTGGGCTCCCAGGACGGCCGGCGAGCCGGGCCGAACGCGGATCATGCAGGCAGGTGTATAGTCACTCGATGGTCTTGGAGAACCGTCGAACGCTCAGGATGACCAGGACGAACGCGAAGCCCACGAGGACGAGGCTCTCCGACCAGAGCTGCATCGGGCCGACGCCCCGGAGCAAGATACCCCGCAGTATCCGCAGATAGTACGTGAGCGGCAAGAGGGCGCCCAGCCACTGCGCCGCCGCCGGCATCGCCTCGCGCGGGAACATGAACCCGGACAGCAGGATGTTGGGCAGCAGGAAGAAGAAGCTCAGCTGCATCGCCTGGGTCTGGGTCCGCACCGCGGTCGAGACCAGCAGGCCGAGCGCAAGGTTGGCGACGATGAACGCCAGCGTCACCCCATACAGCGCGGTGAGACTGCCCCGGAGGGGCACGTCGAACACCACCCGGCCCAGGACCAGGATCACCGACATCTGCACGTAGCCGATGGCGAGAAATGGGATGAGCTTGCCCAGCATGAGCCCGGTCTTGTTGATCGGCGTTACCACCAGCTGCTCGAGCGTGCCCCGCTCCCGCTCCCGCACCACGGCCATGCTGGTGATCATCACCATGGTCATGGACAAGAGCACGCCCACGATGCCGGGAACCACGTAGACCGCGCTCCGTACTCCCGGGTTGTACCAGGGACGAATCCGCACATCCAGCAGCCGCGGCCCGTGACCCTGCGCAGTGAGCTCCAGCAGCCTGGCCTGGGCCGCCTGGGCCGCGCCTGCCATTGCGGCGCTCGAGGCCATGGGATCGGCGGCATCGACGATGACCTGCGCCTCGGCCGGCCGGCCCCGGCGCAGATCGGCCATGAAGCCAGGCGGAATGACCACCGCAGCGCCCGCCTTGCCCCGGTCGATGCGGTCGACCAACTCGGCCCGCGAGCCGACCGTGCCCACGATGTCGAAGTTGCCGGTGTTCTCCATCACCCGAACCAGCGCCCGGCTCTCTGGGGTCTTCGATTCGTCGAGCACCAGCGTGCGGATGTGGCGAACCTCGGTCTGGATGGCAAACCCGAACAGGAGCAGCTGGAGGGCGGGAATGCCCACCATCATGCCCAGCGTGAAGCGGTCCCGCCGGAGCTGGACGAACTCCTTCCAGAGCATGGGCCAGAGAGTCCAGTCGCGCACCCGCCCGAGCATCAGACCAGGGCCCCCTCGTCGCGCCGTTGCAGCT
>JBIOTT010000313.1:0-21589 GCA_044866195.1 Gemmatimonadales bacterium
ACCGGCAAGATCGCGTTCCGCCGGGGTGAGACGTACAATGTCAAAGTCGTCTCGACCAGCGACAGCACCGTGGTGTACGAATCGGATCCCCACCGGAGCCCGACGCTCGAGGCGGAGGTCGTGACCCGCACGGAGGCTCGGCTCTCCGGCGATTCGCTCACCGGCAAGTACGAGGCGCGGGCAAAGGAGGGAGGCAAGACTTTGAGCGGGCGGTTCTCCGCCAAGCGGGCGCAGCGCTGAATTTCAGAAGCCTCGGGCGGGCTCGGCAAACGCGGCGGCTGGGTCGGCGGGATCGAGTCGGGTTGGAGCCGGTTCGGGCGGCTCGATCTGCGGCAGGGGATCATCGTACTGGGCGCTCAGCTCTTCCCCCGCCACTCGCGCCTGCACCCGCTGCATCACCATCTCGGCGATGCTGCCAGGCAGGCTGAACTCCCGGATGTAGCGGTCGGTCGCGGCGTTCACCGGCATGATGCCCTTGAGCAGCTGGGCCAGGCCGATGGCGTTCTCGACATGGGTCGCGACGACCGCCTCCGCAGACCGCGCGCCGACCATCCGGGCCAACGCGAGGGTCCTCTCGTGGTAGCGGCGGCGAAAGCGCTGCTGCTCGAGCAGCAGGTCGAGCCGGAGCAGATGCCAGCCGCTCAGCGACGGAAGGACCGTGAGCGGCGGAAGCGACTCGACGTCGAGCGCTGTCAGCGTCCCAACCCGCACCGCCTCCTGCATCGCCTCGGGCACCGCTGTCACCCGGAAGTAGAGGTCGAGTCCTTCGAGCACCGGCAGGCGGGGCGCGAACTCGCAGACGAACTGAAGCGCCTGCGCGGTGTGGGTGTCGATCAGCGCATCCCAGCCCGCCGCGTACGCGATGCGGACTTTCAGGCGCAGCGCGTCGGGAATCCGACGCAGCGACATCTGGCTGGGCGCCGTCATGCAGCGACTCCGGGTGTGTTGCAGATGACGCGCGCGGCCGCGCGCGCCAGTCGGACCTCGTGCGTCAGAGCAATATCCAGTCCTGCCCGCCGCCCCTGGGCGAGCCCACAACCGGGTGCCGGGGTGCCCCCCGACCGGCCGTCTTAGATGCCATGGCAAAAGGAGTTACGCGACCGCTCCCGGCTCGGCCCGGACCCAACCGCTGGCCGCTGGAGCGGCTTCGCCGCAGGTTGGCGGGTGGCAATTCGCCCGGTGATTTGCAGGGACCTGAGGGTCGATCAGGCCACCGTCTGTGACGGCCGCCGGTGCGCCTATGGATCCCCTCCAGCTAGCGTCAATCGGGGCCATTTCCGGAGGTTCGTATGCCGTATTGTGGTCGTGCCGCTGCCGGGATGTGCGTGGCGCTCGCGCTCGGGGCCGTAGCGATCGGCGGCTCGAGCCGTCCCGCGAGTGCACAGGAGAAGCAGGGCCGGCAGGCAACCCGGATCGAATACGAAGGATGGCGGCAGTACATGGTCCACTGCGCCCGCTGCCACGGCGACGATGCCGTGGGCGGTGTCATGGCGCCCGACCTGCGGGGATCGGTGGCGAAGGGACGCGTGGACCAGGCCTCTTTTCACGCCGTCGTGGTCGATGGCAGGCGCGACAAAGGAATGCCTGGCTTCAAGGGAACCCTTCAAGACGATCAGATCAAAAAGATCTTCGCGTACGTCCGCGCGCGCGGAAAGGGAGAGCTTCCCGCAGGCAGACCGGGCTAGGGTGACGAACGTCACGTGTGCGTCATCACCGACGGAGAGCCGGTCCCGGCCCATCGTGACCTCACCCTTAGTTCGGAGTGATCGCATGTTCCTCGGGCTCGCCCTACTTCTGGCAGTGATCTGGGCCTTGGGCTACCTGGCGTTCCACGTGGCCGGTGGCCTCATCCATTTGCTTCTCCTGTTCGCCGTAGTTGCGTTCATCGTGCACATGATGCGGAGCAGCAGCCGAACCATCTGGTGATAGGGCTGCGCATCAGTCGCGCACCTGCGGCACCACCACGACCGGCACCACCGAGCGCCGGATAACTCCCTCAGACACGCTGCCAACCAGCAGGTGGTGGACTGCGGTGCGCCCGTGCGTGCCGAGGACGATGAAGCGCACCTGCTGGCGCTGGGCGTGCTCGATGATGGTGTCGACGATGGCGCCCTGAACCACCAGCGGTGTGGTCTCGACACCAGTACTGCGCAGCCGGTCGGCCATCTCCTGCAGCGTCTTGCGCTGGCTGCGGAATTCTTCGGCCACCTGATCCCGCACTACCTGCGGGCCCGCCTCGTAGCCCACGAACGCCGGGTCCGGTTCGGCCACGTGCAGCAGCAGAACGCGGGCGCCCTCCGCCCCGGCCAGCTCGCGCGCCACCTCGAGGACGCGCTCCGACACCGGCGAAAAATCCACGGCCGCGAGCAGGTTCATCAGGGAGCGCCCTCCGGGACGTTGCAGGTCCCCGCCGGCGCGCCGATGCGATAGGCCCAGGGCGAGTGCTGGGCGCAGAGCGCCTGCTGAAGGAGGGGGACCAGGGCCCGGGTGAACCGGGGGGTTTCCGCAGCAGCGAGATGGGACCACTCCGGGAGGTCATAGCCTTGCAGGCTGGGATGATCCTCGAAATGGATCCCGATGGCGCCGGTCTCACGCAGCAGCGGGTCCCACACCCGCTCGCGCGGGACTGTCCGGTTCTCGAACGACAGATACTTGTCGGTCGAAGGCCACCGAACGTAGACCACGTCGCCGCCACGGGCCTGGATCTTGGCGACGTCCCGCTTGTTGGCCTTGATCATCGCGTCGACCAGGCTGTCGGGAACGATCGGAGTCTCGTCCATCCCGTCCGCCCATGCCATCGTGGCGTGCTGCAGCAGCCAGCGATCGCGCTCGATCCTCTCCCACATGTAGCTCTGCCGGTGCTCATAGATGTTGTTGAGATTCCACACTTCCAGATAGGGATCGTTGGCATCCTTCCGGTTCCGCAGCTTCATGTGCCTGAGCAGCGCGAACAGCGGAAGGTCGTCCTTGTTCAGGAATGCCAGCCGCCGCTCGAGCGGCATGGCGAGCTGCTGTCCCAGCCATTCCGATGGCGTCTCCTTGCGCGCGTCGTCCAGAAAATGGGCCCGGAACCCGCCCTCCCTCACGAACAGGTCCGGCTCGACGCCGACGATCACGAGCCCGTGGAACTTTGGCTCATCCGCCAGATCCGTGAGGAACCGGCGCGGGCTGGTGCCCACGATTGAGAGCTGAAGCAGCGGGCGTCCGGTCAATTCCTGCCAGACGGCCAAATCGAGATCGAAGAACGTGCGCGACGCGCCCACCGCGACGATCGGGTCTCCCAGTAGGTCTACCTTGCGACGCTCGATGGCCCACAGCCCGGCCGTGTCGGCGTAGGAAGGCGTGTAGCCCAACCGGCGCGCGTTCCACTCCCAGAGTACCGCGCCGGCCAGCGCAAGCACCAACGCGAGCAGCCCAACCCGCTTCCAGGGTAGCAGCGGGATAGCCCGCGCGTCGGGGACAGCGTCAGAACTGGAAGTAGATGAAGGCATGGCCCTCGTCCTGGGTGATGATGATCAGAAACACCATCGCCGCCCACACCGTACCCACCACCCACCACGGCGTCTTTGCCACCAGGTCCTCCACCCTGCGGTCGCGCATGGTCCAGTGAATGATCCACATGGCGGCGATCACGGTCACCACTTCGATGATGTAGACCGTGGGCAGGACCGCCTTGACCTCGGGATGCAATCCGAACATGGACCGCAGCAGGCGCCACGCGCTTGTCATATCCTCCGCGCGAAAGAAGACCCAGGCGATGTTTACCAGCAGGTAGGTCAACAGCGCCGCACCGAGCCGGAACCCGGCCCTCGGCGGCAGCTTGAGATGAGTGAACCTCTCCCGCAGCCAGCGCTCCACTGCCAGATACAGCCCGTGAAGCCCACCCCAGACCACGAACGTCCAGTTCGCGCCGTGCCACAGCCCGCCGAGCAGCATCGTCGTCATCAGGTTCACATAGGTCCGGCGATTCCCCTTGCGGTTGCCGCCCAGCGGCACGTAGAGGTAGTCGCGCAGCCAGGTCGAGAGCGAGATGTGCCACCGGCGCCAGAAGTCGGAGAAGCCGATCGCCCCGTAGGGAAAGCGGAAGTTGTCGGTCAGGGAGAAGCCGAGGCAGAGCGAGCAGCCAATCGCGGTGGTCGAGTAGCCGGCGAAGTCGGAGAAGATCTGGCCGGAGAAGGCCAGGGTGCCGAGCCAGGCGTCGACTGCTGCGGGGGTGTCCTTGGCGCCATACACTGCGTCGGCCGCGGGTGATAGCGCGCCGTCCGCGATCACCGTCTTCTCGAAGAGACCCAGCGTCATCAGGCCGAGTCCCCAGAGGAACTGATTCGCCGGAGTGCGTTTGGGCTCGGCGAACTGGGGCACGAGGTCGGCCGGGCGCACGATCGGCCCGGCCACCAGCTGGGGGAAGAAGGTGACGAACAGGGCGTAGTCCAGAAACGAGCTGGCCGGCGGAGCCCGCCGCAGGTACGCGTCGAGCGAATAGGCCATGGTCTGGAACGTGTAGAACGAAATGCCTACCGGTAGCACGATATCCCACGCGGGCGGTACGTACTGGACGCCGAGCAGCGCCATCAGGCCGGCCCAGTTGTGGAGCAGGAAGTCGCCATACTTGAAGAAGCCGAGGAGCCCGAGGTTGCCGACAACACTGATGGCGAGCAGGAGCCGTCGGCGGGAGAGTCGTTGCTCGGAATAAACCGCGCGGGCGACGTACCAGTCCAGCACGGTGGAGATCCACAGCAGGACCACGAACGGCGGATTCCAGGCCGCGTAGAACAAGTAGCTCGCAACCAGCAGATTCAGCTTCTTGACGCGCCAGGGCAGCGGCAGGTTGTGCACCAGCACGACCACCGCGAAGAAGACGACGAAGGTGAGCGAGTTGAATAGCATCCCGAACGCCTCCGGCCAGGCGCGAGCGCACCATTATACACGCCCCTGGCCGGTTTTTGCGCCAGGGGGGCCGGGCTTGCGACGGCGGCGGTAGCGCCGGCCCTGGCAGGGCGCCGCTCCGGCGCGTACCTTAGCGCTTACAGGTGCCGGCCAAGGCGCCAGGGAGTGGCCACCACCATGACGCTGACGACGCTGTGCCCGCGGGGTAATCCCCTCACCGAATCGATGCCCTTCTCGGACCGCGACGGCACGAGTTGGCTGGCATACATCGAAGGAGTGCCCGGGCCGCCGAGCTACGTGCAGGATCGGGCGATCCTGCCCGGCCGCCGGCTGCGGTTCGATTCGGCTGCCGAGTCACGTGTGACCGGCGAGCTGCCGGCCGGCTCGCCCTTTCTGAGCGAGGCCCGGCTGCAGGCCCTCCTGGATCAGGCGGAGCTCATTGCACCGCCGCCGACGGCCACCTGGGCGCCGGCCGAATCTCCCTTCCGGCAGGTGCGTCGCGCGATCGCAGGCGCCACGGGTGCGAGTAAGGTCGGGGCTCGGGAGCTGGCCTATTGGGCTCGGCGATGGCGGGAGGGCGCCGGCCGCCGGCAAGCGCTGCGGCGCCAGGTTCAGGGGCTTCTCGCCGATGCATTTCATGCGATCGCCGGACTGATCGAGCGGCTGCGCCCGCATCACCAGGGTCCCGGCGCGGGACCCACCACTGCCGACGACGCAATGGCGCGCCGGGCGTCATTGGCGCGGCGCTGGCGAGGGGCACGCTCCCACCGGATGAGACCGAGGTGAGTCGAGGGTAGGCGCTACCTGACCTGCGGCCGGTCGCCATCCAGGGCCTCGCGGACGTGGCGCGCGAGCACCGTCGGCGCATACGGCTTGGCCATGAAGGGGACGTCGGGTTGCAAGGCCGCCTCGGGAAACGCGTCGGCAGCGTAGCCCGAGACGAACAGCACTTTGAGCTCCGGGCGGGTTCGGCGCAGCTCGTCGGCCAGAAGCTTGCCGTTCAGGTGCGGCATCACCACATCGGTGACCAGCAGGTGGATGGGCGCCGGATGTGCCATGGCAATCCGGAGTGCATCGACGCCGTGAGCCGCCTCGAGCACGGTGTAGCCGAGCAGTGTCAACGCCCGCGCCGCGATGCCTCGCACGCACGCATCGTCCTCAGCCAGCAAGATCGTCTCGGTCCCGCGCTGCTTTTCGACCACCCGGACGCTAGTCACCGGCAGCGCCAACGCGGCGGCAGTACTCGACCAGCAGCTCCACCTCGCGGGCCTTGTCGAAGTGAGCCTCTACCCCGAGTCCCTCGGCCAGCGCCTGCCGCCGCGCATCCAGGCAGCCGGTCCACACCACGACCCGGGGGCCGCTGCCCTTGACCGTCTTCCGCGCCTTTATCACGTGCAGCAGCGCGAACCCGCTTCCGTCCGGCAGATCCGTATCGGTGATCACGATGTCGGGCGCCACCTTGGCGATCGCCCTGATGGCATCGGCCACCGTTCGGGCCGAGCTGATGAAGGTGATACCGGGTACTTCGGCGAGCCGTTCCACCAGCCGGGCTGACAGCGCAGCCGATTCTTCGACCACGAACACTCTCACGCCAGTCTCCAAAACATTGCGTCGCCGCCCGCTGTAACGGCGGCGAAACAGCCGTGTAACCGTCTCCAGACGGGCGCAAGGATACGGGCGACTGATGGAGCCGCCAATCGGGAGAGGCCGAGTCCGCCGTAGGTCTTTCCCTACAGCGCTGGGGCGAGGGCGATGTCAGTTGGCGCGAAAGAGCCCGTGCTCGAGCGCGTAGCGGACCAGCTCGGCGTTCGATCCCAAGCCCAGCTTCTCGAGGATGCGGCTGCGGTACGTGGTGACGGTCTTCGGGCTGAGGCCCAGCTGTGCGGCGATCGACTTCAAGCTCTCGCCCCGGGCGAGCCCACGAAGCACCTCGAACTCACGGTCGGTGAGGGCCCCGTGGGTAGGCTCTTGCCCTTCGCTGCCCAGCCGGGCCGCGAGCACTTCGCCGAGCGACGGGCTCACGTAGGTCCCGCCGCGGTACACCCGGCGGATGGCCTCGACCAGCTGCTCGAGCGAGCGGTCCTTGGTGAGATATCCAGCAGCGCCGGCGCGGAGGACCCGAACCGCGTAGTCGGTCTCCGGGTAGGCCGTGAGTACCAGCGATCGGGCCCGCGGCTGAATCGCTTTCACCTGCCGGAGCGTCTCAATAATCCCTGGACCCGGCATTGCTATGTCCAGGATCACCACGTCCACCACAGACTCGCGCAGCCGGGCCACAAGCTCGGGCACGCTTCCGACTTCGCCCACCACGGTGAGGCCGTTGCGCTCTTCCAGGAGCCGCCGGATGCCTTCGCGGACGACGCGATGGTCGTCCGCGAGAAGGATTCGGATCATCCGCCGGCATCGCGGTGGTGCGGCAGGGTGACGCGGATCGTCGTTCCCCGGCCTGCCCCGGCTTCCACCCGGAAGTTCGCCCCGAGCGCGGCGGCGCGCTCTCGCATGCCAACCAGGCCCAGAGTGCCCGGGTGGTCGAGCATTCCGGGCCGGATCCCGATACCGTCATCGGTCACTTGCAGCACAATGGTATCGGACGCGCGGCGCAGCTGTACCTCGACCCGGCTCGCCTGCGAGTGGCGGGCCACGTTGGTCAGCGCCTCCTGGACGATCCGGTAAAGCGCCCGGCGGGCAACTGCCGGAACGTCGTCGGCACTCGCCTGCAGCTCGACCTCGATACCGGTCTGATCGGAGAGGCGCTCCAGCAGCGCCTCGATGGCTGCGGCAAGGCCCAGGTCTTCCAGTGCCGGCGGTCGGAGCCTGCCAGCGATGCGACGCACGCTGTCGATGCTATCGTCCACCAGAGCGAGCGTCTCGCCGGCCTTCCGGCGGACCGGCTCAGCGTTCCGGCGCAGCTTCGGGACCAGCCACGCCAGGTCGAGTCGCAACGCGGTGAGGGCGTGTCCCAACTCATCGTGAATCTCGCGCGAGATCCGGGTCAACTCCTCTTCTCGCACCTCGTCGAGGCGATGCGCGAGCTGGCGGAGCTGCGCATGCGAGGCGCCCAGGGCCGCTTCGGCCCGCCGGCGGTCGGTGACGTCCCGCAGCGTGAGAACCAGCCGGGGGCCGGCGGAGCGGTACTGGAGCACGCTGCCCAGGGCTTCGAGCACGCGCCAGGAGCCGTCCCGGTGCCGGCAGCGAAACTCGACGCCGCGCTGCGCCGCCCCCGGGTCACGCACCGCCGCGAGATGGGCCTCCAGCACGCGAGGTCGGTCCTCCGGGTGAATCAGCTCCACCGCCACCCGGCCGACCAGATCTTGCGGGGCGTAGCCGAGCACGCGCTCGACCGAGGGGCTGCCGTACAGCACCACTGCGCTCTCGTCTACGATGGTGATGACATCGGAGGTGTGCTCGATGAGGGAGCGGAAATGCTCTTCGCTCCGCCGCAGCTCATGCTGCGCTTGCCTGAGGGCAGACTCGACCCGCGCCCGCTCGGCGAGCTCCCTCCGGAGCTCGAGCTCGGTAATCACTGTAGCAGCGAGATCGTGGAGCATGGCGGCTTGCCCGTCGGTCCAGTCTCGCGGCCTCGGGTCGATCACGCAGAAGGTGCCCAGGCACTTGCCTCCGGAGGTGATCAGAGGGGCGGCGGCGTAGGCGACCACGCCGAGCTCGGTGACGGCGAGGTTGGTGCTGAGCAGCGGATCCCGGGTTGCGTCCCGAACGACCAGCGACCGGCCGGCAGCAACCACGTGCTGGCAGATGGAGTAGTCGAGCGAGGTCTGGCGGCGGGATGCCCAGGGCTGGCGGAGGCCATGGGAGCTCTTGAAGAACTGGCGGTCGCCGCTCACGAACGAAATCAGGGCGATCTGGGTAGAGAAGAGCGTCGCCGCGAGCCGCGTCAGGCGATCAAAAGCTTCTTCCGGCTCTAAGTTCGCTAGGGCCAGTTGGCGGAGCGCGGCAAGCCGCTCCGGTTCCCGAAGCACCAGGGCATCGACCATCTTGCGGTCGGGATCGCCTCGCGGGAGTGTAGCCTGGGGGAGAACGATCCTGCCCCCAGTATGACTATCCGGCTTGGATCCCTCGCTCGTCAAGGGCTCCGGGGGGCGGCCCAATTGAACCCAGCCCCTTTCCTCTATATCCTTCAGGTCATCCTCTCCAACGTGGCCTCGCCTCACCCGATGAGTCCCGGTTCCTATAAAGGGTTCGCTATCACGGCGCGCACGTTCCAGCTCCGCGGCTCCGGCCGCTGGACCCTGGATCTACTGATCGGCCGCCGCCGCGGCTTGCGGGCGTTCAGCGGCCCGGTCACGTACTCCACGGAAGAGGCCGCCATCGCCGGGTGCTGGCGGTTCGCGCAGCGCATCATCGACGGGCAAGTACGGGATTGCTCGGTGGAGGACCTGTCGTGAAGCCCGGGATGGCCAACTGGCAATTCGATCTACATCTGGTGCCGCGCGCCGCTCGGCCGGGCGACCGCGACCCCTGGCGCGCCCGGCAGCCGGCCGGGAGCTGGCGCCGGGACTTGGACTCCCTATTGCCTCGAGCCAGCTCCTGGAGCCGGCAGCTGAGCATCTGGGGTACCGATGAAGGTCATCGGATCGACGTCTGGGAGCACGAGAGACGGGTCGAATCGATCCTGGTTCGCATCGATGCACGCGAGCCGGTCGAACGGCTCGCACCCTTCTGCCAGGGACTGGCCGAGCTGGCTCAGGCTCAAGGCGACGTCGTCTTCACGTCGCCGGCGGGCCTGGTGGTCGAGCCTACCGCCGCGGCCCTATCGGAGGCGATCTGTGCCTCCGCTGCCTGGCGCTTCGTGCATGCTTCGGCGGCGGAGCGGCGCACGTTTGCGGAGCCCTGAAGCGCGGCGTAAGCTAGAAGCGGCGTTACCGGTCGATCTCCATCAACCAGGTCCCTATTGGCCGACCTGCGGGCGCAGCTTCAGACTGGGCTAAGCGGCCAGTACAGCCTCGAGCGCGAGCTCGGCCGGGGTGGCATGGCCACCGTCTACCTGGCGCGGGACCTCAAGCACGACCGCCTGGTTGCGCTCAAGGTCCTCCGTCCCGAGCTCGCCGCCACGCTTGGCCCGGAGCGCTTCCAGCGCGAGATCCGCTTCGCCGCCCGTCTTCAGCACCCCCACATCCTCTCAGTGTACGACTCCGGCGAGGCAGAGGGCCAGCTCTGGTTCACCATGCCGTTCGTCGAGGGCGAGTCGCTGCGGGACCGGCTCCGGCGCGAGCCCCAGCTCCCGCTGGATGACGCGGTCCGGGTTGCGCGCGAGGCGGCCGAAGCCCTGGGCTACGCCCACGAGCACGGCGTCATCCACCGGGACGTGAAGCCGGAAAACATCATGCTCACCGGCGACGGCAACACCCTGGTGGCGGACTTCGGGATCGCGCGGGCGGTGGGCGGCGACGGAGCCGAGCAGCTGACGGCGACCGGGATGAGCGTGGGCACCCCGGCGTACATGAGCCCCGAGCAGGCCGCGGGCGCGTCTGATGTGGATGCCCGAACCGACACCTACAGCCTCGGCTGCGTGCTGTTCGAGATGCTGGCGGGCGAGCCGCCGTTCACCGGCAACACTCCCCAGTCGGTGATCGCCAAACGATTCGCTGGGCCCGCGCCGTCGGTCGCCGCACTCCGGGAGGTCCCGGCGTCGATCGACGCGATCGTGCGGCGGGCGTTGAGCCGGAGCCCCGCCGATCGGTTCTCCACCACGTCGGCCTTCGCCAAGGCTCTTGCAGCGCCGACGATCAGCACGGAGAGAGCCGCGGTTCGCTGGACCCGACGGTGGAGATGGGCCGCGGTCGCGATCGTGATCGTGGCCGGGATCGCCGCGGCCGTGGCCTGGCGGCCCTACCGCGCGCACCGCGACCGCGCCGCGGACGTCGCCTGGGTCCGGGGCACCGCCATTCCTGCCATCCGGATCCTGGCAGACAGCGGTCTCTGGGACTCGGCCTACACGCTGGCGTCGCGCGCGAGCGCCATCCTCCCCCACGACTCGACGCTCGCGACGCTGTGGCCCGCCATCACCGACACCCTGACGATTCGCTCCGACCCGGAGGGCGCTCGGGTGTATTGGAAGCGCTACGCCACGCCGGCCGCCCCGGGCATCCTGCTTGGCACCACGCCGCTCGCGCCGGCGCGAGTTCCCCATCGAATCTCGAGACTGCGGCTGAACAAGGACGGTCACCGAGCGCTCGACGTGGCGGTCTGGCCGGCCTTCGCGAGACCGGGCCCGTTCGTGTTGGAGAGCAGCGCCGCCCCGTCGAACGGGATGGTGCACATCACCGGCGGCGAAACCGACCTCAACCTGCCCGGGCTCGAGCACCTGGAGCCGATCGAGCTGGGAGACTTCCTCATCGGCCGCTACGAGGTGACCAACCAGGAGTTCAAGCGATTCGTGGAGGGCGGCGGCTATCGCCGCCAGGAGCTGTGGAAGCAAACGTTCCTCGTCGGCGGACGGGAGCTGCCATGGAGCGAGGCGATTACCCGCTTCGCCGACAAGACCGGCCGACCCGGGCCCGCGGGGTGGGAGGGTGGCAGCTATCCCGAGGGGCAGGCGGACTATCCAGTCACCGGAGTGAGCTGGTACGAGGCCGCCGCTTATGCGAGGTTCGCCGGCGCCGACCTGCCCACCATCTATCACTGGAGCCGGGCGGCCTTCACCTGGGCGAGCGCGGCGATCGTGCCGCTGAGCAATTTCGCCGGTCGGGGGCTCGCGCCGGTGGGCCAGTACCAGGGCGTCGGCCCGTTCGGTACCTCCGACATGGCCGGCAATGCGCGGGAGTGGTGCTTCAACCAAGCCGGCTCCGAGCGGTATGTCCTGGGTGGCGGTTGGAACGATCCTGCCTACGCGTTCAACGATGCCTACGCCCAGGATCCCTTCGATCGATCGCTCACCAACGGCTTTCGGGTGGTTAAGTACCTCTCGGACACGAGCCTTGCGACCGCCCGGCGGCCCATCGTCCGGGCGTTTCGAGACTTCAGCAAAGAGCGTCCGGTGTCGGACCAGGTCTTCGCCGCCTACCGCCGGATGTACGACTACGACCGCACCAGGTTGAACGCGGTGGTCGAGGCGAAGGATGACTCGAGCGAGGACTGGGTTCGGGAGAAGATTGCGTTCGATGCCGCCTACAACCACGAGCGGATGGCCGCTTATCTCTACCTGCCCAAGCACGGCAAGCCACCGTACCAGGCGATCGTGTTCTACCCCGGCTCCAATGCGATCCACCAGCGCAACTCCAGCACGGACATCAGCACCTGGGTGTTCGACTTCATCATCAAGAGCGGACGGGCGGTCGTTCACCCGATCTACCAGAGCACCTACGAGCGGCAGGACAGCCTCCGCAGCGACTACGCCGACCTGAGCAACTTCTACAAGGACCACGTGGTCATGTGGGCCAAGGACCTGCGCCGGTCGATCGACTATCTCGAGACTCGTCCAGACATCGATACCGCGCGGGTTGCCTACTATGGGGTGAGCTGGGGTGGGTACCTGGGCGGCCTGATGCCGGCCGTCGAGCCCCGCTTCAAGACAGTCGTCCTGCTAGTTGCGGGGCTCGAGAACCAGCAGGGTCAGCCAGAAGTGGAGCCGATCAATTTCCTGCCCAGGATCGCGATCCCGGTGCTGATGTTGAACGGGCAGTACGACCACTACTTCCCGGTCCAGACGGCGCAGCGTCCCATGTTTCGGCTGCTCGGAACGCCCGCAGACCAGAAGCGGCAGGTCATCTCGGAAGGCGGCCACTTCGTTCCGCGGACCCAACTGGTCAGGGAAACCCTCGACTGGCTCGACCGGTATCTGGGCCCTGCGAAATGAATCGCTGACCAGAACTGCAAACCACAGACGCGTCTCCGTGCCTCTGTGGTTCGCAGTTGCCCTGCTACCAGGCGTCGCGCGCCAGGTGCCGCTTCCGCTTGCGCCGCCGCGCCGCCGCCGACTTGAGCAGCCGGGCCGCGCTCGGCTTGACGTAAAAGCGCCGCCGCCGGAGCTCCTTGAACAGCCCGGTCTTCTGCAGCTTCCGCCGGAACAGCTTGAGGGCGCGATCCACGCTGTCGCCCTCGTCCAACCTGACTTCCGTCATCCCGCCATCCTTGCTCGAGCGCTGATCCGCGCTCGCAAAAGAGCAGCGGCCGGCCCGCCCCAAAGCGAACCGGCCGCCGCTGTCATTCCGTGGGTCGGAATCGGATTACTGCCCGAGCTTCACGACGTTCTCGGCCGCCGGGCCCTTCTGGCCCTGCACGACGTCGAACTCCACGCGCTCACCCTCGGCCAGGCTCTTGAAGCCCTGAGCCTGAATGGCCGAATGATGGACGAAGCAGTCCTTCTGACCGTCCTCGGGCGTAATGAAGCCAAAGCCCTTGGCGTCGTTGAACCACTTCACTGTGCCGGTCGTACGCATTGTTCCTACTCCTTGGTGGTGGTAATCGGAGTCCGGACATGTGCCGTACCGACCGACTACGCTCTGGACGCGAAAAGGGGCCGGCGCCAACGCCAGCCCCTGTGATCACGTCGGATGTGGGTGCGTCAACGCACCCGATGCTGAGATAATAATGTAACCCCGGATGACCCGAATGGGAAGCGCTGGTCAGCGCGCCACCTCGTCCAGCCGGGTCACGGCGGCTACCACTGCGGCCGGTTGTTCCTCCTGGATGTACTGACCCGATCCGGCCACACTGTCGGCCCTGAAATCGCCCAGCTTACGGCTGAGCAGTTCCCGCTGGTCGTGAGTGACTTCGGCCGGGTGGGGCACGGTGCCGAGCAGCAGTCGCACCGGCACGGCGCACTCGTGCAGTCGGTCCGCCAGCGATTCGCGCTCGGTGGACTTCGACATTTGATGGAACGCGTCGATCGAGCCGTGCATGTCGGCGGCCTGTCCGGCGGTGTACGCGCGAATCACGGTGTCGGTCACCCAGCTGGTGTCGCCCGAATTGCGGACGATCTCCTGGCGCACGTTGGATCGGAGCATCGACTCGTCCATTGCGAGCTTGGCCAGCAGGCCGCCGAAGCGGAACGCCTTGCGCAAGCCGGGCGTGGCCGCGCTTTCGGTCGGGCCGCCGTCGATGGAAAGCAGCCCGCGGACCAGGCCAGGCCGGGCGATGGCGAGGCGGAAGGCGATAGAGGCGCCGCTGGATTGCGCTACGAACAAGGCCCGGGTGACGCCGAGCTGGTCGAGCGCGCGACCGACTCGTTCGCTCTGGGCGGTGAACGAGTAGTCCGCGTGCTTGGGATGGGAGGACCAGCCGTAGCCTAGTGGCTCGACAATGATGCATTGGTAGCCGCGGGCGATCAGCGGGCCGGTGACGGTGCGGTAGGCGAATGCCGAGCCGAAGATGCCGGGGATGAAGACCAGCGGCTGGCCGGTACCCACGGTGGTGGTGCGAAGGGTCTCGCCGGGACCGACCTCGATGTCGCGCACGATGGCGCTGTCGAGTGGCCCGGCCAGGAGGCTCAGGGCGAGGAGGAACATGGGATTCTCGAGGCGGGAAGCGGAACAGGGGCCGGCGCAGCGCCAGCCCCTGTGGTCAGTAAGATACCGCCGCTAGCGGGCCGACCACCAGTCCTCCCGTTGAACATCAGCGGTCTGCTTGCGCAACTGGGCCCGCACTTGCCGATCGGTGGCGGGCCCCAGGGCGTTCTCTTCGGCCCACCGTCTCAACGCGTTGTCTCGTTCCGCAGCCGGCTGGCCGATCAGGTATTCCATCACCCGGTGCCGCTTCCCCCCGCTCATGAGATACCAGGTGGGTGGAACGGCCGGCTCTCCGCGGCGGGTGTTGGCGGGGATCCCCTCGTAAGCGACAAAGTGAAGCTCACGGCCCTGCAGGGTCATACGGAGTTGTTCTGGTTTATGGGTGGCCATGACTGAAGGATAACCCCTTCCCCGGCCCGAGAGTTACCTTTGGTTTCTCGTCGAGTCGCAGGGACCGGCGAGGACGAGGGCCGGTCGCGGTGCGGAGCGCACCCTTCCCGCGGCCGGGCTCGTAGATCTCAGAGCGGTGCGCGGAGGAGAGAAACCATGTCGGGTACGACCAAGGCCCTGCTGGCAGCGGCGGTGGCCCTCCTGGCGGGGGCGGTGACGTCTCCCGCAGCAGCCCAGGCGCCGACCAGCGTGACCGGCTGCCTGTCCAAGGGTACGGCCAAGGACACCTTCACCATCAGCGGCGCCGATGGGAAGGCATATTCATTGACCAGCAGCACCGTCAAGCTGGAGCAGCACGTTGGCCACGAGGTGACGGTGACGGGCTCGCCGGCCGGAGTGGAGACCGGCGCGCTGAAGGACACCAGCGTGAAGAAAGACACCAGCATGGCGATGGATACCGGCATGAAGAAGCCGGCTGGTGCGACGGGTGGAGGCGTGCTGAGCGTCAGCAACCTCAAGATGGTCAGCACTAAGTGTAAGTAACCGGTCCCTGACCGGTTCCTGGCCCAAACCGCCGCCTTCGGGCGGCGGTTTTGGTTTGGGCCCTATCCGCTCCGGTGCAGCCGCGGTATCGTATTGGGCGGAGCTCTTCTCTCCTCCCCCGAAATCACGGTGCGCCAATGACCGCCACGGCGATCGTCCCCGAGATCGTTCCGGAGTACGTTCACACCCAGGAGTTTCGCACCCCGGTGGCCGTGCGCCGCGGCATCGTGGCGGGGTTGGTCGGCAACATCCTCGAGTGGTACGACTTCGCCCTGTTCGGGTTTTTCGCCCAGCAACTCGGCGCCCACTTCTTCCCGGCGGGTGACCCCACCGTCTCACTGCTCGCGGCCTTCGGGACCTTCGCCGCCGGATTTCTCATGCGGCCGGTCGGCGGGGCCCTGTTCGGGTGGATCGGCGACCGGTTCGGGCGAAAGCAGGCGCTGATCGGGTCGGTCCTCGCGATGGCGGTTCCCTCGTTCCTGATCGGGCTCCTCCCCGACGCGACCCACATCGGCCTGGCCGCTCCGGTGCTGCTCATCCTGCTGCGCATGCTGCAGGGCGTGGCGGTCGGGGGCGAGTACATGGCCTCGGCGGTGTTCCTGGTCGAAGGATCGGAGCCGGGTCGGCGCGGCTACATGGGGAGCTGGGGGCCATTCGGAGCGGCAGCGGGTACGCTGCTCGGCTCGGCGGCGGGGGCGATCGTCAATGCCCTGCTGCCGCCGGCGGCCGTCATGGCCTACGGGTGGCGGATCCCGTTCGTGGTGGGCATCCTGGTCGCGGTGGGCGGTCTGGCGATCCGGCGCCATTATGTGGAGCGCGTGCCCCACCAGGCCCCCTCCGAGTTCCCCCTCGGCGAGGCGTTTACCGCGTACTGGCGGACCATGATCCACCTGATCGCCCTGACGGCCGCGATCAGCGTCGGCTTCTATACCACGTTCGTCTACTCCGCCACCTGGCTGCAGCAGACCGTGAGCGTGCCGGCGAGCACCGCGCTCGAGATCAACACGGTCGCCATGACGCTGCTGCTGGTAGTCATCCCGCTCGCCGGGTTGGCCAGCGATCGGGTGGGCCGCCGCCGAGTGCTGGTGTGGGCGGCGGGCGGGCTCATGGTGCTGGCGTACCCGCTGATGGCGCTGATGGCGCAGGGGCACCCGATCCCGATCTTCGGCGGGCAGGTCGGGCTGGCGCTGCTGGTGGGAGCGAATGGCGCCGTGCTGCCCGCCGCGATGGCGGAGCTGGCCCCATGGCGGGTGCGATGCACCGTGCTCTCGGTGGGCTACAATCTGTCGCTCGCCATCCTGGGCGGGACCACGCCGATGGTGGCGGCCTGGCTGGTCTCACGAACCCAGGTCAATCTCTCGCCGGCGGTCTACCTCGCGGCCGCGGCTGCGATCACGTTCGTTGCCGCGCTCATGCTGCCACACGCGGCCCGGCATCGCATGACCGAGGAGTTCGAGAGCGTCCGGTCTCGGTGAGCGCCCATGACGGGAATACTTTGGCGCTGTGCCATCGTCGCGGGGCTGGTCGGGCCCCGGCTCGCCCTGGGCCAGGTAGCCGATCGCGTGCCGCCGGAACCGGCGGCTGACGCCGCCCTCCCTGTGCTTGCCGCCTGGATCGAGCGCTGGCTGCCGGTCGTCGGCGCCATCTCATACGCGAACGTCGACAGCACGGCCGATTTCTACGGCCGCAGCTCCGATTCCGTGCTGGCGGCGCGGCTCGACGGGTGTACCCTCGTGCTGCACGAGCGGTTCCTCCGCTTTGCGCGAGGGGAGCGGTCGGTGAAGTACGTGGCCGTCCACGTGCCGCTGGATCAGGTGGACACGGCTCTGGTCCAGCCCAAGATCCGCCAGGCCCAGCTGCTGCTCAACCGCCCCAACGTCCTGCTGTACGGCCAGCTGGTGGTGCCGCTGCGCAATCGGGCACGCACCGAGTTCATCACGGTGTTCGCGGAGGACGCTCCCGGATACCCGACGCTGGTGGGTGAGCATCAGGTGCCATTCATGTTCGCGCAGGTCCCGGCGGCGCGGTCGGCGCTGGCGCTGCGGCAGGCAGCGGCCCGGTGCGGGGCGGGCAGCGGACCGTAGTCCAACCGGGGCCTACGGTTCCTCCCATGGCACCACGTCGGTCGGACCGAACACGGGTCGCCCTGCCTGTCGCAAACCAGCCCCTTCCTGTCGCAAAAGCGCCCTAGCCGTTCCTGGCCACGGCCGGTACCATCCTTGATTCCACTAATGACACGCGGCCCCGATTTACTGCCGGGGCCGATCCGTTCCAAGAGTCCGTAGGGGGAACGATGCCAAGGCCCCTGCACGGCCTGCTTTGTGCCCTCCTGAGCTGCTACCCCACCGGTGACGCGAGCGTGTCGCTTCCGGAGGATCTGGTGGCGGAGCTGGCCCGTGCGGGCGTGGAGCGCACCATCGAGCCGCGGCTCTCGATACCCATGACGTACCGCTCCCCCGGCGGGGAGCACGCGGCATCCAGCGCCCTGCTCGCCCTCGCGGAACGGGCCTCGTCGCAAATTCACCTCGAGGTCGCTCCCTCCCCGCTTCGCACGGCGGCCCTGATCGACCTGCTATGGGCGGACGACCGGAGAATTCCGCTGGAGCGGTCCATCGCATACTTGCGGACGGCGTCGCGGCTCGCGGATCGGCCGGCACCGGTGCTCACCGATCTGGCAGGCGGTCTGGCTGCCGTCTGGCAGGAGGTGCATTAGAGGACCCGGCATAACCCGGCATAAGGCGAGGCCGAACCTGGCAGCGAAAGGGAGGATCGATGGGAAGCCTGAAGATCTGGCTGCGGGTGCCCGCCGGATCGCGGCTCGAGCTGGCCGTGACGGCACCGGCTGGGGCTGCCTTCGTGAGCGGAGCGCGCCTGCTCGAAGACGACGGCACCAACGTGACCGAGACCCTGTGGGAGCACGACGAGATCTCACCCGGGCCACAGAGCATCACGATCCGGAAGGGCTTCTCGTACACAATTCGCGTGCGGGTGGCGGAGCTGACCCCGGATCCCACCACGGTGTCGATCGCGGCCTGCATCATCAAACCAAACGGGCAGCACTACGGCGAGGATTACCAGTACGACGTGACCGGGAAGAATGGCGATGATCCCCAGCGCGCCACGATCATCGCCGTGGCACAGGGAGCAACCTGATGCGTACGCCCCTGCTCGCTGCCTGTGCCCTGGTCATCGGCGGGGCCCCGGCCTTGGCCCAGGGCCCGACACGGAACTGCGCTGACACGCTCACCCTGGTCCAGTGCTGGGACCTGGTCTCGGGTGTGGCCGCGTTTACGCTCCAGGATACTGCCGCGGCCCGCGCGAGCCGCGAGACGGATCATCAACTACAAGCCAAGACCACGGGCGTACCCGCGGTGGCCCCGGGAATCGCGTCCGCCATAAGCGACTTTCTGCCCCTCTTGGCCGGCGGGGTCGGAGTGGCGACCACCAGCAATCCCGACGGCTCCCTGACGCTGGAGACCAACCTGCCGCTGCCGATCGGCGTCAGGCCGCAGCGCGCGCGCCTCCGGGGCATTCTGCACCACGCCCGTTTGTTCGACGCCCTGGACCAGGCGCTCCCCGCCGACACGCGCGAGGCCACCCGCACCGCCCTGGAGCACGATTTCGGCGACTTCGACGATGTCGAGTTGAGCCTGGCATTCAATCTCGAAACCGGCCGCTTCGGCCGGAGCTTCGGGGCGTACAGCGATCTGTATGGTACGCTCTTCCAGCAGGCCTGGACCGCCACGGAGCTCGATCTCGCACCCGTGAAGGAGCGGGACAAGCTCATCGCGTTTACTCGCGCGCTGAGGAGTCTTGAGAGCGAGGAGGGCCCCTGCGGGCGGGCCGATGAGACAGTTCCAGTGCGCTGCCTGACGCCCAACGGCCGGGCCAGCCTCATCGAGGCGGCTGAGGCCGGGCGGGCCGTCGATCAGGCGCTCGGCGAGCGCATGAGAACCGGCGGTTTGTTTCGCCTGGCGAGCATGATCAACAACCAGCCGCAGCTCAACCTCGAGGGATCGGCCCGCCTGCGTCATGGGTTCGTAGGGCCCGACGAGTACAGCGTGACCGGCCGCTTCGAGCTGGGCTTCGTCAATGTGAACAGCTACCGCGGCTTCTGCCGCCGCCAGCAGCGGGACATCAATCTCGACTGCCTCGAGACCTACCTGCGCCGGCCCGGCGTCCGTCAGTCGCTGGACCATGGCGACCGCCTGTGGCTGTCCGCCAGCTGGATCTCACGGCGCGACTTTGCGGCCGTGCTGCCGGCGCAGGCCGTCAACTTCACGCTGGCGGGGTCCTCCACCCTGGACCTCAACGCCGGGCTTGGACGCTACGTGGCGGTGAACGGGCAGGGTATAGAGACCGGCCGCGTCGACGTGAGCTTCGAGTACCAGGCCAACGACAACAGCACCTTGCGTAACGATCGCCTGATCGCCTCGGCCAGCTACACGCATCGGGTCAACGATACGATGTCGCTGCTGGTCGGGTTCGTCTACGCCAACAAGCCGGAGTTCATTACCGACGTCGACCGGAAAGTGTCCGGCAACATCGGGCTGCGGTATCAGCTGCAGTCACCGACGCCCAGCCAGTGACTACGCGGAACGCGCCCGATCGCTGCTCGCCTCAGGAGGAAGCGCGGCCGCGACGGCCCTGAGCAGCTCCCCGACCGAAAAGGGCTTCGGAAGCAACCGGACCACGCCGAGCAGCTGAGCTTCACCCAGCAGGTGGAGCTCACGGCCCGCCTCCGCGCCAGGCGTGACGACGATGGGCAGCGTCGGCACGAAGCCCCGCAGCTCGAGGGCGACCTCGATCCCGCTGGTTTCGGGCATGAGCACGCCGGTCAGCACCAGGTCGGCGCCGCGCGCGTGCCAGAGCCGGAGCCCCTCCGCCCCACTCCGTGCTTCCAGCACTTCATGGCCCTCGCCCATGAGCGTTGCGCCAATGATATGGCACAGGGCGGGCTCGCTCTCGATCACCAAGATCCGGGACATACGCCCCTAAACCTGTGCAACGAGACCGGCTCGCGGAAGGGCCAGCGACTACTCCGGCGGTCGGGGCGGGCCCGCCGTCTGGTCCGCCACCCGCTGCCCCGGTCGGGGGGCCCGAGCGGTCTGCCCTCCGCCGAGATGCCGCACCGAGACGACCCGGCCGTCCACGGCGCTCACGTGAAGCTCCTCCAGACCATCCCTCCCGGGCACCGCGATATCGTAGATGTACACCAGCGTTCCACCCACGACCTTGAGCTGGGTTGCCGCAACCGTGCCGTTCGGCACCCGGGCCAACGCGGTTGACCGAGCCTGATCCTCGGGGACCTTTGTACGGAGCTGCTGTGCCCCCGCCTCGGCAGGGGCGAGGAAGAGCAAAGCGGGCGCAGCGAGACAAAGACCGAGACAATGGAAGAGGCGCATGGCGAGCTCCCGGATGGGCCTAGTAGAGCCTAGCCGGGTTGCCGCCTCGTCCACGGTGCCGAAGCGCACAATTCGCCCGTGAGCTGCCCGGGCGATGCACCTAGCTCGCTGCGGCTCTTTCGCTTAGCGCTTTATTTGGGGATTGGTGCGACTTCTCGTCGCATTCTGACCTGCAGCGACTTGCACCGCCGCGAGGCATCGCCGCGATAATTCCGCATAGCACGCCCGCTTGCATGTTGCGCGGGGCTGCGGTACGACAAATGCCGCTCCGGGCCTATCCCCGATCCCGATCGACCCATGCCGAAAGCCGCTCCGGACCGCCAGCCCGATCCAATGGGACGAGAGGTGGACCGGCTCCTCGCGCAGCTCGCGAATTCCGGCCCCCGGATGGGCCCGGCGCACCCGCCATCACATAACGGGGCCCCCAGCCAGCCACCGGTTACACCGCGGCGCTCGCGTGCGATTGTGCTCTCGGCCAAGAGGGCGAGCCGCGTCGATCTGATTGCATTGTGGGCCCGCCTGGCCCTCGGCATCCTGCTGGGCGCCGCGATGACTCAGTGGCCGTATCCCTACGGCTGCGACCTGCCTCTCCTCGGATATCTCGGCGCGGTGCTGGCGGTGATGGTCGCCGGCGGTTGGATCGCGTTTGCCGCCTGGAGGCTGCGCAGCGGGCCAGCGCACATTGTGTCCCTCATCCTGCTCTTCTGGGGCATCGTCCTGGGTGCCGAGCGGGTGCTCCCGCGGGTGGGGTACGCGGCGGAGAGGGCGAACTTCGCTGACCAGAAGCTCGCAACTCCGCTCCGCTGCGCTCTGTCCCGCCGTGTCAGGGTCGTAGCAGAGCACCGCCTTCGACGCAAAGCGCCTAAGCATCACCGCCTGGTGCGTCGTCAGGGCGGTGCC
>JBIOTT010000314.1:0-4444 GCA_044866195.1 Gemmatimonadales bacterium
CCGGCCAGCCGGAGATCACTCATGAGCGATTCAATCAGCCGGCGCGGCTTTCTCTGGATCGGCGGGTCGGCGGCGGGCGGACTCCTGGTCGGCTTCGCTCTCCCTGCGGCGCGGGGCTCGCTCCGTAATACGCTCTCATCTCCGGCCCACCCGGGCAGCCTGCCCGCCGTCCCATCTGCCCTCGGCCCGTTCATCGAGATCGCGCCCGATGGAGCGGTCACGCTCGTCGCCAAGAATCCGGAGATCGGGCAGGGGGTAAAGACCTCGCTGCCGATGGTACTGGCCGAGGAGCTGGACGTCGAATGGTCCCGGGTGCGGGTAGTCCAGGGCGAGCTCAGCTCGCGCTACGGCGATCAGTTCGCTGGGGGGAGTACTGCAGTTTCCGAGAACTGGATGCCGCTCCGGCACGTTGGCGCGGCAGCGCGGCAGGCCCTGGTCGTGGCTGCAGCCAATCGCTGGAGCGTCCCAGCCGAGGCCTGCCGCACCGAGCGAGGCGCCGTGATTCATCCGCCCACCGGGCGGCGGCTCGGGTACGGCGATCTGGCCGCCGCGGCGGCGAAGCTTCCTTCGATCGAACACCCGCCGCTCAAGGATCCAAAGACGTTCAAGCTCATCGGGACCCGTGTTCCCGTGGCCGACGCCGGCGACATCCTGCGCGGGCGGGCGGGCTACGGGCTCGACGTGCGGTTACCAGGCATGCTCCGCGCAGTGGTGGTAAAGCCGCCATTCGGGATGCGGATCGCCAGCGTGCAGGAGGGGACCGTCCGCCGGATGCCGAGCGTGCGAGCGGTCGTACGGATCAGCGGCCTGCCCAACCGGACCGACCTCGTCGAAGGCGTCGCGGTCGTGGCGGACACGACCTGGAACGCAGAGCAAGCGAGAAAGCGGGTCGACGTCGAGTTTGCGCCCACCTCAAACGCGACGAATGTCGATTCCGAGGCTCTGTCGCTGGCGTTCCGGGCCGGGCTCGAGCGGCAGGGCACCGTGCTCCGCGCGGATGGCGACCCGGATGGAGCCCTGCGGTCCGCCGCCAAGGTGCTCACGGCGGACTACGAAGTTCCCTTTCTGGCGCATGCAACGATGGAGCCGGTGAACTGCACGGCCAGCGTCACCGGCAGCGGTGCGGCCTGCGAGATCTGGGGGCCCATGCAGGATCCCGGCGGGGCCCGCGAGCTGGTGGCGCGGGTCTCGGGAATTCCGCTGGAGCGGATCGGCGTGCACCTCACCCGCGCCGGCGGTGGATTCGGGCGACGGCTCCTGTCGGATTACGTGGCCGAGGCCGCGCTGGTCTCCAAGGCGGTGGGCGCTCCGGTGCAAGTGGTATGGACTCGCGAAGACGACCTCGCGCACGACTACTACCGGCCGGCCGGCATCCATCGGCTCACCGCGGGTCTCGATGCGGGTGGCGGCGTGATCGCCTGGACCCACCGGCTGGTGAACACCTCGCGCTACGCATTTGCCGGCCAGGCAGCCGAGGCCGAAAAGTCGGAGATGTACCCCGACGACTTCCCGGCGGGGAGCGTGCCCAATCTGCGGTTCGAGTACGTGCCGGTCCCCTGCGACATTCCCACTGGCGCGTGGCGCTCGACGCTGCATTCAGCGAACGCGTTCGCGGTGCAGAGCTTCGTGGACGAGGCGGCGCACGCGGCGGGACGAGATCCGCTTGCCTTCCGGCTCGCGCTGCTCGAGCCGGCGCGGGTGCGGCAGTACCGGGGACACGGCGGGCCGGAGCTCGACACCGGCCGGCTCGCAGCGGTGCTGCAGCTGGCGGCGGAGCGAGCCGGCTGGAACACAGCGGCACCCAGGGGCAGGGCGCGTGGCCTGGCCGGGCATTTCACCTTCGGCAGCTACGCCGCGCATGTGGCGGAGATCTCGTCGGACGGGGAGCGCGGCCTCCGGGTACATCGGATCGTCTGTGCCGTGGACTGCGGCACCGTGGTAAATCGTTCGGGTGCCGAGGCCCAGGTCGAGGGCGGAATCATGGACGCACTCGGCGCGGCCCTGCACGGGGAGATCACGGTCAAGGCGGGAAGGGTGGAGCAGCGAAACTTCGACCGGTACCGGCTGCTGCGCATGAACGAAGCGCCGGTGGTGGAAGTTCACTTCGTCCCGAGCAGCCGCCCGCCGAGCGGCCTGGGCGAGCCGCCGGTACCGCCGGTCGCGCCGGCAGTGGCCAACGCATGGTTCGCCCTCACGGGGCGGCGAGTGAGGCGGCTGCCGTTGTCGCCAGCCAGAGGCGAATCCGGCGCCTCATGAGGCCAGTTCGTCGTGGGATCGCGTTGTCGCTGCTGGCAGCCGGCGCGGCCGGACCGATCTCTCAAGCTGACGCACAGGGTTCGCGCGGCGCGCTCGCCCGTGGGGCGTTCGCCATCACCAACGTCAACCTGATCCCGATGTCCTCGGAGAGCCTGCTTGCGGGCGCCACGGTCCTGGTCCGTGACGGCCGCATCGCCGCTCTTGGGCCCGGCGGCAGCGTCGTGGTGCCGAAGGGGGTGCGCCGTATCGACGGGCGGGGGAAATATCTCATTCCCGGCCTGGCGGACATGCACGTGCACCTCTACTCCGACGACGAGACGCCCGACTCGCTCGCCCCGGACGAGCTGGGTGTGATGATCGCCAACGGCGTGACCACCATCCGGCTCATGATCGGCACGCCGGAGCATCTGGTGCTCCGGCGCGAGATCGAAGCGGGCCGGGTGCTCGGTCCTCAGCTGTGGATCGCAAGCCCCCAGCTCACCGGGCGGGAAGACGTCAACAGCCGGCGGGTCACGACCCCCGACGAGGCCCGGGTGGCGGTCAAGGAAGTGGCCGACGCGGGGTACGATTTCGTGAAGCTGACGCTCGCGATCACGCCCCCGGTGTTCGACGCGATCGTCGGTGAAGCGGCGGTCAACGGCATCCGGGTGATCGGGCACGTCGATTCGCGGGTGGGCGTGATGCGGGCGCTCGCAGCCGGGCAGCACGTCGAGCACCTGGACAATTACCTCGAGTCGGTGCTGGCGGATTCGGCGCCCATGCGCGGCTCGGTCTCCGACATCGGGGTGTTCAAGCCGGCGAACTGGGAGAGCCTGGATTACGTCGACGATGCGAAGGTGGCCCGGATCGCCGGGGCCACGGCACGGGCTCGGGTGTTCACCTGTCCGACGCTCACCCTCTTCAAGCAGGCATTCGGCCTGGGTCAAACGGATTCGGAGATCCGGGCTCGGCCCGACTGGGCTATGATGCCGGTGAAGGTGCGAAAGCTCTACCTCAAAGCGAACGCCAAGTATTGGGCCAACCCACCGAGCGAGGCCCGGCGGCAGCGGTGGATCGAGATTCGAAACCGGCTGGTGAGGACCATCGCCGATTCGGGCGGCAGGATCATGGCAGGGTCGGACACGCCGGAGTGGTTCATGGGCTACGGCTTCACACTGCATCGCGAGCTGGAGAACCTGGTGGCGGCGGGGCTCACCCCGCACGAGGCGTTGGCGGCCGCCACCCGCAATCCGGCGGAGTTCCTGCACGCGCTGTCAGAGTGGGGAACGATCGAGCTGGGGAAGCGGGCTGACCTGGTGCTGCTCTCCGACAATCCGCTGGCCGACATCCGGAATACCACCCGGATCGAGGCGGTATCGGTGGGCGGGCGATGGCTGGAGCGTGCGGCGCTGGATCGGATGCTGCGGCGAGCGACGCAGCGGCTCAAAGACGGCTAGGTCGGTAGGCCCAGTACGGCAGGCCGCGCCTTCTGCAGGCGCAGGCCCACCGCCCCAGAGCGAGCCGAGATGGTGCTATGCGCTGATGTGAGCCGCTGCCGAGCGACGTTCAAGGCCCTTCGTATTTGAACGACACCTTTACCTTGGCCCGGTAGCTCTCGACCTTGCCGTCCTTGAGATGCATGTCGAGCTCCGATACCTCGGCGACCCTGAGATCGCGAAGGGTCTTGGCAGCGCGCTCGACCGCGGCGGCGGCAGCCTTCTCCCAGGACTGGGTGCTCGTGCCTACCAGCTCGATGACCTTGTAGACGCTCTCCGGCATGCGGATCTCCCTGGTTGATCGTGGATGGTCGGGCAACCGCCACTAGCGTAGCGCGCTCCAGGCCGCTGCGCCAGCCGCCCGATCCGGCAGCGTTGCCCAGATGCAAGCCTCGCTCATGGCTGGTGCTGAAACATCGGATCATGCCTGGCGCACCTCTTGCTGGTCGGGACCTGCATCCCGCCATAAGGTGCTGCCAAGATGCTCTGGAATCGTGCGATACGGCCAGTCCCGGCGCCATGGGCGCTCGCGCTTTGCGGAACGCTCGCGCTTTCGGCATGCGCCTCGAAGTACGCGCTGGTTCCCCCGCGACTCGATCTCGAGCCGTACAGCCGGGTCGCGCTGGTCACCTTCTCCACCGAGCAGGCGAACGACGAGTTGAGCATGCTTGCGACCCAGCGCTTTGCCGAAGCCCTGCTCGCCAGTCAGTCGC
>JBIOTT010000315.1:0-26476 GCA_044866195.1 Gemmatimonadales bacterium
GGTCGCGAGGACGCCCCAGCCCACCGGGCTTCGCTGCCAGAGATCTACTGCTTCTTTGTGGTGTCGACGGCCGTGGACTCCTTCCCCATGGCCGGCGCGGCGGCGCTCTTCCTCTTGCATGCCGCGATGGAACCGGTGGCCATTACGACCACCAGCAATACCAGCAGCAGCTTGGCTCTCATGGCCTGCCTCCTGTGCGCTTCACTGATCGATGGTTCCAACCGTTTCCAACACCGCGCGACGGCGCGCGCCATGGCGCTCCGATCACCCCTGGGCAGGCGCTACGGTCCGGCCGAGGCCCACAGTAGAGCCAGAAGAATCGCGGGGGCTACGATGGTGAGAATCCCGACCATTCTCCTACGCGTGTTTCGCTCGAGTGTGGCACGCGACATGGATTCGTGCTATGGCGGGTGCTGCTGTTGGTCACATAAGCGGCGAGCGCGGAGGCCCGACTGGGGAGTCGACGGAGGCTCCCACCGCGACCGAGCACGCTGCGGACGCAGAGTAGCGCCTGGATCGAAGTCCATAACAACGGCGCGCCACGATGGGCTTGCCGGTTCTGCGGCTGGCGCTCCAGGCAGCGATCGACTCATCGCCGAGCCCGGCGCAGCCCGGACCGCATTGCATCCTCCAGCCCCTGCATTGTGGTGATGACCGCCGAGACGAACTGCTCGAGCAGGTTGACCAATGGTGGCGCCCGGTCCGATGCCCACTTCCCGGCGCGCCGCAGCGTCTTTGACACCACAGCACCCGGGGGCGGGCGTCGAACACCCGGCTCGCCCGGCAGGGGTGCCCGCGCCCCGGTGGCCGCCGGCGGCGATCTGGAGCCGGCGAGCACGGGTTGCGCTTGGTCAAGCAGACTCTGGAGCCGGTGGTCCGCGAGGTATGGTGACCCGGCCGGCACCTGGATGGTCGTGCGGGACTCCGTGACCGAGTCAAACCGCAGTCGGCGACCCGGCAGCACGGCCTGGCCCCAGCGCCGGGGCGACGGATCCGGTGGGACCCCCTCGATGTACACGAGCCAGTGCACTTTGTCCCGATCGGTGAACGGCATCGTGTCGGTGAGGGCGTTACCGCGCGGGTACAACAACTGCACCTTCACGGGTAGGGACCACAGGGAGAAGGGAGGCCGGGGCCTGACGCCAAGCTATGGCCTGGAGCCGCCCGAGGCTAGGGTCTCAGGCTGCAGTCACCTTGTGCAACGCCTCCTCGAAGTCCTGGGCCCCGCCGAAACCCGTGTACGCTACGACGCCGCTGGCGTCAAAGCCCGCGGCATTCCCCTGCGCGCTTGCGCACTCCTCGGAACGGGCGGCGAGAGCCCGCCCTCCTCCGAGCGGCACTTCGAAAGCCACGGTCGACGTCGATCCGCGTGTGGGGGGCAAGTTCCGCATCGTGATGCATATGGAGAAGGACCACGAGCATCGGGGCGAGTACCTGGCAATCGAGCCGCCGTCGCTGCTCTCGTTCACTTGGATCTCGAAAGCCACCGACCTCCTGCCCACGGTCGTCACCGTCGAGTTTCTGGAACGAGGCTCCGGCACCGAGCTCGTCCTGACGCATCAGCGGCTCCCGCAGGCGAGCTTCGAGTCGCACCGGCAGGGGTGGACCACCATCGTTCGGCAGCTTGAGGAGGTGTTGGCGTCCGGGCGGACCACCGACGCACGCTCCGATCGCTAGCGCCGCTTGACGTAAACGGTGTTCACTTGAGTTGGGCGAGCGACTAGCGGGTGCTGTAAGGAGGTGCGGGGTGCAGACTTGAGGCCCCATGCCGCGGCGCATCTCGTTGCTGGTGTTGCTCACGCTCGCCTGTGGACCCGCCAAGGACGCCGGCATCCGTGACGCGGCTCGCGCGCGAGCGCGGCTCCGCAGCCGGGGGCTCTCGGCCAAGCGGTCGCTCGCGCTGGAGCAGGGGGGATTGTAAGAAAATGCTGCCCGGGGGCGCCGCAGAGGATCGGGGCGCGAGTCACCAGCGCGGCGGGAGCTCCAAGGGAGGCGCGTTAGAGCGCGCGTCGGAAACCGGGGCGGTTGCTTACCGCGGAGCCTATCCGGCGAAGCCCCGGGTTCCGGCGGTCGCGCTCTGCAGCGCCCCCGCAGGAGCTCCAGCCGCCCTGGCGACGAGCGCCCTGGCGCTCTCGGACGAGCGTCCTGGCGCTCTCGCTTGCCCGGGATGCGCGCCGTCCCCGCAAGATGAGCTTGGCTTGTCGCAGAAGTCCGACCCGCCTGAATGCAGGCGACTGGGTACACGAGCCGTCAGCCATTAGCTATTAGCTGACAGCTAATGGCTAACGGCTAATGGCTGACGGCTAATGGCCAACGGCCGGATCGACTAGAGCAACCCGGATTGCCTCATCGTGTCGGTGAGGCTTCGGCTCTGCATAAGCTCCGGAGCCGGGAGGCTCGTCGTTTGACTGCTTGCCGGTGGCTGAGGCCACGCCGGCGGCCGGCGCCGACCTTTGGCCAGAGCGGCGGCCTGCTTCGCCGTGAGCAAACCGGATCGACGCATCGCGTCGCGCAGCTGTTGGAGAGCCGCGGTCGGATCCGCCGCGGTGGCGAACTGCGGCGGCCCCTCGCTCGGCATCGTTGGGCCAACGCTCCCCATGGGGCTGATGCCCGCCCGTTGGAGGGCGCCCAGCAGCTGCTGGAACACGGCGGCCCCGTTTCCTGGGCGGGTCTGGCCGGCCCGGAAGGCCGCCACCACCCGTTGCAGCAGCTCGTCCGGCAGCACCTCCGGCTCGCCAGCCCGCGCCCCAGTGAGGGCGTTGACTGCGTCCGGCAGTCCCGCGCCGGTGCGATCGCGATCCCCCACATCGAGCGGCCGCGCGGATTGTTGCAAGATCTGGAAAAGTCGCTCGACCCGGCGGGCGTTCCGCGCCTTGTACGGCCCCTGAAAGTCAGAATGATGCGCCAGGATGAGGGCGGCCAGCCCGGCCAGGTGAGGCGCCGCGACCGAACTGCCATCGCAAGCGGCGTAGTTGTCGGGAGGCACGCACGAGAGGATAGCTACGCCCGGCGCACATAGGTCGATCTCGGGACCCGCGCTGCTGAACGCAGGCGAGAAGTACCCGTCGCTCCCCAATGCAACGCCCTCGCGAACCGTCGTTGCATGATAGCTGTCCGCCGGGAACTCCTCCGTCTTGCCAATGGCCGCGACCGCCAGCACACTGGGCGACGACGCGGGGTATTGGACCGCGCCACCCGAGCTTCCGGCGGACGCGATGCAGGCGATACCCAGCCCTTTCGCCTGCTCGAGCTTGCGTTCGAGCAACTCGGAGTACTGATCGCTACCGAAACTCAAGTTGACGACGTCAACCCGAAGCTCGATGCAGCGGTTCAGCGCCTCGATGAGATTGCTGAACCTTCCGTCCGGGAGAATCTTGAGCGCGTAGATCTCGGCTTCGGGGGCGATCCCCCGGATACCTCGCCCGTCGATACTCCCGGCGATGATCCCGGCACAGTGCGATCCGTGGCCGGTCTCGTCACGATTCCAGCCGTCTGCCTGTTGCGTGATGGTGTCGTAGCCGCCTTTCACCACGGCCCGCAGCTGACGGTGAGTCGTGGCCGCACCGGAGTCGATCACGGCCACCTTGACCCCACGACCGCGATAGGTGGCGGGCACCCGGTCCAGCCGCATTGCCCGGAGACCCCAACCCACCACTTCCTGGTTGGGGAAGTTGGGAAAGGTTTCGCCCAGCGGCGTGAGCTCGACCTCGTTGGTGCCGTTCGGGTCCAGCGCGGGCTCCGGGGTCCAGTGACTCCAGTAATCAGCTTTGGGCTTGACATACAGGCCTCGGACCGAGTCGAGCGACTCTCCGAGCAAGGTGAGTTGCACCTGTCCCTCGGCATCGGTCATGCCCTGCACCGGCCAGAAGCTGCCGAAGAGAATGACGCTCGCTCCCTCGACCGGTGCCCGCCCGGTTCCCACCACGCTGATGGCGACGGTCACCGCGCCACTGCGCGGCGCGACGACCCCCGGGTCAGGGACCGGCGCGAGCGCCGGCTCATCGGGCAGTAGTACATGGTCGGGTTCGACCACCAACTGCGCCACCTGACTCATCTGCTCGGCACGCTCTCGGGTCATCTCGGCTACGATGATCGACTCCGCCGGACCGAGGCCCGCACCGAGCGGCCCCAGCCCCGGGGCGGTCAACGTCCGCTTGACGCGAATAGTTCGATCCTGCTCCAACGCGGTCCGGATGGCATTGAAATCCAATGGCTCGGCTCCCGCCGGCAGGGAGTCTGGCCGCTTCGCGATGAGATATTGCTCCGGCCGGGACCCGATCGACTGTCGAGCCGAGCGTCCCTCGGCGCCAGATGCTGCTCCTGGCTCGGCAGGGCCGGTGCGCCCCAAGCCCTCGTACCCGCCCTCCGTCTCGGGCTCCCTCTCCTCGGGTTTCATAGTCCGTTTGCCTCGCTTCCGTGGCATCACAACCGTTCTCCTCGGTAAGGGGCCGGGCGACGCGTTGGCTCCGCCGGCATCGTCTGGCCCGCTTTCCGTGTGGTCTGATCGCTAGCGCCCGGCCCTGATCACTGGCTCTGCTCCAGCCCCGGCAATCCGGGGATGCTGGACCGCTGGATCGTGATGGCCCGATAGGCCTGGTATGCTTGCGAGAAGGCCGCGGTATAGTCCCGAGCGCCGTAGAGCTCGGCCGCGCGCTGGACCAGCGGGACGCATTCCGCGAGCTGCCGATACTGCTGCCCATTAGTCTCCAGATACCGGTAGAGCTTGCGGATCAGATCGGCGCTCGCATCCTGCATGAAGTCGGCAGCTGCGCGGGCCTCGACGTCGGGGGTGGTCTGGTATGGGGCGAGGACCGGGTGCGGTGCCGCTGTCGCCATCGGAGCCTCCATGGCCGCGAATCTCGGGACGGAGCTGCCGAATCCGCCGATCGCGGTACCCGTGAGGCCCAGGCCCTGGGTTCCTTCGAATGTCACCTCGTGCTCCTCTCTGAACGTGGCCGGTTCAGGGGAGTCCCGAACCGGCCACGGTCTGCGTTACTAGTGGATGGGTCCGCCCGGGAAGAACGGGCCGCCGACCTGGCCAAGTCCCGGCTGCTGCTGCTGCCAAGGGGTCTGCTGCTGCTGCCAGGGGGTCTGTTGCTGCTGCCATGGCGTCTGTTGCTGCTGCCACGGCGTCTGTTGCTGCTGCCACGGGATCTGCTGTTGCTGCCACGGGATCTGCTGTTGCTGCCAGGGCATTTGGGGTTGTTGCCACGCCAGTGGGAGCTGGGGGATCTGGAACTGCTGGGGGATCTGCGGTTGCAGCTGGAACGGCGAGATGCCTCCAGGCATTCCGCCACCGGCGCCGCCCATGGGCTGCTGGCCGTAACCGCCTCCAGGCAATCCCTGCGCCCCGCCGACCTGCTGGCCTCCGAACCCGCCACCAAATCCGCCGGGTTGCTGGCCTCCGAAAAACCCCCCAGCCTGCTGACCTCCGAACCCGCCAAGCTGCGGGACTCCGAGCCCGCCACCAAATCCGCCGGGTTGCTGGCCTCCGAAAAATCCCCCAGCCTGCTGACCTCCGAACCCGCCAAGCTGTGGGACTCCGAGCCCGCCGCCGAATCCGGCGCCGGTAGGTTGACTGACGAGGCCGATCAAGTAGGCCACCCCTTGCGGGGTGAGCACGGGAACGAGCTGAAGCTGGGGCTGCTGTTGCGCTTGCTGGGCAAATGGGACCGAGTAGCCGTAGCCGGGGACACCCGGCCCGACGTTGAAGGGCAGGAACCGCGGCCCGGCGATGCCCAGTGGGCTCCCGAAGCCCGGCTGGGCGAAGGGCGGGATACCGTAGCCGTAGCCCGCTCCCAGGCCCGGCGGGATGCCGCCCGCACCAATCGCCTGGGCTGTTTGTTCGAGCATGGCGTACCTCCTACTTGTTGAACGGGTTACCTCTGCTCGCATCGTCCTCGTCGTTCGCGGATGGATGTAGGCGCGGCCCGGAAAGTCCAACACCGTCGCGCAGGAAGTGCGGATCCGATGCAGCGGAGGGGAAGCGGAAGGCTCGCGGATGTGAAGCGACGTCAGCGCATTAGTCGACTCGCGAACAGCACAGCGTGCGGACTCTCCCAGTGACCGCACCTTCTAAAGTCGTCACCTGCTGTCTCACCTGCGCCGGCGCACCCACCACTCCCGCGCCGATTAGCACACCGACTGCACGATCGTCACGCATCTACCCGCGATGCACATTGCGATGCTCACAGAGCTCCGCGCGAACGACCAAAAGTCTGCGCGCGGGCCGCCACACTACGACATCGGCCCAGCGCTGTCAATGATCCTTTTTTGGTCGCTCCGGAGTTATTCGAAGCAGCCCCGGAGCCGGCGCAGTCCTTCTTCGATGTGGGCCGTTGCGATGGCCCCGTAGCCCAGCACCAGCCCGGGCCGCCCCGGTGGCTCGACCGCGAACTTGGACAGCTCCTGAACCTGAACGCCGCCCTCGGACGCCCGCCGAACGACCGCGGCAATCCGGTCGGCGGAGGCGCTGCGGGCCAGGGCGGTGACGTGCAGCCCGGCCGCCGACGGGATGACCTCGAGATGATCGGCGAATTGGCGGATCAACCCCTGCATGACCAGCGCGTGGCGGAGCCGGTAGACGCTACCCACCTTGCGGATGTGGCGGGCGAACCCACCGTCATCGATGAACCGCGCCAGCGTCGCCTGAACCAGCGTCGACGTATGCCAGTCGGCCACGAACTTCGCCTTGTGCACGGCGGCGCGCAGGGACGGCGGGGTCACGACGAACCCCAGACGGAGCGCCGGCAGCATGGTCTTGGAGAACGAGCCGACGTACACCACTCGGCCGCGGGTGTCGAGAGTCTGCAAGGGCTCGATCGGACGCTCTCCAAAACGAAACTCGCTGTCGTAGTCGTCCTCGATGATCGCGGCGTTGTGCCGCTCGGCCCAGGCCAGCAGCGCCACGCGCCGCGCCAGCGCCATGGACACGCCGAGCGGGTACTGGTGGGAAGGCGTGACGTAGATGAGTCGGGCCTGACGGGGGAGGGCGTCGACCACGAGCCCGTGCTCATCGACCGGCACACCGACGACTCGCGCACCGAGCGATTGGAACAGCCGTCTGGGTGGCGGGTAGCCGGGGTCTTCCACCGCAACCCGATCGCCCGGCGCGAGCAGCACCCGGGCCACGACATCGAGCGCCTGCTGGCTGCCGCTCGTGATCGTGACATCGTCCGCCGAGGCCTCGACTCCGCGGGCGATGCCGATGTGCCGGGCGATCGCCTCGCGCAGGCCGCGATGCCCCGCGGGGTGGGCGTACACGCCGGCACCGAAACTCTCTGAGCGTAGCTCACGGGCCATCAGGCGGCGCCACCGCTTATGCGGGAACAGGGCTCCGTCGGGAAGACCGGTGCGGAAATCGAACTGTGCCTCATGCCCGAACGGCGTGGAGAGGGGGATCGAGTCCCAGATGGGTCGCGGTCGCAGCGCCCCGTCGGCCGGACGCCGCTTCGGCTCGAGCGGAACCCGGGCGACCTGATCGCTCACGAACGTGCCGGCCCCGACGCGCGCCGTCACGAAGCCCTCGCCCGCAAGCCGGTCATACGCGACGGTGACCGTGGTGCGGGAGACACCCAGGCCCGATGCCAGCTCCCGGGTCGGGGGCAGGAGATCGCCCGGCCGGAGCCGGCGATCGAAGATGGCGCGCCGCAGCTGCCGGTAGATCTCCCCACTGAGATCCTTCCGGCCGATAAGGCTGACGTGAAAATCCATCCGGCCAATCTACTGCCGCGCACAGGAATTGGCCTGCTCGAATGGGCTGGAATTGGCCCTCGCCCTGGTCCTTTGTCGCCCCTATTCTGTGGGACGGCAGGGCGCGTCGAGCGAGCCGCGCTCAGAAACGTCGATGCCAAACGGAGGCAGACGAATGCGAATACCCAAGGTCCTCGACGGGCCTTTCACCGAAACGAAGGAGCTGATGGCCGGCTTTCGCGTGGAGGCCGAGGATTTCGGTCCCGAGCTCACGCCCGACCTGCGGGAGGAGGAGCGCCTGCGCTCGCAGGCAGCCGCCAAGCGATGATCACAGCATCGTTACCGACCCCCCGCACTCACCCACTGGTATTCGTGCTGGCCGGCGGCATTGTCGCCGGCACTCTCGACATCGTCTACGCCTGCACCTTTTGGGCGTTGAAGAGCAACGTGCCGGTGGAGCGCATACTCCAGTCGATCGCAGCTGGCCTCCTGGGTGAAGCCAGCTTTAAGGGCGGCGCCGGGACTGCGGCACTCGGGCTCGGGCTGCACTACTTCATCGCTCTATCGATGTCGGTGGTGTATTACCTGGTCGCGCGCCGCTGGCCCCTGCTCTGGCAACGGCCTCTGCTGTGTGGCGCCGGCTACGGCCTGCTGCTTTACGGGGTCATGAACTACATCGTCGTGCCGCTGTCGGCAGCACGCCCCGGGCCGAGGGACCCGCTGTGGATCGGCCTCAGTATCGTGGTACACGTCCTCCTGATCGGCATCCCCATCGCACTCTTTGCCCGACGCGCGCAACAGGAGTAAAGCAGGGCTCATCTGCCGAGCTCCCACGCGCCGCGCCGCCTCGGCGGCGGGCACCACTTCGCCCGAGCGCCAGCCCCTGACCGTCTCCCGGCGTCTCGTGACCCCGCTCACGGAGCGCTCGCCCAGGCCAATGCACGCTGGTTGCACGGCGTTCGAGTTCCGGCGTCCAGGATGGAGGGGCGATGTTTACGACGCTGGTTACCGGCCTCAAGTACGCCCCCGAGCGATGACGCCCGGCACCGACAGCGAGTCGACCCGATCGATGGGCCTTGCCCCACCCCCGACCCTCGAGGATGTCTCGGCCCTGCTGGTGGATCTCGACGGCGTCCTCACCAAGACCGCCGTTGTGCATGCCGCCGCGTGGAAGCAGCTGTTCGACGAGTTCTTTGCCCGCCGAAGCGAGCGCGAGCACCGACCGTTCGAGCCGTTCGACGTCGTGCGTGACTATCGCGCCTACGTAGACGGGAAGCCTCGGTACGATGGGGTGCAGAGCGTTCTCGCCTCCCGAGGGATCTCCCTTCCGTATGGCAGCCCCGACGATCCGCCCGACGCCGAGACGGTCTGTGGGCTGGGTAATCGAAAGAATGCCTACTTCAACCGGCGACTTGCCGAGGCCGGAGTCGAGGTCTACCCGGACACGGTCGCCCTTCTCGCAGCAGCGCGGAAGCAGGGGGTGCGTCTGGCCGTAGTCTCGTCCAGCGAAAACTGCGAGGCGGTCGTGCGAGCGGCGGGACTCGAGGGTTGGTTCGACGTACGGGTCGACGGTGTCGACCTTGCCCGACTCGGCCTGCGGGGCAAGCCGGCGCCGGACATGTTCCGCGAGGCCGCCGCGCGCCTGGGCGTCGAGCCCAAGCGCGCCGCCGTGCTGGAGGATGCGGTGGCTGGGGTGGAGGCCGGACATCGCGGCGGCTTCGGCCTCGTGGTGGGGGTCGACCGGGGCGGCCATAGCGATGAGCTGAGGCGGAACGGCGCCGACATTGCGCTCTCGGATCTGCGGGATCTACTCCCCCGCCGGTCGGCTGCGCTGCCGTCGGCGCTCGACTCGCTGCGGGAGATCCGGCAGAGCCTGCAGGGCAGGGAGCCGGCCGTCTTCCTCGATTACGACGGCACCCTCACCCCGATCGCCGACCGACCCGAACTCGCGGTGCTCGGCGAACCGGTGCGGGAGACGGTACGCGATCTGGCGCGCCTCTGCCCGGTTGTCGTGGTGAGCGGCCGCGACCGTGCCGACGTGCAGCGGCTGGTGGGGCTGGACTCGCTGGTCTATGCCGGCAGCCAGGGCTTCGACATCGCCGGTCCGGACGGCTTTACCATGCAGCATGAGGAGGGAGCTGACTACGCCAGCGTCCTCGGTCAGGCCGAAGCGGAGCTGCGGCAGCGGCTCGGAGGCGTCGCCGGCGTGTTGATCGAGCCCAAACGCTATGCCCTGGCAGTGCACTATCGGCTGGCCGCGACCGACGATCACCCCCGGGTGGAAATGGCGGTCGACCAGGTCGCCGCGGCGCATCCCCGGCTGCGAAAGACCGGAGGAAAGATGGTGTTCGAGCTCCGTCCCCGGCTCGCCTGGGACAAGGGAAAGGCGGTGCTCTGGCTACTGACGGCCCTCGGCCTCGATCGACCGGATGTGCTGCCCTTCTATCTCGGTGACGATCTCACGGACGAGGACGCGTTCGCCGCGCTGGCGAATCAGGGGATCGGGATCGTGGTGGGCGACCCGCCGGCAGCGGCCATCTCCGCGCGCTATAGGCTGGACCATCCGGAGGAGGTCCGGCGCTTCCTGGCGGAGCTGATCGCGATTCAGCGGGCCCGCCAAGGACCGGTTGGCGGCTGATCGAGCCCATGGCCACAACGCATTCCGAGCCGCCATCTCGGGGATGGTCTCTGGTATACGACGGCTTCGAGCCGCGCCAGGAGGGCCTGCGCGAGGCGCTCTGTACCCTGGGCAACGGATACTTCGCAACCCGCGGGGCCGCGGCCGAGGCCTCGGCGGACGCGGTGCACTATCCGGGCACCTATGTGGCAGGTTGCTACAACCGGCTCCCGACCGAGCTCGCCGGTCGCACCGTGTGGAACGAAGACCTGGTCAACGTACCCAACTGGCTTCCGCTGACGTTCCGCATCGAGGGGGGGCCCTGGTTCAACCTGGGCGAGGTCGAGCTGCTTGAGTATCGCGTGGAGCTGGATCTGGCCAGCGGCATCCTGCACCGCAAGCTCTGCTTCCGCGACCGCCAGGGACGCGAGACGGCTCTGTTCAGCCGGCGGCTGGTCCACATGGGGCAGCCCCATCTCGGTGCCCACGAAACCGTCATCACGCCGCTCAACTGGGCGGGCCGGCTCGACCTGCTGGCCGCGCTCGATGGCCGCGTGATCAACTCGGGCGTAGCCCGATATCGCCAGCTCAACAGCAAGCATCTGGAGCCGCTGGAGACCGCGTCGCCCGGCGCCGACACGATCTATCTCAAGGTCAGGACCAGTCAGGCGCGTATAGAGTTGGCCTGGGCCGCCCGAACCCGGGTGTTCCACGGCGGCGACATCGCCGCTCCAGGCAGGGAGCTGATCGAGCAGCCAGGGTACGTCGCCCAGTTGCTTCAGGTTCAGGCGATGAAAGAAACCCCGGTCACGGTGGAGAAGGTGGCGAGTCTCTATACCTCGCGGGACCGCGCCATCTCCGAGTGCGGCCTTGCGGCTCGGCAGCTGCTGGAGGGTGCCGGCCACTTCGACGGGCTGGTGCAGACCCACGCCGAGGCCTGGAAGCATCTCTGGCGGCGGTTCGACATCGCGATGGAGACCGAGCGCGACGACGGTGACGACAGCCGCGAGCTTCGTATCTTGCGGCTCCACATCTTCCATCTGTTGCAGACCGCCTCGATCCACACCACCGATCTGGACGTTGGCGTGCCGGCCCGGGGGCTCCACGGTGAGGCCTACCGGGGCCACATCTTCTGGGACGAGCTGTTCATCTTTCCACTGCTCAACCTGCGAGCGCCCGAGATCACCCGCGCCCTGCTGATGTATCGCTACCGGCGGCTGCCCGAGGCCCGAATCGCCGCCCGCAACGCCGGCTATCGCGGGGCCATGTACCCCTGGCAGAGCGGGAGCGACGGCCGGGAGGAGACTCAGCGGTTGCACCTCAATCCCCGCTCGGGGCGGTGGCTTCCCGACCGGTCGCAGCGCCAGCGGCACGTCAACTCCGCGATCGCCTACAACGTGTGGCAATATTACCAGGTCACCGCCGACCTGAAGTTCCTCTCGCTCTTCGGCGCGGAGATGATCATCGAGATCGCGCGGTTCTGGGCCAGCATCGCCAGCTACAACCGGACGCTCGACCGCTACGAGATCCAGGGCGTGATGGGGCCGGACGAGTACCACGACGGTTATCCCGACCGGGAAGAGGGCGGGGTCGACAACAATGCCTACACCAACCTGATGGCTGTGTGGGTCCTCTGCCGCGCGCAGGAGGTGCTCGGGTTGTTGCCGGCGGATCGGGCTCAGGAGCTGCGCGAGTGCCTTGATCTCACCGATCTCGAGATCGCCCGCTGGGAGGACGTGAGCCGCAAGATGCGTCTGGTGTTCCACGACGGCATCCTGTGCCAGTTCGAAGGTTACGAGCAACTCGACGAGCTGAACTGGGCTGCCTACCGCGAACGCTATGGCGACATCCACCGGCTGGACCGGATTCTCGAGGCCGAGGGTGACACTCCGAACCGGTACCAGGTCACGAAGCAGGCGGACGTGCTCATGTTGTTTTACCTGTTCTCGGCGGAGGAGCTGGGGGAGCTGCTGGAGCGGCTGGGGTACACCTTGGATCCCGACTCCATCCCCCGGACCATCGACTACTACATGAGCCGGACGTCGCACGGCTCCACCCTGGGCCGGGTGGTGGGCTCCTGGGTGCTGGCCCGCTCGGACCGTCCGGGATCTTGGGAGCTGTTCGCCCAGGCGCTGGAGAGCGACGTTGCGGACACGCAGGGCGGCACCACCCCGGAGGGTATCCACCTCGGCGCCATGGCGGGGACGCTGGACATCGTCCAGCGCTGCTACACGGGCCTCGAGACCCGCGGCGACGTCCTCCGCCTCCAACCGAGGCTTCCGCTCCCGCTGCGCCACCTCCGCCTGCGGGTGCAATACCGCGGCCACGCGATCCAGCTCGACCTGACCCACGAGCGCATAGGGATCACCTCGCTGCCGTCCGCCGCCGGGTCCATCAAGCTGGCGCTCGGCGAGGAGAGCTTCGAGCTGGCCCAGGGGGGGAGCAGAGAGTTTCCGGTGGCTACTGCGAAAGTACGATGACGCTGTACGGGCCCAGCCCTACATCGGCGTTGTACGGCATGCCGTAATTTTCGCCCGGTTGCGCCGTGGTATCGTACCCGGCATTGCCATAGTCGCTCCAGTACCCCGTCCAATCGCTGTTGAAGCGCAGGTACCAGGGCCCGCCGCGGGGAAGTCCGACGTTGTAGCTGTCGTACCGGCAATTCTTCAGGTTGGCGACGACGACTACGTCGTCACCGGGTCCGCCCCGATCCCAGCGGTGGAAGGCCACAACCGCGGCTTCCGGATTGACATGGAACACCCGCGTGTTCGGCCCGCACAAGCCGCGTGTGTTGCCGTCCCGGTTCCGGCGCAGCTGAATCAACCGCCGGTACAGCTCGAGAATCCCGCCGCTCGACTCGACCCGCCCCCAGTCCAGCGGGATATCATCCCGAGCATCGGTCCACCGGCGATATTCCAGAAACTCCTGCCCCATGAAGATCATCGGGATGCCCGGCGAGGTGAACGCCAGCGCGGCGCCGAGCGTGGAGAGCTTGCGGGCCCGCCAGCCGTCGGCATCCCCGGGCGCAGTGGCGTCGGTGACCCGCTGCTGCTTCGCCTCGTCGTGCGATTCAGTGTAAATGACCCGCTGGAAGGGGCCCGCGCCGCTGTACGAATAGGAGATCGCGTCGACCAGGGGCGCCACTTCGCGTGCCTCGTCGTCCGGCGCCAGCATCAGGTCCCGGACTCGGCCGGGAAACCGGTTGTCCCACTGCGCGTCGAGCCCCATGCCACCCTGAAGCGCGTCGCGGGTGATGGCATCGTCATTCTGCAGATCCTCGGCGATCAGGATCTTCCAGGGCTGACTGGCCCGCTTCTCCTCCCCCAGCCACCGCAACAGGGTCCAGCCATCAGGCAGCTCGCCGTTGTCGCCGAAGCGGCCGATTGCCCGGCGGACGTTGATGGTCGAATCCAGCCGAAGGCCGTCCAGGCGGAACTCTTCCAGGCAGGTCATGGCGTTGTCGCGGATGAACCGGCGGACCTCCGGGCGCCCGAAATCCGGCCGCTCGCCAAAGGCCGTGTAGGCTCGTATGTCGGGGTAGAAATAGATACCCCACTTGTCGGGCTCCTTCCACCAGCCGTCGATGCGGCCCAGCCCATCCTCCAGGCCCTCCGGGCCGAAGTGGTTGTAGACCACGTCCAGAATGACGGCCACGCGGCGCCGGTGGGCAGCCTTGATGAACTCTTTGAACGTGTGGGTCCGGCCGTAGGCGTTGTCGATGGCGAACGGCAGAGCGGTGTTGTAGCCCATCGACGTGACGGTATCGAAGTCGAACGCCGGCATGACCTCGATGGCGTTGACGCCCAGCCGTGCCAGGTAATCCACCTTTTCGATCGCCTGCTCGAAGGTGCCCACCCCCGCGCCTGGCTGCTTGTTGAAGCTGCCGATGTGCAGCTCGTAGATGACCAGCTCGTTCCATGGGGGCATCTGGAAGTCGTCCCCCGACCAGTCGAAGTCGCGGTCGACCACCACCGAGTTGCCGGCCGTGCTTACGGCATCACGGGCGTACGGGTCGTGCTTCCATTTAGCCTGCTGGTGGGTGTCCGGCTGAGTGCCATGGCAAGTGAGGAAGAACTTGTACAGCGAGTCGGCCTTGGCGCCGGGGATGAAGGCCGACCAATAGGTGGCCCCGTCGCCGCTCACGGCGTCGCGGGCCATCGGCACCTCCAGCCAGTCGACCGGGTCGTTGTTCCCGGCGTGGAAGAAGTCGCCCCACACACTTACCTGTTCGGCGAACGGCGCCCAGACGCGATAGCTGCACCCGCCGCCTTGCAGCACGGCGCCCATGCCGGGCCGGTCGGTTGGAGCCGTGTGAGGCGGTGAGAGTGACATGCTGCTCAGTTTGTGACCCGGACGTCCAATCGCTCTCCGATCGAATCTAAGCGGGATGCGGGCAGTAGGCTGGGGCGCCGAGGGAGCGCCGCCCGGGCCGCCGCCGAGCGGTGAGCCGCCACCCGCCACGGCCCGTGTCGCACCACGGGCGCTTCCTCACGTCTCTGCGACCGTTCGTTGCAACCGCTGTCGCAAGCGGGCCGGTACGCGCTCGGTGGGGGGCTCGCGCCGCAGTCTGCCTCGTGCCGCGACAGTAGCGGGGACCGAGCTCGTGGCGCAATGTTACTGCACACCACACAAAGGAAGCTCGCGTCGCTTCGACGTGAGGCTGTATGAAAGCGGTGCCGCCGCCGCACGCTGCATGCGTCCAGCGTAGCTGCATCAAGCCATCGCTGCGTTCGTCCACGCAGGATCGGGTGTTCGTAACGGCCTTACGGAGGTCCGCATGGGAAGACTGCGCGATGCGGTCGCCGGTGCCCTTGGACTCCTGGTCGCCGGCTGTGGCGGCGACGGTTCGACCGAACCGGGCGGCGGATCGAACATCGTGCTCCCCACCAAGTCGGTGTCGTTCGGCGGGCTCGTCGGCGGGCCTGCGCCGCCGCCGCAGACGGTTGTCGTTCGGAGCGCCCTGAACGAGCCGCTCACCAGCCTCGCCGTGGGACCCGTCACCTACGGCGGTGGCGTCCGATGGCTGAGCGCCAGCCTGGACCGCGCGACGACCCCAGCGACAGTGACGCTCACCGCCACGAGCCGAAGCCTCAGCACCGGCAGCTACACGGCCACGGTCCCGATCGTTTCCTCGGAGGCGACGAACAGGCGCAGCTTATCGAGGTGACCTTGTTCGTGCTCGATGCGAGCGGCACGACGGCTCTCCCGGCGGCAGGCCAATCAGTGGTCTTCCTCGACTCGCCCAGGTTCAGCACCCAGCTCACCCTGGAGCCGTTAGCGCAGTATCTGATCGGCGTGGTGAATACCAATCCGGCGTATCCGATCAGCGAGGACTTCACGCTCGCCGGTGCTCTGGTAAGCGGCGCAGGTGAGCCCGCGATGGCCCTCGCGACCGCGCCATCGCCGAACCCGGAACCCCCCCGCGCCGCGGCGCCCCGAACCTATCGCTTGCAGGGGCCTGAGCACACGGGCCTGCCCGCGATCGAGCGGAGCGCGGGGACCCATCTGCAAACGCTGGAGCGCAACCGCCAGATCTACGCTTGGCGGGGGAGCCCGGAACGGACTCAGGCACGCCTGCGCGGCGCCGGGCCACGCCTCGCTCCGCTGCGGGCGCGAATCGCGCAAACGATCGGCACCGTGAACAAGGTTTACGTCCCCAACAGCCCCACGGGCGGCCGCGCCGACGTGGACTCGATCGGCGTCCGGACGGTGGCTGTGGGGCAGCACGTCATCGTGCTCGCCGATACCAGCCGGGCCAGGTGGCCCGATCGCGACCGCCCCGACTCCGGGTTCTACCAGACATTTGCGGACGAATACGATCAAATAACCTGGCCGCACCTTGAGAGCTATGTGGGCGATCCCCTGGCCTACGACGCGAGCCTCTCAGGGACAGGGAAGGTGACCGTGACGATCACGCCGGCGCTCAATAACCTGGACGGTGGGGTACCGGGCCTCGTGAACCTTTGCGACTTCTTCCCGTTCGTCGGGAGCGGACCGGATGCCAATTACAGCAACGAGACCGAGATGTTCTACTCCTGGACTCCGGGGACATCCACGCTGCGTCTGACGTTCTGGCGGAAGCTCTTGCGCGCGGTCGCGGCGCACGAGAGCAAACACATCGTCTCCTTCGCCAGCCGCATCGTCAACCACAGCCCGGTACTGGAGGAGGTCTGGCTCGAGGAGGGTCTCGCCCAGCTATCCGAGGAGATCTGGCTGCGCCACTTCAACAACGCGCGCTGGAAGAGCCATGCGGTCTTCAACGATACGGTGGCCTGCGAGCTCGACCTCGGCATCGCCGACCCGTGCTGGGGCGACAACCCCATCGGGCTGGTCGTGAGTCACTTTCCGTTTCTCTTTATGTATCTCGAGGGCGAGACCGGCAATGCGGAGGGGTCGGGGAAAGACGTGCCCGCGATCTACGGGGCGGGCTGGGCGATCGCCCGATGGGCGGCTGACCAGTACGCCGCCGACGAGGCCGGGTTCGTTCGGTCTCTGGTCAACGAGCCGCAGCTCAGCAGCCTGGCAAACCTGAGCCGCCACACGGGACAGCCGATTCCGCTCCTGCTGGTGTACTGGAACCTCGCGACGGCGATCTTCCAGCAGACGCCGGTGGACAAGGCCGCCGACCCGCGCATCATCATCCCGAGCTTCAACCTCTGGAATATCTACTGGTTCGGTCAGACGCAGCTGACGTGTGGCGGAACGCGTTGTGGGCTGTTCACCGAATCCGGGAGGCCGGTCTGGCCGCTCGTTCCGCCACCGCTCGTCTCGGGCAACTTTGCCAGGACCGTGACTGGTCTGCCCGGAACGGGAGCTTCGTTCTTCCTGCTGACCGCGTCCGAGCGCGGAACGCAGGCGCTGCAGCTGTGGAGCGGGAGCGGCCGCCCGATCGGGGCGGCGAGCGGGCTCCGGGTCGCTTTCGTCAGGGTCAGGTGAGACCCTCCGCCTCCCGGACCGGGCGCGCTCAGTCCGGGATGTTGGGGTTGTTCAATCGTTCCACCGCGGGCAGCGGGAAGCAGACCTGAGTCCCGAAGACGCCTCCCACCTCCGGGAACGGCGTTCCCGGCGCCGGAAAGAGCGGCAATCCGTAGTGGATGATGTCGCCCAGCCGCTGACCTTCCAGAAAGAGCTCGCGCCTCCGCTCGTCCACGATCTGCGTCATGACCTGATCCGCGGTGCCGCCGCCGTACGCCGGGATCCCCGCCCTCGCGTGCAGCATGTTGATGATGTCGACCGCTCCCGCGACGTTCCCAGCCGCCACATCGGCTTCGGCCAGGATCAGCTGGGCCTCCTCCCACCGTGCAATGGGGATGGGCGTATCGATCGATGGATATTTCGCCGGCTGGAAGATCGGCGGCTCGGTCGATGTCATGAAGATGGCCCCTGTGTCGGAGCTCGCCGATTTCAGCTACGACTTCCAGGACCTCCTGTTCCGACCCGCGGAGCGATAAGAGACTAATGCGCCCTCACCTTGCAGCACTGGCGGCTGCGGCGCTGGCCGCGTGCCACCCGGGGCCCGGCATCGCCGGGCCATCCGGCGGTTCCCGCTATGACGTGATCATCGGCGGCGGCCGCATCGTGGACGGTACCGGCAATGCCTGGTACCTGGGCGACGTCGGAATCAGGGACGATCGGATCGCGCACGTTGGGCCTGCAGGCACTCTGGCGGGTGCCGCCGCGCCGCTTCGCATCGATGCGCACGGAATGGTGGTCGCACCGGGCTTCATCGACATCCAGGGCGGATCGTACGACAACCTGTTGCTGGGCGACGGCCGGGCGCTAAGCAAGGTCACTCAGGGCATCACGACGGAGATCATGGGCGAGGCGTACACGCCCGCTCCCTGGAACGACAACCTCCAGCCCTTCGCCGAGTTCTTCTTCCCCTATTCCGACAGCGCCGCCGTACGAGCTGCTGTCGCGCCCTTCCGCGGCCCCCATGGATTCGGGGCCTGGCTCGCCGCCATGGAGCGGCATGGCATTTCGATCAATGCCGGCTCGTTCCTGGGCGCCACAACCGTGAGGGCGTACGCCAAAGGGCAAGCCGAGGGGGCTCCGACGGCTACCGAGCTCGACACGATGCGGGCGTTGATGCGGCGGGCAATGGAAGACGGTGCCTTCGGCCTGGGAACCGCGCTGATCTATCCGCCCGGCAACTACGCTTCGACAGCGGAGCTGGTCGAGATCGCGCGAGCCATGGCGCCGTACCATGGCATCTACATCACCCACATGCGATCGGAGGCCGACCATTATCTCGAGGGCATCGACGAGGCCTTCACGATCGGCCGTGAGGCCGGCGTGCCGGTGGAGATCTATCACCTGAAAGCAGCAGGCAAGCGCAACTGGCCAAAGGCCGAGCTGGCAATCGCCAAGATCGATTCGGCGCGGGCGGCGGGTCTCGACGCAGGGGCGGACATGTACCCCTACGTCGCCGGCGGCACCGCCTTGTCTGCCTGCCTTCCGCCGTGGGCTTCGGCCGGCGGCAAGCTGCTGAACAACCTCACCGACTCCGCCACCCGCGCCCGGATCCGGGCCGAGGTGCTCGCCGAGCGCTCGGACACCTGGGAAAACCTTTGTCAGCTGGCAACGCCCGAGGGCGTGCGGGTCACCGACTTCGAGCGGCCGGAAAACAAGCGATTCGAGAACCGGAGCCTGGCGGAGATCGCGGCCGCTCGCCAGCGCGAGTGGGTGGACGTCCTGATGGACCTGACCATCGAGGAGAAGGCTCGGCTTGGTGCCATGTTCTTTCTCGCCTCGGAAGACAATCTGGCACTGCAGATCCGGCAGCCGTGGATCAAGTTCGGCACCGACGCCGGGTCCAGCGACCCGGCGAACACCCACGGCAGCGAGACCCACCCCCGCGCCTACGGCACCTATCCTCGGATTCTGGGGCGCTTCGTTCGGGAGCGGCACCTGCTGCCGCTCGAGGATGCCGTCCGGAAGATGACCTCTGCGGTGGCTGAACGGGTCTCGTTGGCCGACCGTGGTCTCGTGCGGGAGGGCATGCATGCCGACCTCGTGGTCTTCGACCCCGCGACCGTCATTGATCACGCGACCTATGAGCGCTCGCACGAGCTGTCGACCGGGATTCGCGACGTCTTCGTGAACGGAGTCGCGGTGGTGCGAAATGGCTCCCACACGGGGGCCAAGCCCGGGCGCGCGGTGCGCCGACCGGGCTGGAGCGGTTGGATGGGGCCTGATGGCCACCCGTGAGCTCGTTGAGCTCCAGACCTACTCCAGGCCGGCCCCTTCCAGAAACTCGCGGGGAAGTGATGGGCCCGAGCGTCGGAGGGTCGCCAGGTCCACCGCCGAAGGGCTCGTATGGTCAACCAGGCCAAGCCCGGCGGCTTGGTGCAGGTCGGGGCAGCGTGCGATGACGGTCTTGGAAAAATGGGCCCCGGTGAGGTCCGCGCCGGCGAGGCTCGCCCCGTTCAGTACCGCATAGGCCAGCTCGGCCTCCCGCAGGTCCGCTCCCCTCAGGTCCACCGCGTTGAGCAGCGCCCCGACCGCCGTAGCGTAGCGCAGGCTCGCCCCGGTGAGGGTGGAATGGCTGAGATTGGCGTCGGTGAGATCAGCGCCGGCCAGGTCAGCGCCGGCCAGGTTGACGTGGGTCAGGTCCACCCGGCGCATCCTCGCATCGGTGAAGTCCGATCCCGCGAGGTTCGAGTTCTTGAGAGTGACCCGGGTCAGATCGGCGGCATGAAAATCGGTTCGTGCGGGGCCGGCGACCTCGAGCGTGACCGCCTGGAGCCGCACGTCGATCAGGGACGCGCCGCGGAAGCTGGCGCCGGCGACGTTGGCAAGGGTGACGTCGGCTCCGGCCAGCTTCGCGCCCGCGAGGTTGGCGTTCCGCAGGTCGGCCTGGCATAGATCGGCGCCCCGCAGATCTGCGCCCCGCAGGTCCCCACCCCTCAGGTCGGCCCCCACCAGCACCGCCCCGCCCAGGGCGGCACCGGCCAGCGTGTCGCCGGGCAGCTCGAGCAGCACGGCGCCGGTCTGCTTGTGCCGAATCGCGATCATGGAGTAGCCCGGCCGAGGAGTGAACGCGTTCAGGCTTTGAATGCCTCCGCGCCGGAATTGGTTCCCGTCAGTGTGACCGGCCGCCCGGGGTGTGATCAAGACTACAGACGGCACCGGGGACGTGGATCACTGTGACGGGGCACAGAAGGAGTGGGGCCGTGGCTGCACGCTTCCACAACCGCGCCTACGCAGGGCGCCGCCTGGCCGGGGGGCTCCGGGGCTACGCCCGCCGCGGGGACGTGATCGTCCTCCTGAACCACGATCTCATCCAGCAGCTGGGCGTCAGCCCAGCCCAGATCGAGCAGGTCACCCGGCGTGAGCGGCTGGAGCTCGAGCGGCGGGAACGGCGCTACCGCGGCGACCGCCCACTCGTGGATCTCACCGGCAAGACCGTGATCCTGGTGGATGATGGATTGGCTACCGGGTCGACCATGCTGGCTGCGGTCGAGGCGCTACGGTCGAAAGGACCCCGGCGAATCGTGGTCGCCGTGCCGGTGGCCGCGGCGGAGACCTGCGAGGCCTTTCGCCATGTGGCCGACGAGATCGTCTGTGCGGTCACGCCGGAGCCGTTCCACGCGGTGGGGCTCTGGTACGAGGACTTCTCCGAGACTACTGACCACGAAGTGCACGAGCTGCTGGCCCGGGTGCCGGCGGCGTGAGTGCGCCGAAGCAGAGGATCCTATGAACTCACGAACTCCCAATCACCTGGTCAACCTGGTCACCGGCATCGGGATCGGCGCCGGCCTGATGTACTTCCTCGACCCGGACAGAGGCAGTCGGCGACGCCACCTGGCCTGGGACCGTGCCGGTAGTGCCGCCCGAAACGGTAGCGGGCAGTTGCGCAAGGCCGGCGAGAACGCAAGAAATCATGTCCTCGGCGCCGTGGCAGAGGTGCGGGGCCGCGTCCGGGAGCTGGTCCCCGGCGAACACGTGTCCGATGATGTGTTGGTGGAGCGGGTTCGGGCTGAGCTGGGTCACGCCGTAAAGCACGCGGGGGCGATCGAAGTTACGTCGTCGGGCGGGAAGGTGACGCTGCGGGGGCCGGTTCTCTCGAGCGAGCTCCCGCGCGTGGTCGAAGCGGCCAACAGGGTGCGCGGCGTCCGCCGAGTCGACTACGAAATCGACGTCCGCACCTCGGCTGACAGCCTGCCCTCGCTCCAGGGCTGAGGATCACCGGCGGGCCGGGGTGCGCCGGCCCTCGCCGCCTTCCATCGTGCTCAGCTCGGCCCGTGCCCGGGCGGCGTCGCTTTCCGCGCCCAGCTCGGTGAAGCTCCGCAGCGCGAGCTCGAGATAGTAGCGGGCTTCGCCGCCCCGGTTCATGGCCCGGTAGACCCGGCCTAACTCATGGGCGGCCTCGGCGGCGGTGAGCGGCGCGCCGAGCTGCGAGGCCAGCGTTCGAGCCTGCTGCAGCCGGGTCTCCGCCTGCTCCAGCTTACCCTCGGCCCGGTCGCAGAGCGCGAGCACCCGCTCGATGTCGGCCAGGTCGGATCGCTTGCCCGTCATGTCCACGATCCACCGCGCAGTCTCCACCCCGGCCCGGGCGGCCACGGTATCGCCCTGGGCCAGTTGAACTTCAGCGCGGTTCACCCGGCAAAGCGCTTCGAGGTGGGCATCGCCCGCCGCCCGGGCGACACCCAGGCAGGCGGCGAAATGGGAATCCGCCTCGGCCCACCGTTCGCCGTCGGCTGCGAGCATCCCGAGATTGTGATGTGCCAGCGCGCGGCCCTGCGCATCCCCGAGCTCCTCGTAGGCAACCAGAGCCCTGCGATAGTACAGCGCAGCCGATGGCCGATCGCCTCGGATCGTGGCGATCACTCCCAGATTCTGGGCAACCCGCGCCACTATGGTCGGGGTGTCCTCCGCCAGGGTGGCCGCCTCTTCCAGAACCGATTGTGCCCGGTCGAGCTGCCCCGTCTCGATCCGGAGTCCGCCGAGAGCATTTAGCGCTTCGGCCGCGCGGAGCTGGTCGCCGGCGAGCCGTGCGACGGCGTAGCTCTGCTGGAGCCCGTCTTCCGCCGCGACGCTGTCTCCCGCCTGGTGGACCAGGACGGCCCGGCGGCGGAGGGCCTCGGCCAGAACCCCGGAATCGCGCTGCTGCATTGCGGCGGCGATCACCCGGTCGTAGGCGGCGCGGGCTTCGATGACATAGCCGGTTTGCTCCCAGACGCGCGCTTCCGACAGCAGGGTTGCCAGGTCGAGCTGCGCCTGGTTGGCCCGCTCGGGCATTCCTGGCGTCACCATGCGATTGCGTACCGGGAGAAGTGGGCGACGTTGGCCGAGACCCGGTGCAGCAGCACGTTGTCGAGCGAGATCAGGAGCTCGAGGATCTGCAGCAGGTCGGTCGTGTAGGCTATGCGCTTCGGCAGAAGCTTCGCCAGCGGCGGGCAGTTGGCGTAGCTCATGGTGAGCCGGGCAGGATGGCCGGCCTCGAACTGAAGGCCCTGGGGCTCGAACCTGATGCTGTTGACCGTGTCGCTCGGCGCGTCGGCCGTGATGGTGAGGGTGTCGGGCAGCGCGTCCGCGGGCACGACGAGTTGGTGGGGTCCTACCTGAAGGGTTCCGCCGTTTGGGCCGATGACCGATGCGGCATGGGCTGCGGGCACGGGGTCACAGCGAAGTAATTGGGCGCCGAGCCCGGTACCAAGGATGCCCCCCTTGCCGCCCAGCAGCTGCTCGGGCTCGGCGGGACTTTCGGAAGGAGCGGTCGGCTGATCTCCGGTGCAGGCCCAGAGCGTCAGCCCCAGGGCAACCGCCAACCCCGCCCCTCCCCGAAACCATCGCCTGGCCCGGCTCAGCGACCACCAGCATGAAGCGCTCATAGTCTGCGTCTGCACTCCGCGCCGATGGAGGCCGCGTGAGAAGGAGGCGTGCTTGGGAATCCGGCGCGGGCGACGGCGCCAGGGATGCTCCAGCCTACGAATTGAGGCGCGCTTCCGTCAAGTGCTGTTACAGAGAATCGACTGCCGGGCTCACGCCGCAACTCCTCCGCGAGGCGAGACCAGCTGAGCGTAGATCGCGAGCAACTCGTCCACCCGGTGGGCGCAGGTGTGCCGCTCGCGAATGGTCCGGAAGCCGCGGGCGGCGAGCGCTGCCGCGAAGGGCGGGTCATTCAGCACGCACTGCAGTTGACGACTCATCTCCTGGCCGTCGTGCGCCACCAGGAAATCCTCGCCCGGAGTGAAGAGACCCTCGGCGTCTTCCCACGGAGCTGACACGAGGGGGATGCCACAGGCCAGCGCCTCGAACACCCGGATGGTGGGAACGCCCGGCAGAGCGCGGGCAAAGGCCTGGTGGGGGACGTGGACCGTGACCCGGTAGCGCGATAGAACCCGGGGCACCTCATGGTTCGGGAGCCAGCCGGCATGCTCGATCCCGAGAGCCGCGAGCTCGGTCTGCACGTCCTTGGGGTAGCGCGCACCGTAGGCCCTCGCCCGTAGCCCGAGCTTCCTCGCTGGCTCGACGAGGAACTCCCGAAGCTCGTCAGAGCGCTCCCCGACGCCCCAGTTGCCGATCCAGACGAGGTCGCCTTCAGTGGTGACCCGGGGAAGCGGATGGAACCGCCGGATGTCTGCTGCCTCGTGCCACAACCAGGCCCGCCGAGCCCACCGCTTGGCGCGGTAGAGGTCCCGAAGCACCGCGCCCGAGGCGAGCACCCCGTCATAGGCTTCCAGCCGGTAGGCCGGCATCTCCTGGGGAGCGGTGGCCGACCGGTGGTGGGTGTCGTGGAACAGGAGCTGGTACCGTCCCCGCTTGGCCCGGTGCTCCCCCAGCCGTCGGATCAGCCCCCGGTCGTTCCACTCGTGCACCAGAACCAGGTCGGCTCCCTCCAGCGCGTGGTCCAGATCGAGGCTGACCGGCTCATACCGGATACTCCGCAGGGTCGGATAGGCGCGGTGGAACGCAGCGAGGGCGCCGGGCCCGTGATCCGCCAGCAGATGCCGGACGCTCCAGGCGCCGCGAGGCTCGTAGACGGTCACCTCGATGCCGCGAGCGACCAGCTCGCACGCCACGCCCCGAAGGAAATGGGCGCTACGGTTGTTCCAGTCGGACATGAGCGAGTGGCAAAACATTACGATGCGCATGCGACCTCCTGGTTGGCCGATCGAGCGCGTGGGGGTCAGTAAGTACCGCCCGGGAGGATGTTCTAGCTGTGGATGCGTGTCCGTGAGCGGTGTCACGGCTCAAATGGCTTGCGATGCAGCGCACAGAAACGACTAACGAGGCGACACACGCTGGGTGCTACGTGTTCGTAGGGACTCCCGCGGTGGCCCGGCCGAGCAGCTCGACTGCGACCTGATACAGCCGAGTGCGGAGCCGGTGGCGCTCGTGTGCGCGGGTGATGTAGCGTACCAGCACGCGCATGCCGCCGGCACTCGGCCGGACGTCGATCGCCGATTCGGCTGAGAATCCGCTCACCGCGCGCGCCGTCGTCGCGCGGCTCCACTCCTGCTCGGCCAGACGGGCATTCTCGCTGGTCTCCTCGGCCACGATCTTCCGAATCGCATCGATGATCGGCGGCGCATCGCTGGTCGGCAGCATGAGCTCCACTTCGTCCCAGAGCCATTGGCCGGAGGTAGAGAAGTTGAAGTAGTGGCCCTCGATGGCGAACCCGTTGCTGAAGGTCACCTTCCGGCCGGTGGGGTGTCCCGCCTCGGTCCAGTTGCCGGTCTCGAGCAACACGGTATGGAAGGGGGTGATCTCGATGACCTCGCCGCTCACCCCCTTGATCTCGACCCAGTCGCCCAGCCGGATTCCGTTGCGGCCCATCAGCGCGAACCAGCCGAAGAACCCGACGATGAAATCCTTGAGCGCGACCGTAAGGCCGGCACCCGCCAGGCCGATGATGGTGGCGGCCTGGCTGGGAGGGCCCACCAGGACCAGCGCGATGCCGAGCAGGCCGAGTCCGCGTACTGCGAACCGGGTCACGGTGCGGAGCGTATGCAGCCGGCGGCGCTCCGGCGCCAGCCGGACGAACAACCGCTCGAGCCAGGCGCTCAGCGCTACGATGAACAACAGAATAAGGAGCAGCCAAGCGAGGTCGAGAAAGACGTCGTGGAGGACCGCGCGCCGCTGAGACGTGACCTGGCTGCTCCAGCGACTGTACAGGTCGAGCAGCGAGACCTGGTCTTCGACTCGCCGGGTCATTCCGGCCAACACCTTCTGATCAGAGGCGAGGTGACGAGTCTTGGCCAGCAGATCTTCCGCCGAAGCGCCCTGGACCTGCTCGACGTGCTGGGCAAACGCCTGGCGTTGCATGGTCAGCGTGGCGATCCCGGTGGTGGTTTCCCGTTGCGCCCGCTCGAGTGCCTTCTGCTTGTGCCAGACCGCCCGCCAGCGCTCGATCTCCCCCAGCAGTCCGCGGTACGGGGCCCGACGCGGGGCGGAGCCTGCACCCGGCCGAGCGGCGTTGGCCGCATGCTCGGCGCTGTCGTGATCCGCCACCATCTGCCGAATCCGGCCCTGTGGATCGCCGCCCGCGCGCAACAGGTCATCGCGCGCGTCGCCCAGATCGCCCTGGTGCAGCTCGAGCTGGGCCTTCGCCAGCTCCACCTGGGTTTCGAACGGCTCGGATCTGCCGCCCCGTGGCCGGCTCGTCAGCTGTGCCAGGCGCGTGCTGTCCTCGGCCACGAGCCGCGCCGCCGCCTGAAGCCGGTCGCGGATCTGCCGGATCTCGGGCGTCGAGTCGACCGGATGCTCCGCGGCCTCGAGCAGCGCGATGGTGAAGGCGAGATCGACCGAATGGTCGCCTACCCGGACCGCCTCCCGGGCGAGCTCCTGTTCGTCGGCCGTGCTTGCCAGCAACGACAGTCGCTGGGCGATCTGAAGCGGGCGCCGGTCGATCAGGGCGGCCGGCGCCGGGGTTTCGGCTTTGCCGCCGGTCGTCGTCTCGCTGGTTTCGGTCGCGACATAGCCGACCAGAGCCCCAGCGAGCAGGAGCCCGAGGACCACGAGCGCGAGCTTGTGCTGGAGCTTCACCTGATCGGGCGCAGGGAGGGCATGAGCGGTTCTGACGTTGGGGAGTGGAAAGCTGGGCGCGGAGGGACACGAAAATCAACCGGTCGCGAGGCTGTCGATTTCGCCGCCTGTCCTTCGACTATTTGATGCCACCCGCTCACCTCATCGGAAGGATCCGGACCCTTGCAGTACATG
>JBIOTT010000316.1:0-3645 GCA_044866195.1 Gemmatimonadales bacterium
GTCGGCGGGTGCCAGCGGCATGCGGGAGAGCGGCGTCGGTGGGTCGAGGGGAATGAACCGGATCTCGCGGGACCGGGCAGCCGCGAAGACGAAATCAGGCGGCGGCGCAGCCGACATCGGCTCGGCGTCCGGCTCCGGTTCGGGCGCTGGCTCGGACTCCACCATCTCGGACGCGAGCGCGACCGGCTCGGGCTCGGGCTCCACCGGTTCCGGCGCGACCGGCTCCGGCTCTACCGGCTCCGGCTCGGCGACCTTGATGGCCGCGGGAGCAGGCGCGGGAGGATGCGCGTGGGAAGACGAGGCAGCGATGTGGCCGCTGGCCACCATCTCGAGCGCCTTCCGGTAGTGCGGATGGAACTCGATCGGAAGCCACTTGTCGCTGGCCTGGTGGTAAATGCGCGCGCGTGCCGTGATCACGCCACTCTTGATGGCGGTCGCGACTTCCTCGACGCTCCGAAACACCCCGACATCGCCGGGCTCGAACTCGATTCTGTACATGTGAGAGCTCCGGATGTTCGCGCCCGGATCGGACGCGCGGCTGCGCCAACTATGCGAAAATCATGCTCTTGGGCCCGTGCAGCATATTGCACGCCATTGTATTGGAGAGGCGGTAGTGCAGCCCGCTGCAGGGGATTCTGACCGCGAGCAGCAAGTGATTATTGCTGTGTGTGTTATGCAGTGGAATCGGAACCGGTTTTGCGCCCCTCCAATTGGTTGACGGCAGGGCCGCCGAGACGCGGGCAAGCCGAAACCGGGCGGGGGCCCGCCAGACGGCCCCGCAGATTGCACGGGGCCTGGCTTGCCCGGCGCGCTCGATCACCCCGAGATTGCCTCGCCCCGGACCGCGAAGTCGAATGCCCTTGCCCCCGCAGGACAGCCGTCTCGCGCTGGTGACCGGCGCCACTGCCGGGCTTGGCCGCCTGTTCGCCGAGCGGCTGGCCGCGCGGGGGCACGATCTCCTGCTGGTAGCACGCGACGCGGGCCGGCTCGCGGGAATGGCGCGAGAGCTGACCGAGCGCCGGGGCATCGCGGTCGAGACCTTCCCGGCCGACCTCTCGCGGGACGACGAGGTGACGCGCCTGGTCGCGAGGATCAGTGTGGGCCCGGCGCTCGCTGTGCTGGTCAACAATGCGGGATTCGGAACCCGGGGACGGTTGGCCGACACCGATCCCGGTCCCCAGGCGGCAATGCTGCACCTCCACGTGCTGGCTCCGATGCGCCTCACCCACGCGGCGCTTCCGGCCATGCTGGCGCGCCGGTCGGGCGCGGTGATCAACGTCTCGTCGGTCGCGGCGTTTCTGTTCAGCCCGGGCAGCATCAACTACTGCGCGACCAAGGCGTACCTCACGGTTTTCAGCGAAGGGCTCGCGGCGGAGCTCGCGGGCACCGGCGTGCGGGTCCAGGCGCTCTGTCCCGGGTTCACCCGCACCGAGTTCCACCAGCGCATGGGGATGGATGCGGCGTCGATCCGCCGCCGGCGACCCTGGCTGACCGCCGAGTATGTGGTGGACACGTCGCTGGCCGCGCTCGAGCGGGGAGGGCCGGTGGTCTGCGTACCGAGCGTCCGGTACCAGCTCATCGTCGCGTTGCTCCGAATCGTGCCTCGTTCGCTGCTCGGCTACCTGCTGCGGCGCCGCCATTAGACTTCCTGCCCGGCTGGCAACGCCCCTCTCGCATCGGACTGTCCGTGCCCGCTCGTTCCTCCGCGCTCCCGCCTTCCGCCGCCGCGGTTCTGGGCCGCGTCGGCCTTCCCCAGCCGATCGCGGCTTTGGCCGCCCGCTCGTGGGACGTCGTGGTGGTCGGCGGCGGGCACAATGGACTAACCTGCGCCGCCTATCTCGCGCGGGCGGGAAAGCACGCTCTCGTGCTCGAGGCCCGGGAGCAGGTCGGGGGTGCGTGCACCATGGACGAGCCGTGGCCGGGCGTGCGGATGTCGCCCTGCGCCTACGTAGTGGGCCTGCTGCATCCGCTGGTGATGCAGGAGCTCGATCTCAAGGGCCACGGCTTTCAATGGCACCCGGCAGCCGGAGGTCTCTTCGTGCCGTTCGAGGACGGCTCCAGCATTCAGCTGTGGAACGACGACGAGAAGTGCGAGGCCGAGGTCCGCCGTTTCGCGCCGCGCGATGTGGCGGGCTGGCGCGCCATGCTGGATGTGAAGCGCCGGCTCAGGGACGCGCTCCGGCCCGAGGGCGACGGCGATCTCTGGATCGGGCCGGCGCCGAGCCGAAGGGTCATCGAGGAGCGGTTGGGGGGCGACGCCGAAGCCAGGGCCATGCTGTTCGACTGGTCGATGGTCGAGCTGGTGGAGCGCTATCTCTCCGATGAGCGGCTGCAGCTGGCTTATCTCGGGCAGGGCGTGATCGGCACCGATGCCAGTCCGCACGATCCGGGCACCGCGTCGGTCTACTATCACCACAGCTCGGGGCGGATGGACGGTCTGGCCGGGACCTGGGGCTACGTGGTTGGCGGCATGGGCATGGTGTCGTTTCTCCTGTGCGACGTGGCTCGCGAAGCGGGAGCGGTGGTCGCAGCCGGGGTGCCGGTCGCGCGGATCGTTCCCGGCGAAGGGGTCGAGCTGGAGGACGGGACCACCATTCATGCACGCGCCGTGGTATCGAACGCCGACCCGCGAGTGACGCTGCGGCTCCTCGGCAGCGCCGTCGACCCGGAGTGGAAGCGTGAGGTCGAGGCGGTCCCGATCGAGGGCGTCACCGTGAAGGTGAACCTGACGCTGCGGGAGCTGCCCAACTTCAAGGCCCGTCCCGGCACCTTCGAGCCGCACCACACCGGCCAGGTCAACACACCGCTCACCAAGGCGGAGTGGCTGGCGCATCACCGCACCGCAAAGTCGGGAGACCTGCCGGCCCGGCTGTGGTGCGAGCTGTACCTCCAGACCGCCTACGACCGGAGTGTCGCGCCTGCGGGCGTTCACACCTTGAGCGTCTTCGCTCAGTACGCGCCTTACCGCTTCCGGGCGGGAAGCTGGGACAGCCGCCGCGACGAGGTCGGCCGCGCGGTGGTGGGCTCGATCGCCCGTTTCTGCTCGAACCTGCCCGAGGCCGTGATCGACATGCAGGTGCTGGGGCCACCCGACATCGAGCGGCGGGTGGGGCTCACCGGCGGCCACATCTTTCAGGGCGAGATTCTCCCGGCCTACATGTGGGACCGGCGGCTCGCGGCGCGGACCCCCATGCGCAATGTCTATCTCTGCGGAGCGTGCACCCACCCGGGCGGAAGCGTCATCGCCATCAACGGGCGTAACGCCGCCATGGAAGTCCTGCGCGACCTGCAGGCGGGAGCGGGCGGGAGCAGACGGGAGCGGGCGGGAGCAGACGGGAGCGGGCGGGAGCAGCTGTGATGACCCGTCGCACGGTGGTTGGCGTGATCGGACCCGGTGACCAGGCCACCGCCCAGGATCTGGAAGCGGCGCGTCGAATGGGCGAGCTCATCGCAGCCGAGGGGTGGGTGACGCTCACCGGCGGCTGGAATGTAGGGGTGATGGACGCCGCCAGCCGCGGCGCCCGGGATGCCGGCGGCCTGACGCTGGGGCTGCTACCCAGCTCGGATGGGGCGGGGGCCTCCCCCGGTCTCGACCTCGTGGTCCCGACCGGTCTGGGAGAGGCCCGCAACAGCCTCGTGGTGCTC
>JBIOTT010000317.1:0-13803 GCA_044866195.1 Gemmatimonadales bacterium
TACACCCCGATCACGGCCACGGCGAGCGAGATGGGGCGGCCGGCAAGCGGGAACGCCAGGGCCACGGCGCCGCCGAGCAGGGCGGCAGCGGCTGCGGCGAGCCATAGCCGGGCGGCGAGCCGCGGGTCGAGGCCGGTCTTACCGATCCGCCGGTTGAGTCCACGCCGGAGCAGTGCGAATTCCACCCATGCCGCGACCCCGGCGGAGGCAGTGAGCCCGGCCACCCCCCACCGTTCCGGCACCCCGAGAAGCCCCGGCAGGGGAATGGCCGCCGCATAGCCCAGCGCGGTGGTGAGCCCGACCCGGAGCACTGCGAACCGGAGCGGCGTCCGGGTGTCTCGCAGGGCGTAGAATCCCGAGGCATAGAGCCGTCCCATGGTGCCCGCCAGCAGCCCGATCGACGCTCCGGCGAGGATGCCCCACACGTAGAAGCTGTCGGCTCGGGTGAACGCACCGGACTGAAACAGCGCCGCTGCGAGCACCTGCCCCAGCGCGGCGAACGCGACCGCCGAAGGAACGATGTAGAAGGCGATCTGCCGGAGACCCTGATCGAGGCGGGCCCGGATTTGCGCTGCGATCTCGGAGGGTTCCCCGGTGACGCTCGACATGGCCGGCAGCTCCGCCGCGGAGACCGACATGCCGAACAGACTCACCGGCAGGGTGTAGAGCGTCTGGGCGTATGCCAGCGCTGCGACCGCGCCGGTCGGCAGCAGGCTCGCGAGCAGGGCGTCCACGTAGGCGCTGATCTGCACCACGCCCCGGCCGACGAACGTGGGCGTGAAGTTCCGAATCACGGTCCTCACGTTGTCCGACGCCAGCCCGAGCGATGGCCGCAGTCCTCGCGCTACCGTGAGCACCGTGGGGAGCTGGATCGCGACCTGAAGGGCACTCCCCGCCACCGAGGCCCAGGCAGCGACGATCGCGAGCGAGTACTGCCCGGTCTGCCCCCCCGCCGCAACCAGCGCCGCAATGATCGTGGCATTCCAGATCACCGGCGCCGCATACGACAGAAAGAATCGCCGGTGACTGTTCAGAATGCCGAGGCACCAGGCAGAGAGCACCAGCAAGCCGGCACCCGGAAACAGAATCCGCACCAGCCGGATTGCGAGCCAACGCTTCTCGCCCTCGAACCCCGGCGCGATCGCGTCGATCAGCAGCGGGGTCGCCAGCACGCCGGCCAGCACCAGCACCGACATGGCCAGCGCGAGAACGCCGCCGATCGCGCCCGCCACCCGGCCCGCCTCCCTGCGGTCGCCCCGCGCGAGCAGCGACGCGTATACCGGGATGAACGAGGCGGAGAGGGCGCCCTCGCCGAAGAGATTCTGCAGGAAGTTGGGGATCCGGAATGCCGCGGCAAATGCGTCTGCGGCATCCGAGGTGGCGAGAAAGTGCGCCAGAACCCGCTGGCGCACCAGGCCGACGATCCGGCTCAGCAGTATGCCCGCGGCCACCATGGCCGCCGGGCGCTGCGATCGTCCCGGGTCAGGACTCAGGGATTGGCCGGTGGCGGCAGGGTGGAACGCGGCGCCGACTCGAGCAGCCGCTGGAGGAACTGGCTCTCTTCCTCCAGGCTCCTCACCGCGCGGGTGAGGTCGTCCACCTCCGCCTCGAGCAGCTCCATCTTCTTCGCCAGCTCCCCGAGTGCCGGCGGCACCTGCTCCGGGCCCTCCAGCCGGCGCGCCAGCGCCCGTCCAATCGGCGAATCGATCACGATACCTATGATCGGGATCATCAGCGCTACCAGCAGGACCAGCAGGACGATCCACATGGGCGGAGTCTACGCCGGATCCAAGGCCCTCTCAAGGGCACCGGCGTACCACTCATGGATCGCGTCCAGCAGCTGCTCGAGCAGCGGAGGGCCATAGCGCGCGAGAAACGGCGCCAGCGTGAGCAGGCGTTCCTGCGGCTTACCGTTGGGCCACACTGCGGAACGGGCCCGGGCGATCTGGCTCAGCTCGGTCTCCTGCCGCTTCTTGAGGTGCTGGAGCAGCTTCTTCTCGACGTCGTGAGTCCCGGCCAGGGCGTGGTTTCTCGCACTCTGGATCGGCTTCTCGAGGGTGGGATCGATCTCGACCGCCGCGCGCCCGATCGTCGCGTAATGGGCTTCGATCTCCTTCCGCAGCGCCACCAGCGCGCGGAGCGCGTCTTCCGGCAGGCGGGACCGGACCAGCCGCGCCTCGAGCGGGCCGGGCGGCTGCATCAGCTCCGTGAGCCCGACGCCGAACTTCTCGAGCACCCGGTCCACCCGAGGTTCCAGGACCACTCCGGACCAGCGGGGCAATGGCCGCTGGGGAGTCATGCCCAGGCGGCGGTACACCGGTTCGGTGACCGGCAGGTAGCGCAGCTCACCGGGCCCCCCCAGATACGCCACGGTCGGCAGAATTGCGCTCTCGATGACCGGCCGGAGCAGCACGTTGGGCGAGAAGCGTTCCGGCTCCCGGGCGGCGAGGGTCTCCAGCTGCTCCAGTGTGTAGTCGGCCTTGCCCCTGCGGGTGCTGAACCGCCTGCCGTGGTGCATCAGCCGGTCGCGCCCCAGGCGACACTCCAGCATGACCAACGTCGCCCCGACCCCGGCGGTGACCCCCGAATCGGCGCCCTCGGCGCTGAGCGAGTCCATCCGGGCCGCGAGATCGGCTTCCAGCTCAGGCGCGCTGCGGAGCGCCTGCAGCATGAGCGGGACCGCGGCGCGTTTGACGGCGGGATGGGTGCTGTCGAACACCAGGACCCCGTAGGGCGCCAGCAGCTCGGCCAGCGCGCCCGCGTAACCCGCCGCCACCGTCGCCTCAGGCCGGAAGTGGCGGCGGAGCCAGTCCAGGGTGGATTCCCGGAACTCCGACGGCGGGAGGTCGTGCTCCAGCGCCGCGACCGCCTCCGCCACGGCCGGGCCCAGCAGCTCGCGGTACATCGGCGTGAGCGCCGCGTCGGGCGCGCGGGGCGCGAGCCGGGCTCCGGTTACCGTGCCGTCGGCGCTCAGCCATTCCGCGTGACTGGCCTCTGCGAAGTCGTGGTCGTCGCCAGCCACCCAGAAGAGCGGCACCACCGGCCTGCCCCACTGCCGCTCGAGCAGGCTCGCCATCGCCGCGGCCGAGAGAGCCTTGTGGATCGTAAAGAGCGGGCCGGTGAACAACGCCGGCTGCTGGCCCGTGGTCACCACCAGCACGCCCGGCTGGGTAAGCCGATCCTTGAGGTCCTGCCGCCCCGATGGGGAGAGTACCGCCGGCAGCAGCGAGCGGTCGAAGCCCCCCGCGTGCGGCTCGGGAGACGGGACCGCCGCCTGGAGCGGTGTCGCCACGATGCGAAGGGTCACGTCACCTGGCCGATCAGGAGCGTTCGCGGGGCGTCCGGCCGCAGGGGTCCACCATCGTAGTCCCCGAATTTCCGCACGACAGCGACCCCCGACTCGCGCAGTAGTGCCTCGAGCTCGCCCGGCGCGAACAACCGGACCCGCTCCTCGAGCCGCCGCCCGTCGGCGAGCTTCACGATCTTGCACACGAACCGGCCATCACGGGATAGCCGACGCTCACCCGTGGTGCCCGGGCCGATGGGCCGGGGGCCCGGCACGAGCGTGTTTCGCACCATCGCCGCATGCAGGAAATCGAGCACGAACCAGCCGCCCCGGCGCACGCTCGCCGCCATCTCCCGCAGCGCCACGGCGTGCTCTTCGTCGCGCTCGAAGTAGCCAAAGCTGGTAAAGAGATTCACAGTGAGGTCCATCGAGCGGGGTCGGATCGGGAGAGCCCGCATATCGGCGCGGACGAGCGGGGCGCGGGTCACCTTGCGGGCGCGTTGCAACAGGCTGGCCGACAGATCCAATCCGATGCAGCGGGCGCCGGCCGCCTCCAGCGCGCGTGCATGGCGTCCGGCGCCGCACCCGACGTCGAGTACCCGCCAGCCGGCCTGCCACGGCAGCACCGTCTGCAGCAACCGCACGGCCCGCTCGGCCTCCGCGTCATCGCGATGGGCATAGAGCTGGAGATACTCTTCGCCGAACCATTGCTTGAACCATTCGGACATCGACGCTTAGTGCCCTTTATGATACGGCTGCCCCTCCAGCATCGTGAACGCCCGATAAACCTGCTCCACCACCACCACTCGCGCGAGCTCGTGGGGTAGCGTCAGCGGTCCGAGGCTCCAGCGCTCATCAGCCTGCTCCATCACAGCTTTCCCGAGGCCGTGGGATCCCCCGATCACCAGAACCAGCGGCCGGGAAGCCGCCCGCCACCGCTCCAGCCGGCGGGCCAGCTCGCGGCTGCTCCAAGCCGACCCTTCCCGGGTCAAGGCGATCACCGTGGCCCGCTCGGGAATGTGCGACAGCAGCGCCGCGTCGTCCCGCCGCTGCCCTACGGCCGCCGAACCCCCCGTCGTTTCCCGAACCTCGCGCTCCGCGGGGCGGGCGTAGCGCCGAAGCCGCCGGAGATAGTCGTCGCAGGCCGCGCGGTAGTACGGGCGGAGCCGGCCGACGGCGAGCAGGACGATATCCATGGTCAAACAGCGTAAACAGTGAACAGTGAACAGTGAACGGGAGTTTCCCTGCCAAAGTGCCTCCCGTTCACCGTTTACCGTTCACCGTTCACGCTGTTCGCAGCGTCAGGCATACATTCCGCGCAACCGGTGCACCGCCGCCACCCGGTCGATCGCTACCATGTAGGCGGCGATGCGCAGGTTGAGGCCGTGGCGCCCGGCCATCCCCGCGACGTCCTCGAACGAGTGCACCATGATGCGCTCGAGCCGCTGGTTCACCGTGTCTTCGTCCCAGAAGTACCCACCTCGGTCCTGCACCCACTCGAAGTAGCTCACCGTGACGCCGCCGGCGTTGGCCAGAATATCCGGAATGACGAAGACGCCTTTCTCCTCCAGGATCCGGTCGGCGCTCGCGCTGGTGGGGCCGTTGGCCCCCTCGCAGATGATGCGGGCCTTGATCTGCCCGGCGTTGTGACTGTTGATCACGTTCTCCAGCGCAGCCGGCACCAGCACGTCGCAGTCGAGCGTGAGCAGCTCGTCGTTGGTGATGTGGTCCGCATTCTTGTACTCGCTGAGGACCCGGTGCTGCCGCGCATACGCCTGGAGCTCGCGGATCTTGAGCCCCTTCGGGTCGTAGAGCCCGCCGGACTTGTCGCTCACCGCGACGATCTTCATGCCCTGCTCTTCCATGAGCTGCGCGGTGATCGACCCGACATTACCGAAGCCTTGCACCGCGACCCGGGTGCCCTCCACCGGCATCTTGAGCTTCTTGAGCGCCTCCCGGGTCACGATCATGCATCCGCGCCCGGTGGCCTCGCGCCGTCCCAGCGAACCGCCCATCTCGACCGGCTTGCCGGTCACGACGGCGGTTACCGTATGGCGCACGTGCATGGAATAGGTGTCCATCACCCACGCCATGATCCGTTCGTTGGTGTTCACGTCGGGCGCCGGCACATCCGAGTCGGGGCCGAGGGTCTCGATGATGGCGGCGGTATAGCGGCGGGTGATCCGCTCGAGCTCCACGTTGGACAGCACCCCGGGGTCGCAAACCACGCCGCCTTTGGCTCCCCCGAAGGGGATGTTCACCACGGCGCACTTCCAGGTCATCCAGGCCGCCAGCGCCTTCACCTCGTCGAGCGTGACCGCGAGGTCGAATCGGATACCTCCCTTGGCCGGTCCTCGCGCTCGGTTGTGCACCACCCGGTAGCCGGTGAGCACCTCGACCTCGCCGTTGTCCCGCAGAAACGGCACGGCCACGATGATCTGCTTCTCCGGCGCCCGGAGCACCCGGTAGAGGCCCGGGTCCAGATTGAGCTTGTGCGCGGCGAAATCGAACCGCGACATCATCGCCTCGAACGGATTCTCCTCGCCGAGGAAGCGATCCTTGTCGGGGCGAATGAGCGGGACACTCTGGGGACTGGCAGTGGTCATGGGATCTCCGGTCGGCTCCGGCGTAGTCGGTTACAGTCGGTCCACGGGGGTCACGGCGGCGTCCAGCGCGGCAGCGATCAGGTCCCCGCCGCCCTCCCAAGCGAGCTCGAGCACGGCCACTAGCGGCTCGGGAACCCGGTTGGGCCATCGGTCACGCAGCTTGACGGCATCCTTCTCGGTGATAACGACGTGATCGGCCCGCCGGGCGGCGTGAGCGAGCCAGGCCAAGTCCTCGTCGCGGTATTCCGGCTGGTCCTTCCAGGTCGCCACCTGAACGGCCGCTCCGGTTGCCTTGGTCTGCGCCACGAAGGCATCCGGGTCGGCGATCCCGGACGCGGCCACCACCCGCTTGCCGGCCAACACGCTGGCGGGCTGCCGGGCTCCGCTCACCAGACCCTCCAAGTGACGGAGCCCGAGGTAGGCCAGGGCCACAGGCCCCTGGACCGTGCGCTCGATCTCGCCCACGACTGCCTGCGCGGCGTCGAGCGGCGCACGCTTGCGAGTGACGATGACGCCGTCGGCCCGGGCCAGCGCCCTCCATCCTTCGCGCCAGGGCCCTGCCGGCAGCACCCACCGGACGGCGCGAGCTGTCTCCGCCGCCACTATCGCCAGGTTCAGGTCTCGATGGACATCCAGCCGCTGGTATGCGTCGTCCAGCACCACGACCTGCGCCCCTTGCGTCACTCCCTGTTCGACCGCCGCGACTGGATCCGGTCCGCCCAGCACCAGGGCCGAAGGCACCGCGTGCTGCTGGACCAGGATGTCGGCGGGGGAGCCCCCCGGCAGGATCAGTGCAGGCCGGAGCCCGCGCTCCACGTAGTGGCGGGCGACCCACGCGGCGATGGCGCTCTTGCCCGAGCCGCCCAGCGTGAGATTGCCAACGCTGATCGAGGCGACCGGCAGGTCGCGCACCGGCAGCCAGCCTCGGCGGTATCCCGCGGCGCGCACGGCCATCGCGCCTCGATAGATGGTCGACGCCGGCAGCAGTGCGAGCCGGGCGAGGCGAGCCTCCGGCCGCCGGCTGGTCCAGAGCCAGCGCAACAGCCGATGGGTGTCACCGCGCCGTGGCATCGGATCGGGTTCGCCCTCTCGTCACCGGTCCACTACCTGCGCCATCATCTCGGCCTCGGCCACCACTTTTCCCTCCACGGTGGCCAGGCCCTTCATCCGGCAGGTGGGTCCGCGGAGCTGGAGGACCTCGACTTCCAGGCGCAGCTGATCGCCGGGGCGAACCGGCCGGCGGAACTTGACCCGGTCGAGAGCCATGAAATAGACCACCTTCGTCTCCGGCCGCTCCATGGTGCCCATCATCAGGCACCCGCCCGCCTGCGCCATCGCCTCGACGATCAGGACCCCGGGCATGATCGGATGGCCGGGAAAGTGACCCTGGAAGAAGGGCTCGTTGATGGTCACGTTCTTGAGCCCGACGATGCGGGTGGTCCCTTCCACCTCGACGATCCGGTCGACGAGAAGAAAGGGGTAACGGTGAGGGAGAACCTGAAGGATGCGTTCGATGTCCATGCGAGGGCGCTATCCCCTATCCGCTATCGGCTATCCGCTGTCCGCTAGCCGCGGGCGGAGCCGCGAAGCGACTAGCGAAGCCTGGGCCTGCAAAAACGGGCGCCTGCCGTGCACGGCAAACGCCCGGTCTCGATCTCATGGCATCCCGCCCATTCGCAGCTAGCGGACGGCGGATAGCGGATACCGGATAGCGGATAGCAGCTCGCTCCTACTTGGACGCTTGCAGTTGTTGCATGACCTGTTGCGTCAGGTCAAGCGCCTTGTCGCCGGTCACGATGCCGTTGCCGGGAGCGCTCACGTCGAAGATGATCGCGTAGTTGCCGGCGGCCCGGATCCCCTCGATCACGCTGTTGACCCGGGTCTGGATCGGATCCAACAGCTCCCGCTCCCGGCCCGACGCCTTCTGCTGCAGCTCCTGGGTGCGCTGCTGCAGCTTCTCCTGCTGCGCCTCCAGATCCTTGCGGCGCTGGGTCCGCTGGGTGGGGCTCAGGACGGCCGACTGGGCCTCGAAGTCCTGGGCCGCCGAGTCCAGCCCCGCCTGGAGCTTCTGAACCTCCGAGCGATAGCCCGCCAGCTCCTTCGCAAAGGTCGATTCCGCCTTGGCGTAGCCGGGCGAGGCCTTGAGAATTGCCTGGATGTTCACGAAGCCGATCCGGGTGGCCGCGGTGCCGGCATCGGCATCGGCCGCCGGTTTGGGCTGGGCGGGCTTGGCTGGGCGCTGCTGCGCGGCGGCAGGTGCCGCGGCGAGCGCCGCGATCAGGCCGATCCAGGTACCATGAACAAGCGTCATGCTCGACTCCCGATCTGAAGGTGCGGGCTGCTCAGAAGACGTTGCCCAGCTTGAAGTGGAGCTGCCACCCCGGGGCCGGCCTCCCGAAGACGTCCGTCTTGTCGAACCCGTACGCGATGTCGATGCCCAGCGGCCCGAGCGGCGACACCACCGCTGCACCGAACCCTGCCCCGCGGAACAGCCGCGTCGGATCGTATTGCCGGGCACTGCGATACACGTTCCCCGCGTCGAGAAAGGCATCGACGTAGAGGGCCCCACTGATCCGCGCCCCGGCCTCGACCGTAAACGCCGCGAACGACTTTCCGAACGCGTTCACGCTCGCCTGCCCGGTGCTCGCGCGGGGATCGTACCCGTCTGGCGTGATCGAGAACTCGTTGTAACCCCGGAGGGGAGTCCCGAACTGGACGCCGCCCATCGAATATAGCTCGGTAAAGAACGGACCGGCGTCGCCGAAGATGAAGCCGGACTTGGCGGTGAGCCCCAGGACGAATTGCACCCCCTGGCCCAGCTGGCCGCCCCCACCCAGCGTTCCCAGGGGGGCATACCAGCGGCCCTCGAGGTCGATCTTCTGGTATTCGCCGGTGCCGCCCAGGACTCCGCCGTTCAACTCCCCGCCCACGTTGAAATACGTTCCGGCAACCGGAAACGGCAGCCCGATCCGGGTGTCTCGCAGGATGCTGCCTCCCAGGGTAGAGCGGGTGCAGTTGTTGCACGCAAATCGGCGCCGGAGGTCATCCGATCCCTCGCTGTAGCGGATCCGCTGGAACCCGTACGACCCGAAGATCCGGGTGTAGCGGGACCCGAAGAGCGGGAATCCGACCTGGAGCTGACCTCCGGTCTGCCGCCGGCGGCCGAGGTCGCCCACGATGAAGGTCTGGCGCGAATCGAACAGCGTGATCGTGCCTGACACCCGGCTCTCGCGGATGGCTGGATCGGTGTACGACAGGGTGAAGTCGTTGATGTTGGCCCCGAACTGCCAGCGCAGGCTGCCCCGTTTGCCGCGGCCGAAGAGGTTCGGCTCCTCCAGCCCGAGAAAGCCGCCGACGCCGGTGCCCTGCCCCAACGATGCCCCGAAGTTGATATTGCCGGTTCGCTTCTCCTCGACCCGGAACACGACGTCGACGTCCACCCCGTTGGCCGCGGGTCGCACGTCTGGGGCGGGGACCGGCTGCTGGAAGAATCCGAGGTTGCTGACGTTCTGGTAGGAGCGGATCAGCAGCTCGCGATTGAAGAGATCGCCGGGGAGCAACACGATCGCTTCCCGGATGACTCGTTCGTGGGTGATGTCGTTCCCCACGATCTCGACCTTGTTGATCGTGGCCGGCGATCCCTCGCGAATGGTCCAGGACAGGTCCAGATACTGGCTCCCGTCGGACCCGGTCCGCCTGGTCTCGACCGGCTCGACCCGGGCGTAGATGTAGCCGTTGTTCGCGTAGAGGTTGCTGACCTTCTCAGTGGCGGCGTCCCAGTCCGACCGGTTGAATGCCGGATGGCCGGTGAAGGGGAAGTAGGCCCGCAGCTCCTCGGTGGAGAACCGGCGGTTTCCCTGGATATCGAAGTTGCCGACCTTGTACACCTGCCCTTCGTCCACGCTCAGCTTCAGCACCGCCTTGCCCCGGCTCGAGTCCGGCGCGAGCGAGTCGCCCAGAACCTGGAAGTCGATGTAGCCGTGATCGGCGTACCATCGGGGCAGCCGGTCCCGGGTGTCCTCCTCGACCCGCTTTTCGTCGTACTCGCCGCGTTGGAACCACAGGAACCCCTCGGGCCGAGTCGCCATGTGCTTGACCACCGACTTGTCGGAGAAGGCCCGGTTGCCGTCGATGTCCACCTGGCTGACCGCCACCCGCCGCCCCTCGGCGATGTCGAACACGACCCGGACCCCGCCGTTGGGCTGCTCTACGGTGGCGGTCTTCACCTGGGCGGCGTAATAGCCTTGCTTCTTGTAGAGGGAGTCGATGGCGGCGCGGGACTTTTCCATGGCATCACGGTCGAGCGGCTTGCCGTTCACCAGCTTGACCCGATCGCGGACCGTGCCCTCGGCGATCCGGGCGAACCCTCGCACCCCCCAGCCTACGAGCAGCGGCCGCTCCTTCACGGTAAGAACCAGATACAGCTTGCCCCCGCGGGTCTGCTGCTGGACCGTGACGTCGTCGAACTGCCCGGTGCGGAAGAGAGCCGTTACGCCCCGCTGGACGTCGCGGTAGTTCAAGACCTGGTGCGGCACCAGCCCGGCCGTGCTGACGACCTGCTGGGCGCTCAGCCGCTGGTTGCCCACCACGACGATGCTGTCCACTGGGGGCGCTGGAGGCGCCTGCTCCTGCGCCCGGGCGACCACCGGCCCGCCGAGGATCACCGACAGGACGGCGAGAGGAAGGACACGAAGCCGCATCAATACCTGGGAAAAGGAGGCGGCGCCGCCCGCCGGAGGCGAGCGGCGCCGCGGGCTGTTACGCCTGGGTGCCGGTAAGCGCTCGGAAGACGAGTCGATCACCTTCCGGCGCGACATCGACCTCGATCTCGTCGCCCCGGCCGACCTCGCCGATCAAAATCCGCTCGCTCAAGGGATCCTCGATGTAGCGCTGGATGGCCCGCTTGAGCGGCCGGGCCCCGTAGCTCTCGTCGTAGCCCTTCTCGACCAGGAAGTCGATCGCGGCGGGGGTGAGACGCACTTCGTCGCCCACCCGGCGCTGGACGTCCTTGAGCAGGATCGACACGATCTGGGAGATATGCTCCCGGCTGAGCGGGTGAAATACCATGATGTCGTCCAGTCGGTTCAAGAACTCGGGATTGAACACCTTGTTCATCTCGTCCTTGATCCGCTCCTGCATCTTCTCGAAGCTCGCCCTCGAGTCCGCCGTGTGGAACCCGAGCGTCTTGCCCTGCATGATGTCGCGGGCCCCGACGTTCGAGGTCATGATCACCACGGTGTTCTTGAAGTCGATCATCCGGCCGTAGTTGTCGGTGAGATGCCCCTCGTCGAGCACCTGCAGCAGGATGTTGAACACATCCGGATGGGCCTTCTCGATCTCGTCCAGAAGGACGACTGAGTATGGCTTCCGCCGCACAGCCTTGGTCAGGGTGCCCGAATCTTCGTAGCCCACGTATCCGGGCGGCGCCCCGATCAGCCGGGACACCGAGAACTTCTCCATGTACTCCGACATGTCCACCCGGATCAGGGCCGACGCGTCGGCGAACAGGAACCGCGCCAGCGCGCGGGCCAGCTCCGTCTTCCCCACGCCGGTGGGGCCGGAGAAGACGAACGACCCGATCGGCCGGTTGGGGTCTTTGAGGCCCGCCCGCGACCGCCGGATGGCCCGGGAGACGGCCCGGATCGCCTCGTCCTGGCCGACCACGGAGGTATGCAACTCGTCTTCCATCCGCATGAGCCGGCTGGCCTCGGCCTCCTGCAGCCGGGTGACCGGGATGCCGGTCCAGCGCGACACGATGAAGGCGATTGCCTCCTCGTCGATCACCGGCCGCCGGGTCTGGCGCTCCCGCTCCCACTCCTCGTTCTTGAGGCGGATCTGGTTCTGGAGGTCGCGCTCCTGATCTCGCAGCGCGGCTGCCCGCTCGAAGTTCTGGTCGCGGACCGCTTCCTCCTTCTGCAGGTTGACCTGCTCCAGCGCGGCCTTGAGCTCGGCCACTTCCGCCGGTGGCACCTGGGAGGCCAACCGCGCCCGCGCGCCGGCCTCATCGATCACGTCGATTGCCTTGTCCGGCAGGAACCGGTCGGTGATGTAGCGATCCGAGAGCTCCGCCGCCGCCTTGACCGTGGGGTCGGGAATCGCCACCCGGTGGTGGTCTTCGTACTTCTTGCGAAGGCCCTTGAGGATCTCCACCGTCTCCACCACGGTGGGCGGCTCCACCATGACGGTTTGGAAGCGCCGCTCCAGGGCTCCGTCCTTCTCGATGTACTTGCGGTACTCGTTCAGGGTGGAGGCGCCGACGCACTGGAGCTCCCCTCGTGCGAGCGCGGGCTTGAGCATGTTGGAGGCATCGATCGCGCCTTCGGCCGCGCCCGCCCCCACCAGGGTGTGAAGCTCGTCGATGAACAGGATGATGTTCTTGTTCTGGGCGATCTCATTCATGACCGCCTTGAGCCGCTCTTCAAACTGGCCCCGGTATTTGGTTCCCGCGATCACCGCCGCCATGTCGAGCGACAGCACCCGGTGATCCCGCAGCACGTCGGGGCAGAGCCCGTTCGCGATGAGCAGGGCCAGGCCCTCGACGATGGCCGTCTTGCCCACGCCCGGCTCGCCGATCAGCACCGGGTTGTTCTTCTTCCGGCGCGCCAGAATCTCCATGACCCGCTCGATCTCCTTGGCCCGGCCGATGGTGGGGTCCAGCTGCCCTTCGGCGCCGAGCTGGGTGAGATCGCGGCAGAAGTGGTCCAGCGCCGGGGTCTTCGACTTCTTCTCCGACTTTGGCGCGGAGCTCGGGGTCGACGCACTGCTTCCGGCCGAGGCCTGGGGCATGTCGCTGCCCAACAGCCGCAGGGTTTCCGCCCGCGATTGCTCGAGGTTCACGCCGGCGTCGGTCAGCACCTGGGCGGCGATGCCCTTCTCCTCCCGCAGCAGGCCGAGCAGCAGGTGCTCGGTCCCCACGTAGGAATGGTTGAGCTCGCGGGCCTCGGTCATGGCCAGCTCGAGCACCTTTTTGGCGCGCGAGGTGTACGGCAGGTCGGGGCCGGCAGCCGCGGCCGCCTTTCCCTTCTTCACCGTCTCTTCGATCTTCTGCTGGATCTCTTCGAGATCCACGTTGAGAGTCGTGAGCACGGCGGCCGCTACGCCCTCACCCTCGCGGATGAGGCCCAGGAGAATGTGTTCGGTCCCCACATATTCGTGATGCAGGCGGGCGGCTTCCTCCCGCGCCATCTGCAGGACCTTGCGGACCCGATCGGTAAAATTGTAGCCGTTCATCGCGGATATCCTGCGTTCATGCTGCACGCTCGGCCGGGCCCTAGCCCCGCCGCCCCACTTCCTCTTCCAGCACCCGCCGGACGTATTGTGCGCGCCGAATCGGCGACTCCGAGTCGGCAATGCCCACGCCATGCGCGACTGCCAGGTGCGCGGGCTGGGTATAGACCAGCAACTTGTTCAGCGTGTACATCCCGACCCCGGAAATCAGCCCGATCCCGACGCCCAACCGCACGCCGCTGAGGAGATTCATGGCCTCTTCGAACGACAGCGAGCGGGCATAGCGGAGCAGGCCGAACGCACGCCACACCTTGTCCTCGATGATCGTCGGCGCATCGCGCAACAACACCTGCCGGGCCTGCTCCTCGTAGTCGATCACCTGACGCACCATCTTGCCGAGATGGTCAAGGAGCTCGACTTCCGACTTGCCGAGGGTCGTCTGGTTGGAGAGCTGAAAGAAGTTACCGACGATCTCGCTCCCTTCCCCATACAATCCTCGGAAGGTGAGCCCCACCTGCGCCAGCCCTTGCAGGACTTTCGATATCTCCTTGGTCAGCACCAGCCCCGGCAGGTGGATCAAGACCGACGCCCGGAGTCCTGTCCCGACGTTCGTGGGGCAGCTGGTAAGGTAACCAAACTCCGGGTGAAATGCGAACGGAAGTCGTTGTCCCAATTCGGCGTCCA
>JBIOTT010000318.1:0-9700 GCA_044866195.1 Gemmatimonadales bacterium
TCCCACTCGGCGAGGTTCTTCCGCGCCGTCACCTCCGCCTTGGTGGTCGTCGGGCTCTCCCGCTTGAGATCCACCCCGATGTCGAGATCGCCCTTGGTCCCCTTGAACAGCCGCCGGTCTCCCTCGGCTTCGGTCTTGGTCTCGGTGATGGTGATGCCTTCTCCGTCCAGCACCGAGCGGGTCCGCGCGGCGATGTCGTCGACCGACCCGTTGATCGTAGAGCTCGCCCCGCGGCTGGTGAGGTAGATGCCGGTGCCGGCGCCAGCCCCAGCCGCGGCCGCCGCTACGCAGCCGGTGACCGGTGCCCCCAGAGCCAACACCAGCGCCCAGCGCATCCATTTCGCCTTACTGCCTGCCATCGGTTCCTCCCACATTAGGAGCCTCTGAAATAGCACGGCCTGGGCGGCCGGTCCAGCCGCCGTCCGACATATGCGAGAGTTGTCCCTGGGTACAGCGGCGGGCGGTGACGCGGAACCCGGCCCTCAGGTGAGGCGCATCTTCTCGAGCAGCCGGTGAAACCGGGGATCCGCTCGCAGGGGATCGAGCAACGGCTCCACCTTCAGATAACACAACCAGCCGCGCCGCTCCTCATACGCCCGTTCGATCCAGGCGAACGCATGGTCGATCTCGCCCAGCCCGATGTGCACGGTGGCAAACGCGACCGGAGAGACGTAGCGCTCCTTGGCCTGGGCATACAGGGCGGCCAGGATCGCCCGCGCCTCCTCCGTGTGCCCGGCGGCTGCGGTCACATGGGCCAGGCCTGCGCGCGAGTATGCCAGCTCGGTGGACAGCGCGATCGCTTCGCGGAAGGCGATCTCGGCCTCGTCCAGCCGCCCCTGCTGTAACCGCACCAGCCCGAGGATGCGATGACTTTCCTCGGAGGTGGGATTCAGCTCCACCACCCGGCGCAGCTGCTCGGCTGCCCCGTCGTATTGCCGAGCGTAATACATCAGCCAGCCCAGGCTACGGCGGATGGAGACCGACGCCGGGTCGAGCTCGAACGCGAGCCGCCCCTCCGCCAGCGCCTCTTCGACCCTCCCGTGCGCGATCAGCAGCCAGGCGTACCACTGGCGCGCGGTCGCATAACGGGGATTGAGCTCGAGCGCGCGGCGGAAAGCGCGGTTGGCCCCCTCCCAGTCCCAGTCGTAGATGAACTGCACCCAGCCCAGCGAGGTGTGCGCTTCCGCGAGGGTGTCGTCCAGCGCGATGGCCCGCAGCGCAAACTCCTTGGCCCGCTGCATCCCTTCGGCCACCGGAACGCCGCGGTAGTCGAGCTGGAGCGCGAAACAGTCGGCCAGTCCGGTGTACGCCAGCGCATAGCTTTCGTCCTGCGCGATCGCCTCCTCGAAGTAGCGCACCCCTTCGGCGACGCCCTCCGCAGTCCGCTTGTTCCAGCTGTACCGTCCCTTGAGGTACAGGTTGTACGCCGTGAGGTTCGCGGTGTAGCGTCGGGGCACCGGATCGCCCAGCTCACCCAGCAGCGTGGCCCGCAGGGTGGTCACGATGGTCTGCGCGATCTCGTCCTGCACCGCGAACACGTCGTGGAGATCGCGGTCGTAGCGCTGCGACCAGAGATGCCGCCCATCCCGCACGTCGGTCAGCCGCGCCGTGATCCGAAGCCGGGGGCCCGACTTGCGGACGGTTCCCTCGAGCATCACGGCCACGCCGAGCAGCGCGCCCAGGGTCCGGATGTCGGTCTGTTTTCCCTTGAACGCGAACACCGACGTGCGCGACGCGACGTGAAGTCCGTCGACCTTGGTGAGCGCGTCGATCAGCTCGTCGGTCATGCCGTCGGCGAAATACTCGGTGTCCGGGTCCGGGCTGGCATTCACGAACGGCAGCACCGCGATCGCATGCCGATCCGAACGAGCCGGCGCGACCCCGGCCAGCGGCGCGGTGGCGAGCGGCGCGGTCGCCTCCAGCGCACGCCCGAAGTCACCGGCGGTGGCAAAGCGCTCGTGAGGACTCTTGGCCAGGGCGCGGACCAAGGCCTGCTCCAACGAAGGCGTGGCGTCCGGCCGGAGGGTGCGGACGGCGGGCGGCGGCTCGACCACGTGGCGCGCCATGGTCTGCCGGGGCGTGCTTCCCGCAAACGGCGGCCGGCCGGCGAGCATCTCGAACACCACACACCCGAGACTGTAGATGTCGCTCCGGCCGTCGATGTCATCGTCGGCGCTGGCCTGTTCCGGGCTCATGTAAGCCGGCGTGCCGATCGCAATGCCCGGCTCCGACACGCTGTCACCCGCGGCCCGCGCCGCCGAGAGCGCGCGCGCGACTCCGAAGTCGGCCACGACCGGCTCGCCTTCGTGCAGCAGGATGTTCTCGGGCTTGATGTCGCGGTGGAGCACGCCGTTCCGGTGGGCGTAGTCGAGCGCGCCGGCCACGCTGCGGCCGATCCGGACCGCATCGGCGAGCGGCAGCCGGCCTTCCCGGTCGAGCCGCTCGCGCAGCGACTCGCCGTCGAGAAACGGCATCACGAAGTAGAGGAACCCGTCGCACTCGCCCGAGTCGTGCACCGGCACGATCTGGGAGTGGACCAGCCGAGCTGCGATCCGGACCTCGCGCAGGAAGCGCTCGGGCAACGCTGCCCCGCCCAGATCGGCCCGGAGCACCTTGATCGCGACCGTGCGGCCGTGCCGCAGATCTTCCGCGAGGTACACGGTCGCCATTCCCCCGCGCGCCAGCTCACGATCCACCCGGTAGCGGTCGGCGAGCGCGGAACGAAGGGCTTCGAGCATGACTGGCCGGGGTTTCGAGTCCGAAAGCATAACCAATATAGACGGCTTTGCCGGTTAGATGGTTTCGTGCTCGGCGGCTTGCGCCGGGCCGGTTCCGCGGGCAACCTCCCACCGCGATGCGTGCCATGCTGCTCGAGCGTCCCGGCGCCCCGCTGCGCGAAGCGACCGTGCCCCGGCCGGTGCCGGGACCGGGCCAGGTGCTGCTCGACGTGCTGGCCTGCGGCGTGTGCCGCACCGATCTCCACGTCGCCGACGGAGAGCTGCCCGACCCCAAGCTGCCCTTGGTGCTGGGGCACGAGATCGTGGGCCGAGTGGCCGAGTTGGGTGCCGGTGCCGCCCGCTTTCGGGTTGGAGAGCGGGTGGGAGTGCCCTGGCTGGGCTGGACCTGTGGCGTGTGCACCTACTGCCGCTCGGGCCGGGAGAATCTTTGCGACCGGGCTCGCTTCACCGGCTGGCAGCTCGACGGAGGCTACGCCCAGCACACAGTCGCCGACGAGCGGTACTGCCTGCCTCTGCCCTCGGCCTACGGCGACATCGCGGCCGCGCCGCTCCTGTGCGCGGGGCTGATCGGCTGGCGGGCGCTGGTCGCGGCAGGCTCTGGCAAGCGGCTCGGTCTTTACGGCTTTGGCGCCTCGGCGCACCTGATCGCGCAGGTCGCGCGACATCAGGGCCGGCGGGTGTTCGCCTTCACTCGCCCCGGCGACACGGCCGCTCAGTCGTTCGCGCGCGAGCTTGGAGCCGAGTGGGCCGGCCCGTCCGACGTCCCGCCGCCCGAGCCGCTGGATGCCGCCATTCTCTTCGCGCCCGCCGGCACCCTGGTGCCGATGGCGCTCCGGGCCGTCACCAAGGGCGGCACCGTCGTGTGCGCCGGGATCCACATGAGCCCGATCCCGTCGTTTCCCTATGACCTTCTGTGGGGCGAGCGGACCGTGCGGTCGGTGGCCAACCTGACCCGGCGGGACGGCGAGGAGTTCTTCGAGATCGTGCGGGAGGGTGCGATTCGTACCGAGACCGAGCCGCTCCCGTTGGGCCGGGCCAACGAAGCGTTGGATCGGCTCAGGAGTGGCGCGGTGCGGGGAGCGTTTGTGCTGATCCTGTCGTGACGGCGCTAACCGCCCGCGACGAGAGGCGAGATGATGCCGACGACCTGTTGCGCGATCCAGGTGCGCACGGCGTCCGTGTAGTGGACCCCGTCGCCAGTGTTGAGGCTCGAGCTGGCCCAGGTGGCGCAGTTGTCGTTGGACAGGTGATCGCAGAGCTCGAGCAGTCGCGCGCCCCGGCTCGACGCGAGGGACCGGATCGCGTCGTTGACGGTGGGGATGTAGCTGCCGTAGTTGTCGTCCGTCCGGGGTGCCAGCGTGGTGATGATGAAGTGGTTTGCCGGATGCCCGGTGGCGATCCAGCGATCCACCATCCAGGTGAGGTTCGCGATCGTCTGGCTGGTGGTCATCCCGACGAATGGGTCGTTGGTCCCCATCGAAACGTAGGCAAAGTCGTTCGCGCCCGGGGTGTATGACCGAACCCGGGGGACCGGACCGCTAGGATAGTAGGTATTGGTCGGCTCCCCACCCGACCAGGGATAGGCGAGCCCCAGCATCTCGCCCTCGAACCGGGTCACGCCGTTTATCGAGAGCCGCGAGTTGGGCGACCCGAAGCCATTGCGGTCAGGTCCGCCGAACCCGCCTCCGCCGGTCGTGGTGCCGGTAATCGCGTGGTTGACCACCATGATGGTGGTGGTATGGGCGGCACGCCACTCGGCTTCGATTTTCGCGGCCAGCTGGCACGAGGCATTAGGATCGTTGGCGCCGAGATGCGGCACCACCGAGACATAGGAGTGGATGTTGGTCCCTCCGGGGCAGACGTCGGTGTTGGAGTCACCGAAGGTCGTGACCCGAATCGCGTTCGGATCGGCGGCCGGCGTCGTCGCGCAAACCGGCCCGGCGTAGGCCGTTTGCCCTCCGCCGCTCAGCATCGCCTTGACCTTGTAGCAGTAGGTCGAGGACGGGTTGAGTCCGACGTTGCTGTAGGAGGTACGATTGGGCGAGATCCAGGCGACCGCCTTGTAGCTTCCGCTGAGACCCGTGGTGGAGCGCCACACCTCGAACTGCGACTCGTTGGTCGTGTTGTCGACCCAGGTGACGTTGATCTGGCTCTGTGAGACCGGCACCGCGTTCAGGTTGCTGGGCGCGTTCGAGCCCCCGCTGGAGGTAGTGGCGCAGACCGCGGCGGAAAACGCTGATTGGGTTCCGCCCGCGATTGCGCGGACCTTGTAGCAGTACTGCGTCCCGCCGGTGAGCCCGGTGTTGTTATAGCCGGTGGCGTTCGCCCCGACCGAGGCTAGCAGCGAATACGTCCCGCTGGCGCCGGTGGTGGAGCGCCAGACCTCGAAGCCGGTCTCGGTGGTGCTGTTGTCCTGCCAGGTGAGGTTGATTTGCGAGGCTGACACTGCCGTGGCCGCGAGCTGGCCCGGTGCATTGAGCGAGCTGCCCGTGGTAGTGGCGCACGCGGCGGAGGTGAACGCCGATGGCGGCGCGCCACCGCTGCCGGTGGCGCGCACCTTGTAGCAGTATTGGGTTCCGGCGGCGAGCCCGGTGTTGTTGTACGTGGTGACGCCAGCACCGAGACTCACGAGCTGGGTAAAGGTACCCGTCGCCCCGGTGGTGGAGCGCCAGACCTCGAATCCCTGCTCGTCGCTCGAGTTGTCCTGCCACTCGAGGTTGATCTGAGAGTTCGAGGCTGCGGTGGCCTGAAGCGCCGACGGGGCGTCAGGAGGCGGAAGCGAGTTGGTGGGCGTGGTGGCACAGAGTGGACCGGCGTAGGGCGATTGTCCACCACCCGTAACGTTCATCGCCTTGACCTTGTAGCAGTACTCCTTCCCGGCGGTCACGGTCGTGTCGGAGTACGACGTGCGGTTGGCTCCGAGCCACGCATACGCTTTATAGGTCCCGGCAATGCCTGTAGTCGAGCGCCAGACCTCATACGAGGTCTCGTTGGTCGCGTTGTCGACCCAGGTCACATTGATTCGGGTAGGCGAGACCGCCACGACAGCGAGGTTGGCTGGCCCTCCGTCGACCGACAACGTGGGGTTCGGCCCCGCGACGTCGTCGCCGCCGCTGCAGGCCAGCGCGAACGCAGCAGTACCTGCCAGGACCAGCGACCTGAGGCGGCCGTGCGTCATGAGAGTCCCGTTGCAATGCGAGGCGCGAACTTCGAGATCGGAATTCGCCCTGGGGCAGCGCACGAAGCGCGCCACCTGCGACCCCTGCTAAACCCTTGGGAGACAACTCGAAACGGCATGAGCGTCGACTCGCGACCAGCCACGTTATGAGGCCCCGTCGCCACACTGTCGCCGGGGCGCAACTAGACGGCCCACCCACTCGGCGTCGGACCTGCGGGTGACTGCCCCCTTACTCGCCGCAGAAGCCGTCACCAAGCACTTCGGGAAGGCGGCGGCGCTCGACTCCGCTTCGCTCGCCGTCCAGCGGGCGGAGTCGGTCGCGCTGGTGGGCGAAAGCGGCGCGGGGAAGTCGACCCTGCTCCGCTGCTTCAACCGGTTGGTCGAGCCCGAGTCCGGCACGGTTTCGGTTCGCGGGCGCGAGGTCCGCACGGTGGATCCCATCCTGCTCCGGCGCAGCATCGGATACGTGCCGCAGGAGAGTGGCCTGCTCCCGCACTGGTCGGTTCTCCGCAACGTCGCAGTGGTGCCCTGGCTCGCCGGCGATCCCGCGGCCGAGCAGCGGGGTCGTGATGTGCTTCGGCTGGTGGGACTCGAGCCCGAGCGCTTCGCCGACCGCCGGCCCCGCGAGCTGTCGGGGGGACAGCGACAGCGCGCCGCCCTCGCCCGCGCGCTCGCGGCCCAACCCGACGTCGTGCTCCTGGATGAGCCGTTCGGCGCGCTGGACGCCATCACCCGCGCCGAGCTTCAGGGCACCTTCCGGCAGCTCCAGCGCGACCTCGGCCTCACCGCCCTCCTGGTGACGCACGATCTGCGGGAGGCGTTCGAGCTCGGCGATCGGGTAGTCGTGATGCGTGCTGGAGCGATCGAGCAGGCTGCGGCCCCGGCCGAGCTGCTCGCGTCACCGGCGACGCGGTATGTCGCGGAGCTCCTCACCCGCGCGCGGATGCGGGACGCATGACCCAAAGGTGCACTGTGGGACTCGCGCTGGGGCTGTTGCTTGTGGAGTTGGCGGTTCCCGTCCGCCTGTCCGCCCGCCCGCCTGTCCGCCCGCCCACCTATCCGCCCGTCCGCCTGCCCGCCTGTCCGCCTGTCCGCCCGCCTGCCCGCCCCATCGTCGTCGCGTCCAAACCGTTCGGCGAATCGTATCTGCTGGCCGAAATGTTCGCCCAGCTGCTCGAGGCGCGCGGCTTCGCCGTCGAGCGCCGGCCCGGCCTGGGCGCAACCGAGCTCGCCTTCCAGGCGCTGCGCGCCGGCGCGATCGACGTCTATCCCGAGTATACCGGCACCGGCCTTACCGCCATCCTGCACGAGGCTCCCCGCCCCGATCCGCGGGATGCCTTCAACCGGGTGGCCGGCGAGTTTGCCGCCCGCTGGAACATTCGCTGGCTGCCGCCGCTCGGCTTCGAGAACACCTACGCCATCGCGGTGCGAAGGGAGACCGCCGAGCGGCTGCATCTTCGAACCCTCACCGACCTGGCCCGCGCGAGCCCCGAGCTCACGGCCGGGCTCACCCCGGATTTCATCGGACGCCCCGACGGTCTGCCCGGGATCCGGGAGGCCTACGGAATTCGTTTCAAGGCTGTGAGATCCCTGGGACCCGCCGTGAAGTACCAGGCCCTCGCCGCGGGCAAGGTGGACGTGATCGACGGCTACGCCACCGACGGATTCATTGCGCGCTACGACCTGGTCGTGCTGCAGGACGATCGCCGGTTCTTTCCGCCCTATCAGGCGGCGGCGCTGATCGGACCGCGACTCCGGCGCGACGATCCCGGTGCGGTGCTCGCGCTCGAGGAGCTGAGCGGCCGGCTGAGCGAGGCCGCCATGCGACGGCTCAACCGGCGGGTGGAGGTGGACAACGAGCCGATTCCCGCCGTCGCGCGCGACGCGCTCCGCGAGCTCGGCCTCGTGGGCGGAGGGGCGGACGGGCAGACGGACGGGCGGGCGGGCGGACAGGCGGACAGGCGGACGGGCGGACAGGGCGGCAGAGAATCTCTGGGCGCGTACTTCCTCGCCCAGTCACCCATGCTGGCCCGGCTGACCCTCCGACACCTGCTGCTGGTCGCGCTCTCGCTCGGGGCAGCAGTGATCGTCGCCCTGCCGCTCGGGCTCCTGCTGGAGCGAAGCGGCCACGCGGCGGAGACTACCATCCGGATCGTAGGCCTGCTCCAGACCATTCCGGGCATCGCCCTGCTCGGGTTCATGATTCCGCTGCTCGGCATCGGGGTAGTGCCCGCGCTGGTCGCGCTGTTCCTCTATTCGCTCTACCCGATTCTCCGGAACACCTACACCGGCGTCCGCAACGCGGACCCCGAGGCGGTGAGCGCCGCCGTGGCCATCGGCATGCGCCCCGCACAGGTCCTGCGCTACGTGCGGCTCCCGTTGGCCGCGCCCGTCATCATGGCCGGCATCCGCACGGCGGCGGTGATCGACGTGGGCACCGCTACTCTGGCCGCCTTCATCGGCGCTGGCGGCCTGGGCGATCCGATCGTGGCCGGGCTTTCGCTTTCCGACTCGCGGATGATCCTGTCGGGTGCCATCCCCGCGGCACTGCTGGCACTGATCGTCGATGCTGGATTGGGCGGAGTGGAAAGGGCAGTAAGAAGTAAGAGGTGAGAAGTGAGGCGGGAGCGGGCGGGAGCAGTCGGGAGCAGTCGGGAGCAGACGGGAGCAGACGGGAGTGGACCGTCACTGGTTGGCAGTCCGGGGTCGCCGCGCATCGAGCGACCGGTACAGCCGCCAGACGAGCGAGCCTGCTGTGCCGCGAAGATCTTCGAGAGCCTTCCAATTGTCGTCCGCGAGCAGCCCGCGATCCCGTGCCAGCCGCAACGTGTATGACAGCTCGGCCAGCGAGCCGAGCGAGATGTCGAGGTAACGGCGCAGTTCTCGGCCACCCCGTTTCGCCCAACCCTCCGCGATGTTGGCCGCCACCGAGTGGACAGCTCGGCGCGCCTGAGACGTGAGCCCGAAGAGCTCGGCCTTGGGCCACGAGTCCGTGGCGGCGTAGACCGCCAACGCGAGCTCATGCCTCACTTGCCATGCTTTCAGCTGGTCGTAGGTGGCTGCTCCCGCCTGCTCCCGCCCGCTCCCGTCTGCTCCCGCCCGCTCCCGCCTACAGCTGTATCTGTGCCCCCAACTCGACAACGCGATTTGGCGGCAGCCCGAAGAACGCCGTGGCCGGCTGCGCGTTCCGGGTCATCACGATGAACAGCTTCTTGCGCCACCGCGCCATGCGCGCGCGCCCGGTCGCGATCAGGGTCTCCCGCCCGAGGTAGAACGTCGTCTGCATCAGATTCACCGTGATGCCGAGCCCCCGTGGCGGAGGTTTGGCCAGGGCGCGGGTGATCGCGGGCACGTCCGGCGTCTCCATGAAGCCGTAGTGCGCGAGGACCTGGTAGAATCCCTCACCCAGCTCGTCGCACTTCACGCGCTCCTTCTCCGGCACGAGCGGGATGTCTTTGGTCACGATCGAGAGCAGAACGACCCGCTCGTGGAGCACCTGATTGTGCTTCAGGTGGTGCAGCAGGACCGGGGGAGCGCCGCCGGCGGCAGAAGTCAGGAAGACCGCGATGCCGGGCACCCGCGGGGGCTTCCGCCGAGCGATATCCTGCAGGAACAGGTCCATGGGAAGCGAATTCTCCTGCAGAATTCGCCCGAGCGCCCCCCGCCCCTGCTTCCACGTCGCCATCAGCGTGAAGACCCCGATGGCGACGACGATCGGGAACCACCCACCCTGCGGAATCTTGACCAGATTCGCGGCGAAGAATGGGAGATCAACCAGCAGAAA
>JBIOTT010000319.1:0-3110 GCA_044866195.1 Gemmatimonadales bacterium
GGCGTGGCGAGCAGCTCGACGATGTTCTTCCGGCAGATCGGCGGCTCGTTCGGCGTCGCCATCTTCGGCGCCCTCTTCGCCAGCCGACTGCAGAGCACCCTGACCGAGCGGCTCGGGTCGCCCGCGCCCGCGACGTCCGGGCGGCTCGACCCGGCGGCCGTCGCGCACCTGCCGGCCGCCGTGCGGCAGGAGTTGCTGTACGCGATCGCCCACGCGGTGCAGGGCGTCTTCGCGTGGTCGATCCTGTTCGCGATCGGCGGGTTCGCGCTGGCGTGGTTCATCCGGGAGGTGCCGCTGCGTGGGCACACGCCGGCCGCTCCCTCGCCCGCCGAGGCGGAGCCGGCCGGCGTCGGCTGACACCGGTACGCGAGCCGCGCGGGCCTGCAGAGGCGGCGCGGTTCGCGTGACGGACTGCCGTCGCGGCGCCGATCCCCCGTCAGCTGCGACATGCCGGCCAAGCCGACCTCCATGGCCGGCCCACGCTGTGGCGCCGTGGAACGGCCGGCCCCCGCCCTTGAACTGCAGCGGGCGGTTGCCCAGCGCCTTCTTGCCGAGACGCACCACAGCGGCGACCCGCCGGTCAACACGTTTGGGTGCGGCTCCCCCGGAGGGACTGCGTGGAGTTCCAGGCCAGCCGCTGACCAGGGAGTTCATCGGGACGGGTGACCATGGGTTGTGGCGCACAGGCTGACTGGTGACCGGGTTTGCCTGAGGAGCGGGCTTATGCGACCGGTTGGCGGGTAACGGCCGGGTGGGTCAGGTCCGCTTCGTCCGGTCCTCGGCCGCTTCCAGGGCCGCGAGCGAGGCGGCCTCGAGTTTTGCGAGGAGTTCCTTCAGTCGCCGGGCGTTGTCGAACCAGGGCCTGTAGCGGGCGAGCTGCTTCTCGGTGAGATACCGGGTCACGGTCTTGCCGTCAACCGAGCGGGTCCACTGGATGTAGGGCCCATGCAGCGTGGGAGGGTCCGCCTTGCAGGCACAGTTGGCCTTCCCGCAGCGCATCTCGCGGACGACCACACTGCCCGGCAGCAGCCCGTCGATGCTGCCCAGGTCGGCCGCGAGCGCCCGGCGGGTCGCCGCGTAGCCGGGAATCGCGTTGGCCCTGGCCACCGTCTTCTCCTACCACCTCGTCCGGCGAGCGTCTCCCACCGCAGATCCTACAGCGGTAATGCTGTGGGACAGCGGCTGCCGCGGGATAAAGGAGCGACGATGCAGGCAACCCAGGACGCCTTCGCCGGGAGCCGGAAGCTCTTCGAGACGGTGCTCGACTACCTGCGCGGGGACGAAGCCCGCGGCCTCACCCACTCCGAGCTCGAAGACAGCCTCGGGTCCAGGGCGAGGGAGCTGGTCTGTCAGCTCTACCAGGACCATCTCGACCTTCGGGCAGCGAGGGAGGCCAGGTGCGAGCAGGTCGCCGACACAGACGGCGTGGCCCACCGCTCGATCGAGGCCGGCCACACCCGACCGCTGGTGACCGTCTTCGGCGAGGTCGAGGTTGAGCGCCTCGCCTACCGGAGCAAAGCGGCCCAGAACCTTTACCTCGCCGACGCGGCGTTGAACCTCCCCGCCGAGCGCCACTCCCACGGGCTACGCCGTCTCGCCGCGCTGGAGTCCGCCCGAGGCTCCTTCGCCGATGCGCAGCAGGCGATCAGCAGGGCGACCGGTGTCCAGCTCGGCAAGCGCCAGGTCGAACAGCTCGCCCAACGCGCCGCGGTCGACTTCGCCGACTTCTACGCCCGCTGCAAGGACCGCCCACCGGGCGGGGAGGATGACGTCGTGGTCCTCTCCGTGGACGGCAAGGGCATCGTCATGCGCCCCGACGCCCTGCGACCGGCCACCAAGAAGGCCGCGGCAAGCTCCGCCAGAAAGCTCGAGACCCGCCTGTCGAAGGGCGAGAAGCGCAACCGCAAGCGCATCGCCGAGGTCGGCAGCGTCTATGAGCTGACCCCCGTGGCGCGCGCCGCCTCCGACATCATCGGCTCAGCCGATCACCAGCGGGCGCCCGGACCCAAAACGACCAACAAATGGCTGACCGCAAGCGTCGTCCAGGATGCTGCCCAGGTTGTCAGCGACACCTTCGACGAGGCCGAACGGCGCGACCCCGCCCACAACCGCACCTGGGTGGCACTCGTCGACGGGAACGCCCACCAGATCGACCGGATCCGCGCCGAAGCGAAGGCACGGGGGATCACTGTCAGCATCATCTGCGACTTCGTGCACGTACTGGAGTACCTCTGGAAGGCGGCCTGGTGCTTCTTCGACGAGGGAGACACCACGGCGGAGGCCTGGGTACACAACAAAGCCCTCGCCGTGCTCGAAGGCGACGCGAGCACGGTCGCCGCGGCGATCCGCCGCAGCGCGACCAGGCGCGGCCTGAACGGGCAGCGTCGAAAGACCGCCGACACCTGCGCCGACTACCTCCTCCACAAGCGTCCCCACCTCGACTACCCGACCGCGCTCGCCAGCGGCTGGCCAATCGCCACCGGCATCATCGAAGGCGCCTGCAGGCATCTGGTGAAGGACCGCCTCGACCTGACCGGCGCCCGCTGGGGCCTGGACGGCGCCGAAGCCATCTTGAAACTCCGCGCGCTCTCCAGCAACGGCGACTTCGAGCTGTACTGGGCCTTCCACCTCTCACAAGAACGCAAGCGCACCCATGCCGCGCGCTACGCCGATGGCATCATCCCCAAAGCCGGATGAGCTGACTCCCTCCCAGGGAGCCGCACCCGTTCTATTTCGCGTTCTATTTCGCGCACGACGTGTGCTTGGCAACGATGCAGGAGCCGCAGCACGTGCGGCGCCGCAGCCAGCGCACCCGGCTCACCTGGGTCCGGATGAACCGCATCGTGATCCGATGGCTACCCCGCACCCGCATCCTGCACCCGTTCCCGAACGTGCGCTTCGCCGCCACTCACCCGAGGTAGGAGCCCAGTGCGGTAATCCCGCACGCTGGGATCTGTGCGGGGGGCCGCCCGAAAGGGCGGTCCCTACCGCGACTCCACGCTTCACTGTCACCGGCCTCCGGTGCCACGTCTTCACGTGCCCTGCGTCGCTCGTCCAGCAGGTTCTCGCTGTTGCCGCTGCATCTCATCTCGGTCACGCGCGTGAACAAG
>JBIOTT010000320.1:0-35954 GCA_044866195.1 Gemmatimonadales bacterium
GGTCCTCCAGAGCGTCTACCAGTTCACCCGCGACCCGGCATTCGAGGGCCGGGTCGCGTTCCTCGAGGACTACGACATGCACCTGGCCCATCTGCTGGTCCAGGGCGTCGACCTGTGGCTCAACCTGCCCCGCCCCCCGCTCGAGGCCTCAGGCACGAGCGGCATGAAGGCGGCCCTCAACGGGGTGCCCCAGCTCGGCACGCTCGACGGCTGGTGGAAAGAGGGCTACGACGGTCTGGCCGGTTGGGCGATCCAGCCGAGCAGCGAGCACGAAGATGCGGATGCGGCAGACGCCGAGCGATTTTACCGCCTGCTCGAGGAGCAGGTGGTCCCTCTTTATCACAACCGGGACGCGCACGGCGTCCCCCTCGGCTGGGTCGAGAAGATGCGCTATTCGATCCGGCTGGCAGGGGCCCACTTCACGGCCCGGCGAATGATGCAGGAGTATGTCCAGGAGTACTACGCGCCAGCGTTCCGGGGCGAGTCGTCCGCTGACGATCCCCCTGCGATCTGAGGGGAAGCCCATGCCAGGCGGTGCCGCCGCCGCACCGATCCTCACGCCGCGGGGTGACCCGGTCTCGATCGTCCACCTGAGTGCGGAGTACGCACCCTACGCCCGCACCGGCGGGCTCGCCGAGGCGGTGATGGGCCTCGCCTCGTTCCAGCAGGCCTGCGGCTCCCCGGTCACCGTGCTCATGCCGCTCTACCGGACCGTGCGGGACGAAGCGCCCGACCTCGAGCCGGTGGGTCCTCCGTTTCGGGTGCCGCTGGGCGCGCGCACCGAAGAGGCGCGGCTCTTCCGCATCGCCGGCGACGACCAGGCCGGCCCGCGGATGTACTTCATCGAGCATCTCGAGTTCTTCAACCGCCCCGGCATTTACGGCGAGCCCGGGGGCGACTACCCCGACAACGCCCGGCGGTTCGCCTTCTTCGCGCTCGCCTCGTGTCTGGCGCTGCCCCGGGTGGCCCCCGGACCAGTCATTCTCCACGCCCACGACTGGCACAGTGCACTCGCGCCGGTGTACCTCCGGACCGTGCTCGCGGCGGAACCCTGGGCCCGCGATGCGCTCGGCGTCATCTCGGTCCACAACCCCGGATACCAGGGTCAGTTCGGACCCGAGGCGCTCATCGAGCTGGGATTGCCGGTGGAGCTGTACAACTGGCACCAGCTCGAGTGGTATGGGAAGGTCAACTTTCTCAAGGGTGGCCTGGCCTTCGCCGATTGGGCGATTACCGTGAGCCCGCAGCAGGCCAACGAGCTGCGAACTCCCGGCGGTGGCTTCGGTCTGCACGACATGTTCATCGCCCTGGGCGACCGGCTGGTCGGAATCCTGAACGGCATCGATCAGCGGATATGGGACCCCACCGCCGACCCGCAGATCCTCGTGCCCTACACGGCCGATGACCTCGAGGGTAAACGCCGGTGCAAAGCGCGGCTCCAGCGCTCCTACGGCCTCCCGGAACGACCCGACGTCCCGCTCTTCGGTATGACCGGCCGCCTGGTTCAGCAGAAGGGTCTCGATCTGGTCCTCGCCTGCAGCCGGCTGCTGTCGCAGGACGCCCAGTTCGTGTTCCTCGGCAGCGGCGATCCCCGCTACGAGCAGGCGCTGGTGGTGTTGGCGGCTGCAGCCCCCGAGCGGATTGGCGTGCAGCTCGATTTCCGAGACGTGCTCGAGCACCGGCTGATGGCCGGCGTAGACCTGTTTCTCATGCCGTCACTGTACGAGCCGTGCGGGCTGACCCAGATGCGGGCCCAGCGCTATGGTTCTCTCCCGATCGGCCGCCGGGTCGGTGGGCTGGCCGACACCATCGAGGACGGCGTGACCGGGTTTCTCTTCGATGCCTACGACCCGCCGGCGCTCGAGGAGGCGGCCTTCCGGGCGCTGGCGACGCATGACCGTCCGGCGCAGTGGGCGCGTATGATGCACGCGGCGATGGCGCGCGACTTCAGCTGGGAGCGCTCGGTCGCCGCCTATCTTGACGTTTACCGGCGCGTCGCGGCCCTGGGCCCGCGCGCCTGATCGGACTGGCGATGGATTTCCTTCTCATGCTCCACAGCCACCTGCCCTGGGTTCTGAACCACGGGCGCTGGCCGCATGGGAGCGACTGGCTCTGTGAGGCGGCGGTGGACACCTACCTCCCGCTGCTCGAGTCGTTCCAGGCGCTCGAGCAGGAACGGGTGACGGCCCCGGTGACCATGGGGGTTACTCCGGTTCTCGCGAACATGCTGGCCAGCCCGGTGTTTGTAGAAGAGCTCGAGGCCTTCTTCGACCAACGGCTCGAAGCCTGCGCGCAGGCCGACGCCGAGCTTCCGGAGCTCGATCCTCAGGCAGCGCCGCTGGTCGGGTTCTGGCGCGAGCGGTACACCCGGCTGCGGGAGCTGTTCCGCGCAAGCGACAGTGACTTGATCGCGGCGCTCCGCGCGCTCGAAGCCCGGGGCCGGATCGAGGTCATCGGTTCGGCGGCCACCCACGGCTTTCTCCCCCTCCTTGCGCGGGACGAGAGCATCCGGCTCCAGCTGGCCGTGGGCGTGGCCGAGCACCGCCGCTTGTTCGGCCGGGCGCCCAACGGGTGCTGGCTGCCCGAGTGCGCCTATCGGCCGCGCGGTCCCTGGGCGCCCTGGCCAACGGCGCCCCGCAGTGGGGTTCGCCGCGGCATCGAGGAACATCTGGGAGATGCAGGGTTCGGATTTTTCTTCATCGACGCTCACCTCGCGGCGGCTGGCCGGCCGCTGGGCGTCTACGGCGATCCGCTGGTGGGCCCGCGGGAGGCGCCCGACGCGATCGAGGGAGAGCGACTTCGTACCCTGCGCACGCCCTACCGCGCCTATCGCGTCGCGCCCGCTCGGGGCACGCGGCCGGTGGCGGCCTTGGTGCGCGACCCGAGAGCCTCGATGCAGGTCTGGAGCCGGCACCATGGGTATCCCGGCGACGGACAGTACCTCGAGTTTCACAAGATCCGCTGGCCTGGCGGTCTCAAGCTGTGGCAAGTCACCGGCGACAATGTCGATCTAGGCGCCAAGCAGCCCTACGACCCGGCCGCTGCACGCCACCGGGCGCGCGGCCATGGAGCGCACTTCGCCTGGTTGCTGGGCCAGCTCGCGGCGAGCGAGTCGCCGGGGCCGGAGGGAGTGATGGTGGCCCCGTTCGATACCGAGCTGTTCGGCCACTGGTGGTTCGAGGGACCCGATTTCGTGGGCGATGTCTACCGGGAGCTGCCGCACCAGCCGAACGTTCGGCCAGTGACCGGCTCACGCCATCTGGCCGATCATTCGCCCCGGTCGGCGATTCGGCTGCCCGAGGGCACCTGGGGCGCCAACGGCGACTTCTCGATGTGGCTGGGCCCCGAGACGGCCTGGACCTGGGAGCGTATGTGGCCGCTCGAGCAGGCCTTCTGGGACGTCGCCGGCGAGGCGCTCTCCCGGCCGGCCGCACGCCCAGTGCTGGCCCAAGCGGTGCGATCCCTCCTGCTCACCCAGTCGTCCGACTGGCAGTTCATCATTTCGACCGGCGCGGTGGTGGACTATGCCGTCCGGCGATTTACCCAGCACTGCCTCGAGACCGAGAAACTGGTCGCCGCCCTGACGCCGGGCAGTGGGACGTCCCTCGAGGAGGGCCAGCAGCTCGCCGCGGAGCTGGAGCGGCGCGACCACCTGTTCCCCGACGTGCTCCCCGCGCTGGCAGCGGCACTCAGCGGCTCCCGGTCGCTGGTCTTGAGCTGACCGCATGGCCCCGGTCCGCTTTGTTTTCGGGCTGCACCTGCATCAGCCGGTGGGGAACTTCGACCACGTCTTTCAGCAGCACCTGGAGGACGTATACGCGCCCCTGCTCGACCGGCTGACCGCCGGCGATTTCCTGCCGGTCGTGCTGCACGTCTCCGGTCCGCTGCTCGAGTGGCTCGACATGCACGCGGCGGCTTGGATGGACCGCCTTGGACGCCTCGCGTCGGACGGCCGGGTGGAGCTGCTGCTGGCGGGCTTCTACGAGCCCGTCCTGGCCTCGCTGCCCCGCCGAGATCGGCTCGATCAGATCCGCTGGATGAAAGAAGCGCTCCGACGCCGGTTCGGAGTCGAAGCGACCGGGCTCTGGTTGACCGAGCGGGTCTGGCAGCCCGAGCTCGCGGCCGACCTCGCGGAGGCCGGCGTGAAATACGCGCTGGTCGACGATCGCCATTTCGTCGTATGCGGCTTCCCCCAGGAGCGGCTCCACACACCCTACTGGACCGAAGCCGATGGCAAGCGGATCGCGCTCTTCCCCATCGATGAGCGGCTGCGCTATCTCATCCCGTTCCGGCCGCCCGAAGAAACCGCCGATTACCTCCAGGCGCTCGCTGGCGACGGCCATCAGCTCGCGGTGCTGGCAGACGATGGAGAGAAGTTCGGCGGTTGGCCCGGCACCAAGGACTGGGTGTATCACCAGGGTTGGCTCGACCGGTTCATGCAGACCGTCCGGGGGCTCGCCGAGCGGGGCGTGGTGCGGCTCAGCACGCTGTCGGAGGCGCTGGCGGACGTGCCCAGCGGCGGAATCGCCTATCTGCCGACGGCGTCCTACCGGGAGATGGAGGCGTGGTCGCTCCCGCCTGATGCCGCCCTCCGGCTCGCCCGGCTGGAACGAGACCTCGGCGAGGCCCGGATGGCCGGGCCCGACGGCGCGCTGGTGCGGGGGACGCATTGGCACAACTTCCTCGCCAAGTATCCCGAGTCCAACCGGATGCACAAGAAGATGCAGGTGCTCTCCGCGCTCTGCCGGACCCGGGACGACCCGGCAGAAGCGCGCCGGGCGATCGGACGCGCTCAGTGCAACGACGCCTACTGGCATGGCGTTTTCGGCGGGCTCTACCTCCCCCACCTGCGTGAGGCTATCTGGCGCAATCTCGCGGCTGCCGAAGCGCAGCTGCGGGAGCGCGAGGGCTTGAGCTGGGAAGTGCTCGATCTGGACGGAGACGGGCACGATGAGATCTGGGTGCATTCGGCCCAGGCCTCGGTGGTGCTGAGCCCCTGGCGCGGAGGCGCCATCGAGGAGCTCACCCGGTTCAGCAGCGGGATCAACTACGCCAGCGTGCTCACCCGCCGGCTCGAGGCGTACCACGTGACCGCCACCGGCCACATGGCTGACCCAGCCGATGGCAACGGAGGCACGCCCAGCATTCACGACCTCGAGTCGTCGCTACGGCTCGACGAGCGCCCGCCGCTCGATGCCGACGAACGGGCCCTGTGCGTGGACCGCGTGCTGCCAGCCGATCTCGCCTCGGACGCCTACGCCCGCGGCGGCTACCCGGCGGTCCGCTCCTGGGCCCGGACCCCGGCCCATTTCCAGATCGCCCAGTCGGGGGACACCGTCGAGATCCGGTTCACGCTGCACGGCAACGAGGGCGCTCCCCTGCTCAAGACCGTCCGCGTCGCGGCAGACGGACGGGTCGGGCTGGCCTACCAGTGGACGGCCGAGCCGGAGCACGGCGGTGCCCTCTTCGCGCCCGAGCTGTCCCTCTTTCGTCCGCTGGTTCTCAGCTTCGACCCCCAGCCCGAGATCTGGACCTTCCCGATCGAGACGGTCGCCAAGTCGGAGCGCGGCCTCGACCGCACCCGTCAAGGCGAGTCCGTAACCCCCCGCTGGCCCTTTCATCTGGGCTCGGCCCGGCTGGAGCTCGGTCCTCCACCGGCGTAGCCGTCGCTATCTTTGGCCCCATGCCGAGTCCGACTCCTCCGCGTTCGGTCACCCTGGGTCTGGTGCAGGGCCGCTGCGGGCTCGATCCGGTCGAGAACCTGCGGCAGGCGATCGTTCGCGTCTGCGAGGCCAAAGCCAAGGGCGCCCAGATCGTCTGCCTGCCCGAGCTGTTCCGAAGCCAGTACTTCTGCCAGACGGAGGACCATCGCCACTTCGACCTCGCCGAGCCGGTGCCCGGGCCCGGGACCGAGGCGCTGGCGAGCGTCGCCGCCGAGCTGGGCGTGGTGATCATCGCGTCGCTGTTCGAGCGGCGGGCGGAAGGACTCTATCACAATACGGCTGCCGTGATCGACGCGGACGGCCGCTATCTCGGCAAGTACCGGAAGATGCACATTCCGGATGACCCCCAGTATTACGAGAAGTTCTACTTTACGCCGGGCGACCTGGGATTCCGCGCGTGGGACACGAAGTTCGGCCGGATCGGGGTGCTGGTCTGCTGGGACCAGTGGTATCCCGAGGCAGCACGGCTGACGGCGCTCAGCGGGGCGCAGATTCTGTTCTACCCCACGGCCATCGGCTGGCTTCCCGCGGAAAAGGCCGAGCACGGAACGCAGCAGCAGGCGGCATGGGAGACTATCCAGCGGAGCCACGCAATCGCGAACGGCGTTTACGTATGCGCCGTCAATCGGGTGGGGCACGAGGGTGACCCGGCCGGCGGGCTGGAGTTCTGGGGCGGCAGCTTCGTCACCGACCCCGGCGGCCGGATTCTCGCGAAGGCCGGCCAGGGCGAAGAAGTCCTGGTGGCGACCTGCGATCTGTCCAAGGTGGACGCGAGCCGAACCCACTGGCCGTTCCTGCGGGACCGGCGGATTGACGCGTACGCCGATCTCACCAAGAGATACCTTGATTAACTGCGTGAACGGTGAACGGTAAACGGTAAACGGGGGTCTCCGTTCGCGGATGCCCCCGTTCACTGTTCACCGTTCACCGTTCACGCTTCTCTGACTAATGGCCCCCTCTCCGACACCGGCTTCGCTTGGCTTTCGCATGCCCCCCGAATGGGCCCCCCATCGGGGCACCTGGCTCAGCTGGCCCCACAAAGAGGCCTCCTGGCCCGGGAAGTTCGCGCCGATTTCGGGAATCTTCGCGCGGATGGTGCGGGAGCTGGCCGAGCACGAAGAGGTCCACATCAACGTGGGCGGACCGGAGACGGAAGCGGCCGTCCGCGCAGTGCTGGTGCGCGAAGGGGCCCGCCTCGCACGGGTGTTCTTCCATCACCACCCGACGGACGACGCCTGGTGCCGCGATCACGGGCCCATCTTCCTCCAGCGGGAGGTGGACGGCCGGCGGGAAGAGGCCATCGTTGACTGGGGCTACAATGCCTGGGGTGGGAAGTACCCCCCGTTTGCCCAGGATGACGTGGTTCCCACCCGGATCGGGAACGAGCTCGGACTTCAGGTATTTCACCCGGGTATCGTGATGGAAGGGGGCTCACTCGATGTCAACGGGTGCGGCAGCCTCCTGACCACCGAGGCCTGTCTACTCAACCCCAACCGCAACCCGGAGCTCACGCGCACCGGCATCGAGGATTACCTGCGGGCGTACCTCGGCGTCACCCACATTCTCTGGCTGGGAGATGGAATTGCCGGCGACGACACCGACGGGCATGTGGACGATCTCACCCGGTTTATCGGCCCCAGCACGGTGGTAACCGTGGTGGAGGAAGACCCGCGGGACGAAAACTACGAGCCGCTGCAGGCCAACCTGCAGCGGCTCCGCACCATGACCGACCAGGACGGCCGGCAGCTCCAGGTGGAGCTCCTGCCAATGCCTCGCCCCCTCTACCACGACGGCCAGCGTCTGCCGGCGAGCTACGCGAACTTTTACATCGCGAACGGCGTGGTCCTGCTACCGGGCTACGATGCCGACCGGGACCGGAAGGCCCAGACGACCCTGCAACGGCTCTTTCCCAGTCGCCGCGTGGTCGTCATCGATTGCACCGATCTGGTCTGGGGGCTGGGCGCCTTCCACTGCGTCACCCAGCAGTGGCCCAGCACGGCGTGAGGGTCAGCCCTTCGTCCAGGCTCCCGACAGTGCCGCGCGCCGCGCGCCGCAATTGTCCATCCCGACACCAACCACGTTCAGCGCGCCGCCTTCCTGGGCAAACACGTACCGCGCTTCTTGAGTGGCGCACTTCGAACTCTGGGTGTCCGGCGGAAAGACCAGCGTGTCACCCTTGAAGCTGCCTTTGCCCTTCATGCTGGGATTGTCGGCCCACCGGGGCGACGGCAGGGTGAGCTCGACCGTCCCGTCGCTGGCGAGCTTCATCTGAACCTCACCCTCGTGGGAGAGCTCACGCTTGTAGTTGCCGGCGTATTTCCCTCCCGGCCCGCCGCACGCGGTGACCGCAAGGAGTCCCAGCATAGCCAGCGATGACGCGACAGTGGCACCACGATACCCAACCGGCATCAGTTTACCCTCCTGTGTCCCTAAGGGAGCTCTGTGGCACGGTCTCGCCGATGCCCATGGCAAGCCCTCCATAATGGGGCGGCCCGGCGGGACGCGCCAGTAGCGCCCGCCCGAGCCTCGGGGCCGGAAGCGGGGCCCGCGCTCAGGGATCGGGGGCCGTCTCCGCCCCGGTCTTCCGCCACTCGCCGGCCACCGCTGTGCCCCACACAACCTGGTTGCCCGCCCCGAAGACCAGCCCCTCCAGCAAGTGCTCGGCGTCGACCCCGGCCAGCGCCGGGGCGTCCAGATCGATCGCCACCACGTCGGCCCAATTCCCTGGCTCGAGCCGGCCGGCTGAGACCCCCAGCGCGAGCGCTCCTGCGGACGTCGCTGTTTCGAGCAGCGCCGGGGCCACCCCTCCCGCCGGGTCGCGCAGCGCCCCGCGCAGCTCTCGCCGGAGCCGCTGCCCGTACTCCAGCCACCGCATCTCCTCCAGGAAGGCAATCCGGGCGTTGGAGTCTGTGCCCAGACTCAGCCGGGGGCCGGCGACATGGACCTGATCGAGCGCGGGCAACCCGTCGCCCAGGTTCGCCTCAGTTACCGGGCAGACGCAGACCGAGCCGCCAGCCGCCAGGAAGCGGGCCATGTCGCCCGGGTCGGTATGGGTGCAGTGAACCGCGATGAGGTTGCCGTCGACCCTCAGAACCTGGTTGAGCAGCTCCATCGGCCGGCGGCCATACTTGGCCATGCACTCCTCGACCTCAGCCCGCTGCTCCTCCACGTGCATGTGGAACCTGAGCCCCCGCCGCTGGGCCTCGCCGTGCAGCTCGGTGATCGCGTCGAGCGGGGCGGCCCGTATGCTGTGCGCCACGACGCCCAGGCTCTGCAGCCGGGGGTCGCAGAGCGCACCGAGCCGATCCATCTGAGCCCAATAGGTCGACGCATCCTGCGACTCGAACCGGCGCTGAGCCCCTTGCAATGGACGGCCGATCCCGCCGGTGGTATAGAACGCGTTCAGCAGAGCCAGGCGGATTCCCGCCCTGCGGGCAGCCGCGAGCACCACCCCGTCGTATTCGTAATCCGGTCCCTCGCCCGCGTGGTGCAGGTAGTGAAACTCACCGCAGGTGGTGATGCCGGCATCGCGCATCTCCCGGAATGCCTGCAGGTAGACCGCGTATGCGGTCTCCGGATCCAGCGAATCGGCCAGGGCGTACATGGCGTCCCGCCAGGACCAGAAGCTCCCCGCGCCCTGAGGGAACCGTTCGCCCCGGCCGCGGAGGGCTCGCTGAAAGGCATGGGAGTGGGCGTTGACGAAGCCGGGCAGCAGCGCGCAGCGGGTCAGGCGCAGCGTCGGCCGGAGGCGCAGCGGCCCGAGCGCCTCGATCCGGCCGTCGTCCCCGATGGCCAGCTGAACCCCGGCCTCGAATCGCGTGCCCGTCCAGGTGAGATCGGCTTCGAACACCTGGGTCACCGGCTCACCTCGGTTCCCCGACGCACCAGCTCTGCACCAACCTTCCAAGCAGGTCCGCGGCGCGGTCCAGCTCCGCCACGGGGAGCCACTCGTTGGCCCGGTGCGCCGCTTGGATCGATCCCGGTCCCCAGAGCACGCAGTCGAGATCGAGACTCCTGAGCCACCCGCCATCACTGGCGAACGCGACCGCACGCGACCCGGATTGCCCCACCAGCTCGCACAGCGCGGTGTGAATCGGGGCCACCTCACTGGTCCCCATGGGAGGGCTGTCGCCGATGAGCTCCAGGGCATACTGTCCGCTTCCCACAGCCTCCTCGATCGCGCATCGCACCCGCTCGGTCAGCTCCGCCGAGGTCGTGCCCGGAAGCGTCCGAATCCCGATCTCGAGCGTGCAGCGGTCCGGGATGACGTTGAGCGCCACGCCGCCCGAAATGGTTGCGAGGTTGAGCGTCGCATACGGCACGGTGCCGAATAGGGCTCCCTCCGCGCTGGACTCGCGAGCCAGGCATCGGCCCAGCTCCCCGAGCCGCTGGATCACCAGTCCCGCGAGCTCGATGGCATTCCGGCCGGACGCGGGATACGCACTGTGCCCTGCCCGTCCCCGGATGACCGCCCGGAGCTTGAGATGGCCTTTATGCAGCTGGACCACCTCGAGCGATGTCGGCTCCCCGATCACTGCTGCGCGGGGCAGCGGCTCCGCCCCGGTCCAGGTCTCGACGAAGTGCCGCGCGTCCAGAGTTCCCAGCTCCTCGTCGTAGGTGAGCAGGAGAACCAGGGGATGCCGCAGCGCAGCGCCGCTCAGGCTGGCGAACTGCTCCATCGCAAGCGCGAGGAAGCCCTTCATGTCGCACACGCCGCGGCCGACGTAGCGGCCGTCGCGCCGGGCCAGGGCCAGCGGGCCGGTTTCCCAGTGGGCTTCGGCAAACGGCACCGTGTCGAGATGCCCGGAGAGGGTGAGGCCGGCGCGGTCGGCGCTGTGCGGGCCCCGGGCGATCACGACGTTCAGCTTGTCCCCGGTGGGCGCGGGATTGCGGAAGATCCGGACACCGGGCGCGTCCAGATAGTCGCAGACGAAATCGGCGATCGCGCGATTGCTCACCTGGCTCGAGGAGTCAAACGCAACGAGCCGTCCGAGCAGCTCGTCCCGCGCCATCAGGCGCGCCATAGAGTCACGCCCCCGACCACGGTTTGCAGGCAGGCGTTGGGGCGAAATTGGTACAGCCAGTGATTCACGTCGGGCGCGTCGATGATGGCGAAATCCGCGGCCTTTCCCGGCTCGAGCGAGCCGATCTCGGCCTCGAGTCCCACCGCCCGCGCCGCATGAATGGTCGCCCCCTTCAGGGCCTCTGCCGGCGTCATCCGTTGCAGGGTGCAGGCAAGCGTGAGCGCCAGGGGAAGGTGCCAGCTGGGAGCCGACCCGGGGTTGAAATCGGTGGCCACAGCGACCCGGACGCCGGCCTCGATCAGGCGGCGAGCGGGCATTGGGCGCTGCCCTAGATAGAGGGTGGCAAGCGGCAGGCTCACGGCGACGACTCCGGCTGAGTGGAGCGTCGCCATTCCCGCCGGCGAGACGCACTCCAGATGATCGGCCGAGAGAGCCCCCACCTCGGCGGCGAGCTCGGCGCCTCCGCCCGCGGTGAGCTGGTCAGCATGGAGCTTGGGGGCAAGTCCGGCAGCCCGGCCCGCCAGCAGCACTTTGCGCGCTTCGTCCACCGTGAACGCAGATTCTTCCACGAACGCGTCGCAACAGCGTGCCAGGCGCTCGCGGCCAACCGCCGGAATGATCTGCTCGACCACCAGCGCTACGTAGGCGCCGCGCCGGTCGCGGTACTCGGGGGGTACGATGTGGGCCGCGAGCAGGGTCGGGACCAGACGAACCGGACCGATCTCGGCGAGGCGGCGATAGACCCGGAGCAGCTTGAGCTCCGATTCTTGGTCCAACCCGTACCCGCTCTTGCATTCGACCGTGGTGATGCCCAGGCTGAGCATCTCGTCGAGCACGCCGGCCGCACGCTCGGTGAGAGCCTCCTCCGAGGTGGCCCGGGTGGCGCGCACGGTGGAGGCGACCCCTCCGCCCGACGACGCTATCGCGAGATAGCTCTCGCCTCGCACCCGCCGCTCGAATTCGTCCGCTCTCCAGCCGCCGAACGCGAGATGGGTATGGCAGTCGACCAAGCCCGGGATGACCAGCCGCCCCCCGGCGTCCAGCGTCTCGGCCCCGGCAAAGCGCGGCGGCAGCTCTGCCTCCGGGCCGGTCCAGGCGATCCGCCCCTGGTCCCACGCGAGGGCGGCGCGAGGAATCGGATGGATGTCGGCTTGGGCCCCCTCGGCGCGACAGGTGGCGAGCAGGCCGATGTTCCGGAGGGTAGGCATGTCAACAACAAACAGCGTGAACGGTGAACGGTGAACGGTGAACGGGAAAAGCCCGAGTCTGCAGTCCCCCGTTCACCGTTTACCGTTCACCGTTCACGTTGTTGATCATTGGCAGATCCACTCCCCGCGCCCGTGCGGTTTCGATCGCGAGCTCATATCCCGCGTCCGCGTGCCGCATCACCCCGGTTCCCGGATCAGCGGTGAGCACCCGCTCGAGCCGACGGTCGCCGGACTCGGTTCCGTCGGCCACGATGACCATGCCGGCGTGGATGGAGTAGCCGATCCCGACGCCACCGCCATGATGCAGCGAGACCCAGCTCGCCCCGCAGGCGGTATTGAGCATCGCATTGAGCAGCGGCCAGTCGGCGATCGCGTCGGAGCCATCCCGCATTGCCTCGGTCTCCCGGTTGGGCGAGGCGACCGAGCCGGTGTCGAGGTGGTCGCGGCCGATCACCAGCGGCGCGTCCACCCGGCCGGTCTTCACCAGCCAATTGAACCGAAGCCCCATCTCGGCACGCTCGCCATACTCCAGCCAGCAGATCCGGGCGGGAAGTCCCTGAAACTGCACCTTCTCGCTTGCCCGCAGAATCCAGCGAGCCAGCCCTTCGTTGCGGGGGAACGTCTCGAGGACCGCGCGGTCAGTGGCAGCGATGTCGGCGGCGTTGCCCGACAGCGCAGCCCAGCGGAACGGGCCGGCGCCCCGGCAGAACAACGGCCGGATGAACTCCGGCACGAACCCGGGGATGGCGAACGCTTCCCGGGCGCCTCGGTGGTCCGCCACCTGTCCCCGCAGATTGTTGCCGTAGTCGAACACGATCGCGCCCTGCCGCTTGAGCGCAAGCATCGCTTCGACGTGGAGCACCATCGAGTCGAGCACCCGGTTCTCGTAACCGGCTGGATCGGCCTCGCGCAGGCGGGCCGCCTCGCCGAGCGAGAGGCCCAGCGGGATGTAGCCGACCCTGAGATCGTGGGCGGAAGTCTGGTCGGTAACGACGTCTGGGACGACGCCCCGCCGCACCAGCTCGGGCATCACCTCGGCGATATTGCCGACCAGTCCGACCGAGAGCGCTCGGCCCTGCTGCTTGGCCTCGAGCACCAGCCGAAGCGCCTCGTCGAGACCGGTCGCCAGCCGGTCACAATAGCCGGTGTCAACCCGGCGCCGGATGCGCTCGGCGTCGACATCCACGCCCAGGAACGCCGCGCCGTTCATCGTGGCCGCTAGGGGCTGGGCTCCCCCCATGCCGCCGAGGCCGCCGGTCACCACCAGGCGGCCGCTCAACGAGCCGGCGAAGTGCTGCCGGGCACACTCGGCGAACGTCTCGTAGGTGCCCTGCAGGATTCCCTGGGTGCCGATGTAGATCCAGGAGCCGGCGGTCATCTGGCCGTACATCGTGAGCCCCAGCGCCTCCAGCCGCCGGAACTCGTCCCAAGTGGCCCAACGGGGCACCAGGTGCGCGTTGGCGATGAGGACCCGGGGCGCTTCCTCATGAGTGCGGAACACGCCCACCGGCTTCCCACTCTGCACCAGCAGGGTCTCGTGGTTCCCCAGCCGGCGGAGGGTCGCGACGATCTTCTCGTAGCAAGCCCAGTTCCGGGCCGCCTTGCCACTCCCCCCGTAGACGACCAGATCCTCCGGACGCTCTGCCACGGCGGGGTCGAGGTTGTTCATCAACATCCGGAGCGCCGCCTCCTGGTGCCAACCCTTGCAAGAGAGCGTCGTACCGGTGGGGGCAGAGATGGTGGGGGCTGGGGCGGATGTGCTCATCGGCGAGAACCTTATTCGCCCGGACGGGCGCAGCCAAGTCCGCTATCCGCTGTCCGCTAGCCGCTAGCCGCCGTGGAGGCGTAGCTCGCGGCAAGATGCCTGCCTACGCCCGACGGACAGCGGATAGCGGATAGCGGCTAGCAGCGCCAGCTTTACAACCTTCTCCGGCGCATGGCGATCCAAGCAGGTACATGCCGCACCCAGGATCCGGAGCCACGCTGCTGCAGCGAGATCGAGCCATCAACCGGAACGACACCGATGCGGTGGAGGCCGCCCTGGCCGCCAGCGGGGACGCCCACGCGTTCGAGCGGCTCTACCGGACCCATGTCGCCCGGGTGCACTCCCTGGTGCGGCGGATGTTGAACGACGAGGACGCGGACGAGGTCACTCAGGACGTGTTCGTCCGGGCGTGGCAGAAGCTCGGGACCTACCGGGGCGAGGCGGCCTTCGGGACCTGGCTCCACCGCCTCGCGGTGAACCTGATCCTCGGCCGCCGTCAGTTGTTGGGTCAGCGGCGGGAGCGGTTCCTCCCGGACGACACCGCGCTGGCTTCGGTCTCCGCCGGGCGACAAGCCCCCGAGCTGTCGCTCGACTTCGAGGCCGCGGTCGCCCGGCTCCCGGACGGGGCTCGACAGGTGTTCGTGCTGCATGATGTCGAAGGGTACCGGCACGAGGAGATCGCGAGCCTGCTGGGTCTGGCTGTGGGGACCTCGAAGTCGCAGCTTCACCGGGCCCGTATGGCCCTGCGACGGCACTTGGATTCGTAGCGGAGCAGCAAGGATGATGAGCGACCCCTGGGCGGCCCGGCTGTCCGACTATCTCGATGGCGAGCTCAACGACTCGGAGCGGGCCGCGCTGGAGCGTCATCTGGACGCCTGCCCCAATTGCACCGCCGCGCTCGACGAGCTCGCCCGTGTGGTCGAGCGGGCCAGGGAGCTGCCGAGCCGGGCCCCGGCGGCCGACCTGTGGCCGGGAATTGCGGCCCGGATCGGGCCCGGCGCACTCCCGGCGCCGCTCACCCCGACCCCGAAGGCGCGCCGCTGGAGCTTCTCCCTTCCCGAGCTGGCCGCGGCCTGTCTCGCGGTTGCCCTGGTCTCCGGTGGCGGGGTCTGGTTTCTCGCGGGCCGGGGCCCCGCTCCGCAAGTTCAACCGGTCGCGCTGTCGCCGGTCCCCACCCTGGCACAGCCGGCTGCTGCTGCGGAGCAAAAGTATGATGCCGCCGTGGCCGATCTGGAGCGCGTGCTGGAGCAGGGCCGGGGCACGCTCGACACCATCACCGTACGCGTCATCGAGCGGAATCTCGCGCTGATCGACCGGGCCATCGCGGATGCGCGGCGGGCGCTCGCCGCCGATCCCAGCAACACGTACCTGAACGCCCATCTCGCCCGGACCATGCGGCGCAAGATCGACCTGCTCCGCCAAGCCGCGACCATTGTCGCGGCCCGGAGCTGAAAGGAGTCCGACCGTGCTGCTCGTCCTGGCCCTCGCTGCGACGCTGCTCGAGCCTGACCTCGACACCACCTTTACTGTCCAGCGGGGACAGCGGCTCGAGCTGAATGCGCACTCGGGTGACATCGTGGTCCACACCTGGTCGCGCAGCGCGGTCCGAGTCCAGGCGACTGGCCCGACCCGCGCCCGAATCGAGATCGCCCAGTCGGGCGGGGTCGTGAGCATTCACAGCGCCGGGGGCCGAGGCGGGCCGCCGAACGTAGACTACGAGATCACCATTCCGGCTTGGATGGGAGTCCAGCTTTCGGCCGTGACGGCCGACATGCGACTGGATGGGCTCCAGGGTCCGGTCAGCGCAGAAACCGTGGAAGGAGACGTCGCGGTTACCGGCGGAACCGGGCTCATCTCGCTCCGCTCGGTCCAGGGCGATGTCTCGCTGGCCGGCGCCCGGGGAAAGATCGATGTCAATTCGGTCAACGCCGACGTCCAGGTGCGGGATGTCAGCGGCGAGCTGCAGGCGGAGACCGTGAACGGCGACGTGAGCCTGGTGCGAATCCAGTCGGACAACGTGGAGGCCAATACCGTCAACGGCGAGATCACCTACGACGGAACCATCCGGGCCAGCGGGAGATACCGGCTCAGCACTCATAACGGGGGCGTGATTCTGGTGGTGCCCGAAGGCACCGGCGCCCAGGTCTCGGTGTCGACCTTCCAGGGCGACTTCGACTCGGCGTTCCCGGTGACGCTCACCGAGCGTCACGGCAAGCGGTTCGACTTCACGATTGGAAACGGGAGCGCCCGGATCGAGCTCGAGTCCTTTGCGGGGACCATCCGGCTGGTCCGGCCGGGCGCCCTGGGCCCCGGCCACGAGAAAGACACTCGGCATGAGGAGTAGCCGGCGTCAGCACCCGCTCGCCGGATCGAGCCTGCCGCATTTTGACAGGAATGACTCGGGCTCACGCCCGGGCCCGTTCTGGCTGTAAAGAATCCGCACTGAGCACGGGCGCCGATGCGCAGTTGGCGGACTTGGCGAGTCCCGCGCCGCCAACTCCCGCCCGGATCCTGGCCTTGCCGGGGCCTCGCTGGCAGCCCAACCAGCGCCGCCGCCCAGCACCAAAACGCATTGGGAAGTTGGACCTTACACTCCAGTCGACCGGCTCGAGCCGACTGGCCTGGCCTTGAGCTGACCCGCCCTGCGCCCGCCCGGACGTCCATCGGTTGCAGCCGGTCGAATCTGCCGCACTGATCGTCCAACCAACCGTTCAATTTCAAGACGATCCAGCCAAAAGTGTGATGGGTGGCACACTCCTTGTTTCTGCCGGCCGCCACGGCGGAGTGTCGCAGCCTCATTATTGGCAGGCGAGTCCAAACCTTTAGCGGCGGAGTCGGCGATGAAGCTTCTAGCGAAGAGTGCGGTTCTTGGCGTGGTTGCGGCGCTCGCGGTGGGGACCAGCTCAGTCCAGGCCCAGGTGGGGCTCACCTCGTCGCTGGCGACGGTGAACATCAATGCGACCAAGAGCTCGGTGCTCAGCCTGCTGATCAACTCGGGCGGCACCCAGAACCTGGCGAGCCTGACCGACAACACGACCAACAACTTCGCGTCCCCGGTGAACATCACGACCACGTGGGATCTGAATGCGGGGAGCAATGTGGTGCTGGTCGGCTCGTTCGGCACCCCGGCCCAGGCGCTGGCGAGCGGCACGAACTACATCACGTCCGGCCTGGTAAAGGGTCGGGTGACCACCGGCACGCCCACCAGCTTCACCGGGTTTACCCAGAACGGCGTCGGCGCGGTCGGAACCGCCGGCGGAAGCCTCACCCTGTTCACCCAGAGCACCGCCTCGCTCGCAGGCAACCGGACCGACAACCTGGATCTCCAGATCGACCTGACGGGTCAACCGAACCTGGTGCCCGGCACCTATACCGGCACGTTGAACCTCCAGGCAATCGTGCAGTAGGCGACGCTCGCCGGCGCCGCCCATGACCCTCCACCGTCCCTGGCTCCGTCTGCTGCTCCTCGCCGCCCTCGTGGCGGTGCCGGAGGAGCAGGCGGCTGCCCAGGCGGGGACCGTCTCGACGGCCCGGATAGTCTCGCTGGCCGCAACCAAGACCGGCAGGCTCACTATGGGGGTGATCTCCGGGGCAACCCAGACCCTCACGAGCCTGACGGACAACACGACGAACGACTTCCCCACCGCAGTCGTGATACAGACGCAGTGGGATCTGAATCCCGGGCAGACAGGAAGTGTGAACGTGATCGGCTGGTTCAGCGCCCCGAGTCAGGCGCTCACCAATGGCGCAGGGACCAACATCCCCTCGAGCCGCATGAAAGGCAGGCTGACGCCGGGCGCCCCTGCGCCGACCTCCTACCCAGCCACGTTCACCGCCTTCACCCAGAACGCCGTGGGAGGGCTCGGAACCGCCGGCGGAAGTCTACGGCTCTTCCAGATGACCATCACCGGCGCCAATAAGATCCAGACCCGGACCGACAACCTCAACCTGCAGATCGACCTGACCGGTGCAGGGGCGTTGCCCCCGGGCACCTATAGCGGGACCCTGAACATCCAGGCAGTGACGCAGTAGGGCGCGCTGGTGCGCGCCGCCCGGCGCTCAAGACGGGCGAGCGGAAAGTCGACAATAACCCTCAGCAAGGTGGTGCACGGGACCGACGCGTAGCCGAATCCGGAGGCCGCGGCTGTGGGAGACCCTCGCATTGGCGGATCGCCAAGCCGCGCCGTAGGTTGGAGCATGCCGCCCGCCCGCACAGGCCTTCTGCTGGCCGCCGCACTGATACTGGTGCCGGCGGTCCAGGCGCAATCGGGCGCCAGCTCTCTAGTCCGGACGGTCGCGATCACGGCGACCAAGCTCGCCTCGGTCGGCATCACGCTCCCGGCAGGTGGCTCGCTGAACCTGCCCGGCAGCCTGTCGAGCGGCATCAACGACTTCTCTCCGCTTCCCTTCACGACCTCGTGGAGCGTCGACCCGGCCCAAACGGCCCAGGTATCGGTCCTCGCCTTTTTCGAGGTGCCGGCGCGCGCCCTGGCCAGTGGCGGTGCCGCGATCCCCTCGACGGCCATTCTGGGCCGGGTGGCGACGGGGACGCCCACCAGCTTCGCGCCGTTCACGCAGGCGCCGGTGACAGCGGGCAGTGCCACGCTGGGATCGGCCGGCGGATCGCTCCGGCTCGTGTCGGAGCCGATCGGCCCCCAGAACGCGATCGGAGAACGAACCGATCAGCTCCAGATGCGGATCGACTTGAACGGATCGCCCGCGCTGCCGGCAGGCATCTATGCCGGCACGCTCAACCTGGTGGCGATCACCCAATGAGGATCTATGGGACGCTCGGCGCAGCAGCAGCTCGGAGGCCGCCTCCGCCAGGCTAGGTTCATCCTCGCCCTCGGCGGCGCCGCGCTATTTCCCCCCACCGTCCTCGTTGCCCAAAGCGTCAGTCCTCCCATTGCAGAGTATCAGGAGCGCGCCCGCGCCAGCGTGCAGTTCGCGAACGGCTCCATCTTCCCGCTCACCGTGGTGCTCGACGTCAATGGCTTCGACGTGACTGAAGCCGGAGAGGTCGTCGCCAGCCCACTCGACACTGCCCGGGTCCGGATCAAGCTGTCGAGCACCAGCTTTCGCATCCCGCCGCGTTCCACTTACACCGTGTTCTACGAGGCCCGCACCGACAGCCTCCCCGCCTGGTTCGTGATCAGCGCTGCGATGAGCGGAGCCCGCACCGACAACGGCCTCAACCTCCGCATCATCCTTCCCCATGTGGTCTACCTGAACCAGAAGCAGCCGCTGCGGAAGACCGAAGTGGTGGTCCGCCGGATGGAGCTCAACCCGGCGACGAAAACGGCGCGGGTCCAGCTGGAGAACCTGAGCCCGCACCTTGGCCGGGTGCTCGAGCTGTCGCTGGTCAACGGCAAGGGCCAGAGTCGGTCGGCCGGCGCCTTCCCGCTCCTGCCCAATCACCGGCGCTGGGCCCAGGTGGACTGGGACTTCGACCAGCCCCCCGAGCGGGTGACCGTCCGCTTCGCCAAGTTTGCGATCGACACGACGCTCACGCTGGTGCGTGCCGGCCAGCAGGCGGCCGAGGGCGCCCGGAACACCGATGCTCCCCCGAGCGGGACAGCGCGACCGCCTGGCGGCGACGGGCGCTGAGTCATCGCGCCGATGCAACTCCAGGGCGCTCCTCGCGGGCGTCCTGGCCGCGTTTGGACTGATCGCAGGCACGCCCCAGGCGCGGGCGCAAACTGTGGTCGAGGTGCAGGGCGGCGGATCGTCGCTCACCGGCGGCTACGGAGCCGCCGCTAATTTCTGGCGCAACGGCATCGACGGCTGGCTCGGTCTCGGCTATCTCGACGGCTTGAGGGTTGGGGCATTCCTGCGCAAGGCGATCGGGAAAGACACGCTCCGACTCGGCAACGACGCGCTGGTCATCCGATACCCCACCGATGTCTTCGGCAACGGCTACAACCTGCTGGTGCAGGGGGCCAGCTACGCCCGCACCCAGGGGCGCACCGGTTTGGTCGCCTTCGGCGGTGCCGCCTCGGAAGGGCTGGCGGCGCCGGCGTTCTTTGCGGCCAAGGCGCAGGCCCCGATGGGCGCGCTTTTTCTGCAGCACCGCCTGTCACCCGTGCTGCGGCTGACCACCAGCGCCATCATAGCCCAGCAGCAGACAGTCGTGCCCGGCGTAGAGTGGCAGGCAACGCCCGATGTCACCACGGCCGTGGTGGGTGGGATGGGCGCAGGAAGGCCCTACGCGGCCGCGAGCCTGGTCGCCCGCTCCGGTGCTCTCGGTCTCAGGGCGTCCTACGTTCACAACCCGCGGCGTTTCCGGCGAGCTGCAGCACCCGCCCCGCTCCAGACCGACGTCGACCGGGAGAATGCGGAGGTCACGTATCAGCTGACGCCGGACTTCTCGGTCGGAGTGGGGCGCCAGCATTTCGTGCAGGACTCGGCCGACGTCTCGATTCCCAGCCGGGCGTGGGGTAACTCGGTCTTCCTCGGGGGGCGAACCGGCGAGCTGCGGCTTTCCGCGGGACTGTACGACTCGCATACCGACAGCGTTCGAAACCTGAGCTCGTTTGTCGCCCTGGGCCGACGGCTCGCGTCCTGGCTCGATACCGAGCTCTTCCTCCTCCAGAGCCGGCCCCAGGGGCGACCGTCGACGACCACCCCGATCCTGAATCTGCGGGAGCGGATCTCGCCCAGAGTGGGACTGGTGCAGCAGATCACGGTGGCCGACGGCCGCCCCCGGGTGCAGTTCGGCGGGAGCTTGCTCACTCCGATCGGCGAGTTCGGGCTGGACTACACGATCGTCCACCAACCCTTCCAGCCGTTCAATCCGTTCCGCAGCGCCGTGAGCCTGGTAGCCCGGCTCCAGCTGGGTCGGTATTCGACCAGCCTCGGCACCTACGTGCAGCCGGACGGCACGGTGGACTACGCCGCCTCGGGAAGCACGTTCCTGTATATGGGCGAGATGGGCGGCGTGCAGCCGCAGCGGCTGGGCGGCGGTGGCATTGCCCGATACGTCGTGCGGGGCCGGGTGGTGGACGAGGCGGGACAGCCGGTGGAGGGCGCCGCGATCGACTTCGACGGCGAAGCCGCTTTCACCAACTCGCGGGGTGAGTTCCTGCTCCGCCTGCGGCACCCTCGGCGCCTCCAAGCCCGCGTGCTGCTGAACGAATTCCTCCTCCCCGGCCGCTGGCGGGTGCGGGAGCTGCCAGACCGCGTGATGGCCGAGCCCGAGGATCGAGCCCACCCGATCGAGATCCGGCTCGAGCGGGTCGTGCCGGCCCCGGGACCGGTGCCAGCGGACACGCTGCTCCCCATGTCCGCCGACACGCTTTTCCCTCTCACACCACCGCCTCGCCGAGTGAGCGGCCGGCCTTGAGCGGGGCGTGGGCGCGTTTAATGTTCCGCGCCATGCATCCTGACGTCTTCACCGACTCATGGGTCGCGGCATGGGGGCGGGAGCTCAATGCGAGCTCCGCCTACCGGGAAGCGGCTGCCGATTGGGAGGGAGCTGTCGCCCTTCGGATGGGCGCCGACGCGGCCCTCGGCATTCCGGAGCCGCGCGCAGTGTGGCTCGACTTGCATCATGGGCTCTGCCGAGATGCCCGCTCGGCTTCCGAAGCAGACCTCGGCGCGGCCAAGTACGTGATAGAAGCGGAGGCCGCGGTCTGGAGAGACCTGCTTGCCGGACGGATGTCGCCGATCACTGCGCTGCTCGCCGGCAAGCTGCGACTGGCGCACGGAAGTCTCATGGGGCTCCTGCCATACGCCACCGCAGCACAGCTCCTGGTAGCCACCGCCACGATCATCCAGCAGCAATTTCCCGAGGCGCCACTCTAGTCCCGGGCGTCGTGCCTTCCGGCGAGTGAGCTCGATAGAGCGGAAAGACAGCGGCGGCCGGTTGGGTGACCGGCCGCCGAAATCGGGACGGCGGGATTTGAACCCGCGACCCCTGCAACCCCATTGCAGTGCGCTACCGGACTGCGCTACGTCCCGCACGTGCGGAGGCGAAGTGTAGCGCTCGGTGACTCAAGACGGAAGGGGTATATTCCGCCATGCATCGACGCCGTTTTCTCGCCGGCGCCGCACGTACCGCTGCCACTTTCGGAATCCTGCGCCAGCTCGGGGGCTGCCGGAGCGCGATCCCCGCCGCTGGTGGCGGCCCAGCGTCAGCCGGTGGCGCTTTTACGTCGCTGCGGGACCGGTATTTCGTCCGGACGCTCCAGCTCTACCCGGTCACGTCCACCTACCTGGGCGGCGACGGCTACAGTCCCGAGCTGGCAGGAGCCAACGGCACGCTGCGGGACTGGCGCCCCGATGCCCTCAAGTCCGAGGCCGCGTTCTACCGGGAGATCGAGCGGGCCCGCCAGGCCATCGACCCGGCTCGCCTCGACTCCGGCGAGCGTATCGACCACGCTGTCCTGGGCGCCCAGATCGGCTTCGTGCTGCGCCACCTGGTGGAGCGCCGGCACCACGAGCGCGCCGTCGACACGTACATAGCGGAACCGTTTCGTGGCGTCGACTGGCAGCAGCAGCAGATGGAGCCGGGACCGGAAGGTCAGCTCGGGAGCGAGGCGGAGTGGGCTCTCGTCGTCAAGCGGCTGGAAGCGATCGCGCCTTACCTCGCGACGGCGCGCGCCAATCTGCTCGCCGGAAAGCAGGAGGGCAATCTGCCGGACCGCCGGCTGGTCCAATACGACGGGATCGCCGGCTCGGCCGCCAACGAACGGTACTTTCGAACCACTCTTCCGAAGACGGCAGCCCCGTATCTCGGGCGCCGCCCGTTTGCCGCGCAGACGCTCGAGCGCCTCACCAGAGCGGGCGCCGCGGCCGCTACCGCATTCCGCGAGTTCGCCGCGTTTCTTCAGACGACCTACGACCCGTCCGACCCGACCGACCGCTATGCTGAGGGCGAGGCCGAGTACGACTGGCGGCTCGCTCACTGTCTCCATGTCAGCCGCACGGGGGCCGAGCTCTGGGAATACGGTGCGGAGCAGGTCGCGTTTTACCAGGCCAGGATTTACGCAGTCGCGGAGGAGATCGCGAAGGGGGCCCGGCTTCGGCTCGATTTTGGAAGCCCGGCCGCGCGGCAGGCATCGGTCCGAATCGTCATGGACCATCTCTCGAAAGAATCGCCGAAGAACGACGAGGAGCTCCTGCAATGGTACCGGAGCGCCGGCGCGCGCGCCGTCGCCTACGGGCGGGAGCGCCGGCTGTTCGAGGTTCCGTCCGACTACCGGCTGGACGTGGTCTTCACGCCGCCGGTCCTGCGGAGCACGATCGACGCAGCGTACTACCCCGCGCCGCCCTTCAGGCGAACCGGCGTCGGCCGCTTCTATCTGACGCCCACCAATAACGACCCCGGTCAATTGAAGGTGAACAACCGGGCCTCGGTGGCGGATACCGCAGTGCACGAGGGCTTCCCGGGGCACGACTGGCACTACAAGTACATGACTGCCCATGCGGCCGACATCGCCAATATTCGGTGGCTGACCCCCGGCGCCGTGGAGGATTCCTCCGCAATGTGGGAGGACTCCATGGCCACCGAAGGCTGGGCCCTCTACGCCGAAGATCTGATGGCCGAGCCGGTGGAGGGCCGTCCGCACGGGTTCTACACTGCAGCGGAACACCTGTACGAGCTGCAGGGCCAGCTGTTGCGGGCCGCGCGGGTCCGGATCGACGTCGGCATTCATACCGGACGGCTCGGCTTTCAGGAGGCCGTCGACTATTTCACCGAGCACGTCCAGTTCTACCCTGGGGCATGCGCTCGCGCGACGGTCGACCCGGTGGCCAAGGCCCTGTGCGAGACCGCAAGCCGGGCGGTGTACCGCTACTCCAAGTGGCCCACCCAGGCGATCACCTACAACCTCGGAAAGGGCGAGATCGTCGCCTTACGGGATTCGGCCCGCCAGCGGGAGGGAACCGGCTTCTCCCCCCGTGCCTTCCACGAGCGGCTCATGCGGATGGGCACAATCCCGGTTGGATACTACCGCGACGAGTTCTTCCGCCGATTCTCGAGCTTGGCCCTAAGGCTCTCCCTCCACCCACCGATAATTGAAGCAGCAGGGGCGCTTACAGCCCGCCGGGCCGGGTGGCCATTCCGGCCACAAGCCGGGGAGCGGCATGAGGCGTGCGTTTGAGCAGGCGGGTTGAGCCCCAACGGAGGTTGGTTGCTATGCTCGAAGATGAACGGTTCCCTTGGGAGAGCGACGGGGATCTCCCCTGGGCCTCGGACGAGGCGGAGTGGGAAGCCCCCGATCCGGAGGCTTGGCGCGGCACTGTCCATCACGGCGAATGGCCTGAAGAGCTGGCGGGTCCGGAATACTGGCTCTACAAGAAGCTGGGCGAAGAAGAGGAGTAAACTGCAGTAAATGATGAAAAGTGAGCGGTGAACGGGCGGCGCCCACGCTGGGCTGACCTCCGTTCACCGTTCGGCATTTGAGGTTCCCCGCTGTAGCTTCGGTATATATTCGGTAGCGCTCGCCAACCGTGTGATTCGCGGCACATATTTGGCTTGACCCCGTTCTGGGCCCGGCCCAAACCGTGACAACACGAATCCCTCGAACCCATGCGTCGCCCCCCGCGCCGCCACCGCACCGGCGTGCGCCGGACGACGAGCCTCGCGTCAGCGAAGAGCGCCTCACGCTCGCGCTGCTCGCGACCGACACGGGCCTGTGGGAATGGCACGCGGCCACGGGGGCGCGCTACCTGGGCGAGGCCTGGACCGCCCTGCTGGGCTACGAGCCGCGCGGGCTGGACGGCGAAACCCATCTTTCCGAGCGCCTGGTGCACGCCGAAGACCTGCCCGCTGCTCGCCTCCGCCTGAACGCACATCTCGACAGCGCCACACCCTGGTACGAGGCCGAGTATCGTCTTCGCACCAAGCGGGGTGACTGGCGTTGGATTCACGACCGGGGGCGGGTGGTCGAGCGGGACGGCGAGGGCCGCCCGCTGCACATGATCGGGATGCAGACCGACGTCACTGAGCGCAAGGAAGCCGAGGCCGCGTTGTTCCGCGAGCGGGAACGGGCCCTGGTGACGCTTGCCTCGATCGCGGATGCGGTGATCGCCACCGATGAGCGAGGCATGGTCGAATACCTCAATCCAGTGGCCGAGCATCTTACGGGTTGGGGGTTGGTCGAAGCGCGAGGCGAGCCGCTCACCCGAGTCTTCACCGTGCTCCACGAGGCGACCCGGGAGCCGGTCGAGACTTCGGCCGAGCGGTGTCTCGACGAAGACCGCGCCATGGGACTCACCAGCCACTTGCTGCTGGTCCGCCGCGACGGGGTCGAGTTCGCCATCGACGAGTCCGCCGCACCGCTGCACGACCGCGAAGGGCGGCTCACCGGGGTGGTGATGGTGTTTCGCGACACGACGCCGCAGCGGCAGCTGACGCGGCAGCTTTCGCACCAGGCCACCCACGACCCGCTCACCGGCCTGATGAACCGGCGCGAGTTCGAGCGGCGGCTTGCCCGAGTGGTCGCAACCGCACGCGAGTCCGAGGCCGCACATGGCCTCTGCTACCTCGACCTGGACCGCTTCAAGAGCGTCAACGACACCTGTGGCCACGTGGCCGGAGACGCGCTTCTCCGTCAGCTCGCCGGCGTTCTGCGAGGCGAGCTCCGCGCCCGCGACACCCTCGCCCGTCTCGGAGGGGACGAGTTCGCCGTGCTGCTCGAGCATTGCGAGCTGGACCAGGCGCGGCGCATCGCGGAAGCGCTCCGTCTCGCAGTGCAGAACTTCCGCTTCACCTGGGAGGGGAGCACGTTCACGCTCGGCGTGAGCATCGGGCTGGTCGAGATCAACGCGAGCTGCGCCAGCGAGGCGGACGCAGTCCGGGCCGCCGATACGGCCTGCTACCGGGCAAAGCACGCCGGCCGAAACCGCATTCACGTAGCGCGGCTGGAAGATATCTCGCCTCCCGATGGGGCCCGCACCGATTGGACGGTCCGGATCACCCGGGCCCTGGAGCAGAGCGAGTTCCGGCTTTACGTCCAGCCCATTCTGCTGCTCTCGCGGCCGGGCGGCGAGGAGCCCGGCTTTTGGGAGATCTTTCTCCGGCTCGAGGACGCCGAGGCCGGACTGCTGCCGGCGGCCGCGTTCCTGCCGGCCGCCGAGCGTTACAGTCTGATGTCGGTGATCGACCACTGGGTCGTCCGGCAGACGATTGCGCGGCTGGCCGGGTGGCGGCCTGCCGCAGGGCAGCCGGCGCTGCCGCCATGCTGCATCAACCTGGGCAGCGAATCGCTCCGCGACGAGGCGCTGATCGGCTTGATCCGGGAGCGCTTGCAGGGCGACCGCCTGGCGCCCGGGACGCTCTGTTTCGAGATCAGCGAACAGGCAGTGCTGGCCGACCTGGCCCAGGCCGTCTCCTTCACGCGCGAGCTGCGGGAACTGGGATGTCGGGTGGCGCTGGACGACTTCGCGGGCGGTCTGTCGTCACTGCACTACCTGAAGGCGCTGCCGCTCGACCTGCTCAAGCTGAGCGCGGCCGTGATCCGCGACCTCGGCACCGACCCTTTGCAGGACGTGGTCGCCCGCGCGGCGACCCAGGCCGGCCGGGTGCTGGGCATTCCGATCGTCGCCAAGGGCGCGGATAGTCCCGCCGCGCTGGAGGCGCTTCGGGCCATCGGCGTGGATTACGCGCAGGGATTCGCGCTGGCGCCGCCGCGCCCGATCGAAGACTTCATTGCGGAGGCGGGCGCCTCCTGCCCCCTACGCTGATGCCCCCTCGAGCGAGCTCTCTCATGCGATTCCTTGCTGCCGCGCTCCTCACGCTTGGTCTTGCCGCCTGCGGCGGCGAGCCGATCGGGCCGGACCTCGTTCCCGTTGCCAGCGTCACCCTGGACCCGGCGAATCCGGTGGTCGGCGTGGGGCAGACGGCGCCGCTCACCGCCACGACCAAGAGCCAGAACGGGACCGTACTGCCCAACCGCACCATCACCTACACCAGCGGCAACACGGCCGTCGCCACGGTGAACGAGGCTGGCGTGGTCACCGGCGTCGCAGCCGGGTCTGCCCAGATCACGGCCACGTCCGAGGGCAAGAGCGGATCGGTGACGCTCACCGTGAGCACGACCCTCGTTGGGTCGGTAACCGTGACGCCGCCATCCGTCACGGTGAATGTCGGAGCCACGGTGACGCTCACCGGCGCCGCCTTCGATGCCGGCAGTACGCCGCTGCCGGGCCGGGTTTTCGCCTGGCGCTCGGCCAACCCCGCCATCGCGACTGTCACGTCCCTGGGCATCGTGCGTGGCATGGGAGCCGGCACGGTCGCCATCACCGGCACCTCCGAGGGCAAGAACGCCACCTCGACCGTGACCGTCATCGTGCCGCCGGTCGCAAGCGTGACCGTGGCGCCGGCGACCGCAACCGTCGGGTTGGGAGATTCGCTCCAGCTCACGGCAACGGTGAAGGACGCCGCGGGCAACGTCCTCACCGGGCGCACGGTCACCTGGCAAAGCTCCAACACGCTGGTCGCCAGCGTGAACGCCACCGGCAAGGTCCGCGCGCTGGCCCCCGGCGACGCGACTATCACCGCCAGTTCGGAGGGCAAGAGCGGGACGGCGGCGATCGCCGCTCGGCTCCGGTTCAGCAGCGTGAGCGCGGGGCAGGATTTCAGTTGCGGCGTCACGCCGCTGGGCACGGTCTACTGCTGGGGCCGCAACCTGAACGGGGCCCTCGGCGATGGAACCACCACCGACCGGCTCACGCCGGTGGCCGTCAGGCTGCCCGCGGGCGTCCTGTTCGATTCAGTCAGCGCCGGCCAGGATCACGCCTGCGGCGTGAGCACGGCAGGTAACGTGTATTGCTGGGGAACCAATACGTTCGGTCAGCTCGGGTCCGGTGACGTTATTCCACGGACCACCCCCACCCTGGTGACGGCGACTGGCCTCAGCCTGAGCTTCGTCGCGGTGAGCGCCGCCGCACAGTTCAGCTGCGCCTTGGCAACGAGCGATCTCATCTACTGCTGGGGGCTCAACGACAAGGGCCAGTTGGGCATGGCAAATAACTTCGGGAGCCAGACTCCGAACACGCGCCCGGAGTTCGAGGTAACCGCCGGCCCGTTCCGAGCAGTCAGCGCAACCCAGGGACATGGGTGCGGAGTTCTGTCGGGCGGCTCCGGCCAGGATGGGACCGTGTTCTGCTGGGGGCTCAACGACGCAGGACAGCTGGGCCGGGGCGGCGGGAACAGCCCGCCGTTCGACGTGCAACCATTCCCGATCGCGGGCTCGATCCGGTATACCGCGGTGAGTGGCGGGCTCCGCTTCACCTGCGGCATTCGTAGCGACGGAACCGGTGTGGCCGATTGCTGGGGGCTCAACGACTTCGGTCAGCTGGGCGCGCCCAGCCCGGCCGGCCAGCAGTTCAATTCGACCCCTGGCCCGGTGAGCGGCAACCTCCAGTTTGCCACCCTTTCAGCCGGCAACGCGGTGGCCTGCGGCGTCACGCCCGCCAGCCAGGGCTTCTGCTGGGGTGACAACACGTTCGGCAAGCTCGGCATCGGGAGCAACACGCCACCGTCAACCTCCCAGCCTCAGCTGGTGAGCGGCGGTCTCACCTTCGCGGCCATCGACGCAGGTTATTTCCACGCCTGCGGGGTCACGACCGACAGGGTCGCCTGGTGCTGGGGCCGGGCCCAGGATGGAGTGCACCCGAACGCGAGCGCGCTGGGCAATGGCGGCACGGGACAGAGTAATGTGCCGGTGAAGGTGTCGGGTCAGGACTGAAAAGGCGTGAACGGTAAACGGTGAACGGTGAACGGTGAACGGGGCTCCGAGGACACGGAACCTCCCGTTTACCGTTTACCGTTCACCGTTCATGCAGTTGATCGAGTCTTCCCAACTTCCGGAGCTCCGGCACCTTCCACGCCGTCATGCCGACCACCAGCAGAGTCACCAGCCCGCCGAACACGACCGAGGGGACGGTTCCCAGCAGCCTTGCCGCCACCCCGGATTCGAAGGCGCCGACCTCGTTGGACGACCCGATGAAGATCTGATTCACCGACGAGACTCGGCCGAGCAGCGCCTGCGGGGTCGACACCTGGAGCAGGGTCGAGCGGATTACCACGCTCACCATGTCGACCGCGCCGCCCACCGCCAGGAGAAGGGTCGACACCACAAAATGCCGGGAGAGGCCGAAGCCGATCATCGCCAGGCCGAAGAGTGCGACGTTGAGCAGCAGCGCGGCGCCACTCCGGCGCAGCGGTGGGCGATGCGCCAGCACCAACGACATCAGCACCGCTCCGACCGAGGGCGCGGCTCGCAGCACGCCGAGTCCCTCCGGGCCCACGTGCAGGATGTCGGCCGCGAAGACCGGCAACAGCGCGGTTGCGCCTCCGAAGAACACGCTGAACAGGTCGAGCGTGAGGGCGCCGAGCAGAACCGGCTGGCGGCGAATGAAGCGGACGCCTACCCCCAGGCTCTCGGCGATCGAGACCTCGTTCGATTCGGCGCTTGGGACGGCCTCCGCCCGGAGGGCCGGCCGGCCCAGGCTCGCGAGGGCCGACAGCGCAATGGCGACCAGAGCCAGGTCCACCCCGTAAGCCACCGCCGGCCCTCCAACCCCGTACAGCAGTCCGCCCAGCGCCGGTCCGACGACGGCGGCGAACTGCCAGATCGAGCTGCGCCAGGCCACCGCATTGGGATAGAGCTGCCGTGGGACCAGCTCGGCGCCGAGCGCCTGACGGGCCGGCTGGAGGAAGCTCCGCGCGATACCGCTCGCGAAGATCACGAGGTAGATCGGCCACACGCGGCCGCCGGCCAGGCTCCCTGGAATCAGGGTGAGTCCAAGCAGCGCCGCCGCGCACCCCAGCATCGCCACCATCGCCACCGCCACGACCCGGCGCCGATCCACCCGGTCCGCGACGTGCCCCGCGAACAGCGCGATGGTGATGAACGGAAGTGCTTCCGCGAGGCCGACGAGTCCGAGAGAGAGCGGGTCCTTCGTGACGGCGTAGATCTGCCATCCGACCACGACTGCCTGGATCTGGGTCGCTACCGTGAGGGTGAGGACGCTGGCAACGAAGCGGCGAAAATCGGGAAGGCGGAGGGCAGCATAGGGGTCGTGGGCGCCAGGGGCGCGGACCTCCCCCATCATCCTCCGCCGTCGCAGACCAGTGGCTGGCCCAGCGGGGTCGGATCGACGACGAACCCGGTCGTGTCGGAGACGCCGAGGATGGTGCCAAAAACAGAGGCGGCGCCAGGCGACGCCCCCAGCACTACTGCGGAGTCGCCTGGCTGCGGCGTGACACTCACCACGAGGCCATCGCTGGTGCCCCAGCTGATCGGGCGGAACCCGACCGGAAGCGGCTGGCCCAGCGAGTCGAAGGCGGTCAGCGCCAGCGCAGTGGTGAATCCCTTACGAATGCAGATCGCATCGGGCACAACGTTGACGGCAAACACCAGCCGCCGCACCTCGAGCTCTACCGTAGCAGTCTGTTCTCCGGCGGCCGCAGAGATGGTGACCTTGCCGCCGTCGACCCCGCTGACGATGCCGACGCTGGACACGTTCGCCAGGGAAGAATCGCTCGACTGCCAGTTGACCGAGCGCCCAGTCAGCAGATTTCCCGCGCTGTCGCGGGCCTCCAGGATGAGCGTCAGCGTGTCACTCACATAGACGGTATCGCGGGGAGTCGCGAGGGTGAGGCTGGCCACGCGGGCCAGGCCGGTCGGGGTCGGGTCCACCGGATCCCCGGCGGCGCAGCCGGACAGGAGGGCGGAGAGCAGGAGCCACCGTGCGCAACGAGCCAAGTATCGACCTCGGAGGGGAGGAGGCGCCGTGGGGCGCGCTCGTGCAAAGATCAACAAAGTCGGGCGGAAACTAAAGCCGTGCATCCGGCGCGAGTTGCCGGCGCCACGCGAGAATTGCTGCCACCGCCAGCCTTTGCAGGGCGTCGGAATCAGCATGTAAGTCACTACCACATCGAAAGAAAGGCCACCGCTGCCGGCTGCCGGCCATGGGCCCGATTTGTGCCCATCGAGGCTGGGATGGCTCGCAAATTTCCTGCCTTCGCCTCGATTCTCGCCCTCTCGCTCCCGACCGGCACCTCGCCGCCCCGAGTGGGAGGCCTCCGTGCACCTGCCGGACGTGGCCAAGCGCGGGGGCTCGCCAGGCTCGCTCTGGCCGGGGCGGACACCAAGCTGGTAATCGCTTCTTTCGACTGGCCAACCGGGACGTGCTCTCCCCGGAAACCCGTGGTGAGCAGGGATGAGAGGCCGGACAACGTCGCCCCGCGGTATCCGACGCTCCGGCGCGTGAACGCACTGCCCGCCGACTACCCGCTGCACCCTGGCATGCGGCGCCGCATTCCGGGCTGACACCACCTCAACCACGACCCCCGATGGCTACCGATCTCACAGCGCCCGCCGCCAGCAATTCCGCTCGATCTGCGTTCGACCGCACAGCCGTGGCGATCCTCGGCACCATGCTCACGCTGATCGTGATGCTCACGGCCCTGCTGGTGACGGTGTCGGCGCCCAATTCGGCCGATCCCTCGCCGACGGCCCAGACGTCCGCCTCGCCGCACCGCGCCTGAAGGCAGAAGAGCACAGCGCCCGCCGAAATCGGCGGGTGCTGAGGTGTTTACGGAGCTTCGACGATGGAGGCGAGAGCCGGCGGTGGGGCTTGAACCCACGACCCCCGCATTACGAATGCGGTGCTCTACCGCTGAGCTACGCCGGCATTGCAGTAATTGCTCAGGCGAAAATAGCGAGAGCCGTGATACAAATGTGATGACAGAGGGTGGGCTGTACGCGAACTGGTGTATCTATGCCCTGGCGCGGATTCGAACCGCGACGCCTTTCGGCACTACCCCCTCAAGATAGCGTGTCTACCAGTTTCACCACCAGGGCGCGGCCCCCATTCTAGCCTCTGGGCGGAAAGGGGTCAACCCTGCACGGCATCAGCGCTTGGCGGCTCATTTCTTCGAACTTACCGACTGGACCAGCGGCCCACCCTGACTTGATTTGAACGTCTGGTTCCCATCGTAGCAGGCGAAAATCAGATGCGTGCCTGCGCTCAGCTTCCTGGTGAGGGTCGCGAAGCTCTGCCCACCGGCCGCGATGAGTTGGCCACTGCCCAGGGAACTGCCGTCGCAAGAGTTCTCCCGGAACCTCACTTGCCCGACGGCCACACCGATCTGCGCTTGTAGCGTCGCGGTGAATGAGATGTCGTCCTCCACTGTTGCGTCGAAGAGATCGCTGGAAACCAGCGAGATCACCGCCGTGGGCACTGGGCCGATCGGGTGTTGCTGGGTATCCGAGCTGGGCTCGAAATTAGCGTCGCCGAGGTAGTTCGCCTTGAAGGTTTTGTTGCCAGCGGTCGTGGGTGTGAGCGCACACTTACCTTGCGCCACGGTCGCCGAGCACGTGACGCTGCCCTCGCTCACCGTCACGGTCCCGGAGGGAGTTCCACCGCCGGAGCCTGAAACCGAGAACGCTACGCTCACCGACGCCAACGCCGTGGAGTTCGGCGGCTGGAAGTCACGAATGGTCGTGACGCTGCCCGCGCGCTTGACCTTCACAGTCGGCTTCTGGTTCAACTGGACGTTGTTGGCGCGGGCGGAGACTATGTAGTCCTTTGCCGCTGTTGCGCTGAAGGTGAACGTGGCAACGCCGCTCCCGCTGGTGCCAGCCGAGGCTGGAGCCAGGGTGCTGCTGCTAGGGTCGCTCGATGTGGGCACGACGGTGGCACCCCCGATGGGATTGCCCTGATCGTCCCGCGCAGTAACCGTGATCGTGCTCTTGCCACTGAAGACGGTGATGGTGGACGGCTGCACCGTGACGGTCGAGCGCGACGCGCTCACCGCTCCGACCCTGAGCTCGATCGGGGCCGACGTCACGGGAGCCACCGTGGAGCCTGCCTCGCTGGTGAATCGCAGAGTGTAGGTGCCGAGCGGCCCGTTGATCGCCAGGTCGGTGAACGTCGCCAGACCGGTCGCGTCAGCTGCCTTCGTCTGCTGACCCATGAGGGTCGCAGTCGGGCCACTCGCCAACTCGGCCGAGACCGCGAAGCCCGCCTGGCTCACCGGATTGCCGAGATTATCGCGAAGCTGGATCTTGGGCTGACGGCTGAAGGCAACTCCCACAACCGCCGTGGATGCCGGCTGGGTAACCACCGCGAGTACCGCGGGTGGTGCAGGGAGTGCGGTGGCGGTGAAGGTGAGCGGCGAGCCCGGCACATCGCCCGCATTGGCCAAGGTGGTTTGAGTCCCGGTCGCCGGACCGAGCGTGCGCCGGACGGCGGCCCGCCCGTCCGTCCCGGTGGGCACGCTCGCCGAGCTCACGCTGCCACCGCCAGTCACGCTCCAGTCCACGCGAAGCCCGATAACCGGGTTACCCACAGCATCCACGGCGCGCACGATGAGCGAGTCACGCAACGCCGTGCCGACGAGCGCACTCTGGTTGTCCCCATCGATGATGGCAAAGGTGGCGACCGCGCCTGCGGAGGCGGTGGCGTTGAACTCGGCGATGAGCCCGTCTACGCCAACTACGCTGGCGCTCGCGCGCTGGACGCCTGCCTGAGAGCCGAGGACCCAACGAGCCCGGGCGCGCCCGTCGTTGTCGGTGGTCGCGGTATCTGGCGTTATCGAGCCGCCGGCGCTGGGTGTGGCAAGGATGAAGGCGACCCGGGCTGCGACTGGCCGACCGTTGCCGTCGGTCACCCGGACGACGAGCGATTCAGGGAGCGTGCCGCCTATGATGGCGGTCTGGTTATTCCCATCCGCGACGGCGATCTTCGCCGGGCTTGTAGGCAGCACCAAATCGGCGCCGCCGCAGGCGAGGGCGAGTGCCGCTGCAGGCGCAAGGAACGCGATCGCAAAGCAAGGCCAACAACGAGCCATAGCGGCCACGACCGCCGCGGGACGTGCCAGCGGATGGGGAGTCCGGGAAGGACTCGGCCGATGAAGTGCTAAGTAATTGTCCTACATGTTACTGCTTCGGGCCAGCCAATGCCAGACCGGGGCGGACCGGCGCTCAGGGTGCGATCGTGATCGTGAACTGCTGCTGGCTGCTGGTGTCCTGGCCGCCGTTAGCCGTTCCGCCGTTGTCCTGGGCCACCACTGTCACGGTCACTGTCGTGCCGCCCGCCAGGACTCCGGGCGTAAAGGTAAGAGTCCCGTCCTGCTCGATGGCCGGCTGCCCCCCGATTCCTAGCAGGCCGAAGGCAGTCGGGTTGTCGTTCGAGACCTCGAACGACACGGACTGTCCGCCTTCGTTGGGGCCGGCGGTGATGCCGGTAGCCCAATTCTGAACCGTTTGCTGCCCGTCCCCGGCACCCACATCGATGTTGCTGCCCGCCAAGCTGAAGCTCGGCGCGTCGTTCACCGGGTTGACCTGGATCGTTACCGCGACTGTGCCGGAACTGAGGGTGCCATCGCTCGCGCGATAGCTGAACCCATCCGAGCCGTTGAAGTTCGCAGCCGGCGTGTAGCTGAACGACCCGTTGGGACTGAGCGTGAAGCGGGCCGCGTGCTGAGGCGGACTCACCAGCGCCGCAGCCAACTGATCGTTGTTCGCGTCGGAGTCGTTGTCGAGCACGCCGGGAGCGCTGACGTTGAGGGGCGTGTCTTCATTCGTCTGATACCCATCTGGCTGCGCGATCGGCGCCACGTTGACCACGTTTATCTGCTGCGCGAGAAGAGCCGAGGTGCTGCCGTCGAAATTGGCATCGCCGGAGTACTGAGCCGTGATGTTGTGCAGCCCGGCGTCAAAGCTTTCGGAAGCGATGGCAGTCCCGTTGCCCGCAAGCGGAACGGTTGCGAACGTGCTGCCGCCCTCCCTGAACGTCACTGTCCCGGTGGGGACCCCCTGGCCGGCTGTTACCGTGACGACCGCTGTGAACGTGACCGGCTCGCCGGCGTTGGCCGGGTTCTTGTTCGAGCTCACGGCGCTGGAGGTGGTCGCCTGGTTCACGGTGTGCGGCACGTTCGGGCTCTGGTCCCCACCGAAGTCCGGCGTGGTCGGGACGAACACCGCCCGGAGATTCCGGGTATCCGCCACGGTCGGTGCAAACGTGCACTGTCCAGCGCCGACCGGGACCGTGCAGCTCCCGGCGCCCTGGAACGTGACGGTCACATTGCCGACCGGCGTCCCGGCCCCCGGCGGAGTCACCGCGACGCTGAAGTTGACCGTGATCGGCTGCCCGAAGAAGGACGACGAGGGCGCAGCAGTGATGAGGGCCGTGGTGGCGGCGGCGCCTACTTGGTGGCTCTGGGCCGGTGACGCGCTACCCGCGAAGCTGCCGTCGCCGGCATAGGTCGCAACCACGGACCTGGTGCCCGCGCTGGTGGAGGTCAGAGCACAGCTTCCGCTGGGCGCCGGCCCGGTGCAGGTCGCTCCGGCCCCATCGCTCACCGTAACCGTGCCAGTGGGCGTGCCGGTAGCCGGCGGCGCCGCCGCCACCGCAAAGGCGACGATGTACGGCTGTCCCACGACCGACGAGTTGGGGCTGAAGTCGGTGATCGTGGTCGAGGAGCTGGCGTTGACGACGTCGAACGCCGTGCTGGTAGCCCCGGTGAGGCCCGAGGTGCTGGTAGCCGTGAGGGTGTAGCCCGTGCCCGCCTTGTTGAGGATCAGATCGACGAAGGTCGCGACGCCACTCACTGCATTGACCGTCGTGGTTCCCGCCAACGCCGCATTGGTGGGGTTGGTCCCCAGCGAGATCGTGATCGGGTTGGTGGCGGAAGAGACGGGATTCCCCGCGGCGTCCTGGACCTGGACTCTCACCGGCGGCGTGATCGGCGCACCCACGGCGGCGTTCACCGGTTGAACGATGAACACGAGCCGATTGGCCCCGCCCACCCTGCCCGTCGCGGTGAACACAGCTGGGTTCCCGGAAACGCCTGTCGCAGAAACCGTGGCCGTGAGCTGGTTTTGCCCCGCCGCGTTGCCCAATCTCCAGGAGCTCACAGCGGCAATACCGTTCGCGCCGGTCTCGACCGGTGTGGTCGGCTGCACCGCGCCGCCGCCACCGGTGACTGCGAACGTCACCAGCACACCCCGAATCGGATTGCCGCCGGCGTCGGTAACCTTGACCGACGGGGGCGTCGCGACGGAGGCTCCGGCGGCCGCGGTTTGACCGTCTCCGGCGACCTTCTCGAGCCTTGCCGGTGCGGCAGTCAACGCGGATGCGTTGAACGTGACGGTCAGGTTCGGCGGCGCCCCGTTCCCAGTGGGCCGGGCGGTGACCCGCTGACTGCCCGCAGCCGGGCCCAGGGTCCATTGGGCGCCTGCCAGCCCATTCGCACCGGTCGTGGCCGAGGCGGGAG
>JBIOTT010000321.1:0-8274 GCA_044866195.1 Gemmatimonadales bacterium
CCGTTGGCCCGCAGCGTGTTGCCGGTGTCGACCAGGTCCACGATCCAGTGCGACAGGTTGAGCAGCGGCGCGACCTCGACCGAGCCGTCCACCCGGACGATGTCTACCGGCCGGCCGCGGGCGTTGAAGTGTGCCCGGGAGAGCCGCGGATACTTGGTGGCGACGCGGGCGGTCACCCCGCCGGGCAGGGCAGGATACGGCGCGTCGGCCGGCGTGGCGACGACCAGACGGCAGAAACCGTATCCCAGCTCGAGCGGCTCCAGCACGTCGGCGACGGTCTCACGCAACACGTCGGTTCCGGTGACACCTAGATCGGCGGCCCCGGACTCTACGTACACCGGCACGTCTGCCGGCTTCACCACCAGAAACTCGATTCGAGGATCGCCGGAAGGCAGCAGCAGGCGGCGCCCCGGATCGCCCCGGAGCTCGGCGCCGGCGCGGCGAAAGCGGTCGATCGAGAGCTGGTAAAGCCGTCCCTTTGCCAGCGCGATACGCAGACGGCTCACGCCGGCAGCTCCGCGATCGTGTCGAGATCGAGTGAAACCCCTACCGCCGGCATCGCACGGCCGAACCGGCCCATCAGCTCATCGTAGCGACCGCCCGCGCCGGCGGCGCGGCCTGCGCCCGCCACGAAGAGCTCGAAATGAATTCCAGTGTAGTAGTCGAGCCCGCGGACTTCGCCCAGATCGTAGACGATGTGGGCCCGCTCGTCCGGCCGAAGCGCTGCGTCGACGGCAGCGAGTTGCCTCAGTGCCGGTCGAGCGCCGTCCGGCGCAGTCTGCAGCACCGTATCGAGCGCGTCGCGCCGGCCGATGACGAAAGACAGGTCGAGAAGCGCCTGAGCTGCCGGTGGACTTCCGTTCAGGGCCCGGGCCAGGCTGCCGCGGTCCTTGCGATCGATCCAGCGGCGAACGTCTGTCCGAAGCGCCTCGTCCAGCGCTGCGAGTCCCTCGGCGAGCACGCCGGCGTGGCCCAGGTTGACCTGAAAGTCGCGGACCCCGGCGGCCTTGGCCAGCGCGAGCGTGAGCCGCACGATCTCAACGTCGGCCGCGACGTCCGGTTCGCCCAGGATCTCGGCGCCAACCTGCAGGGTCTCGCGGGCGCGGCCGCCCCGATCCGGCTCCTGGCGATAGACCGGTCCCGAGTAGTAGAAGCGGAGCGGCCAGGGCGCATCGGCGAAGGTGGTCGCGGCCATGCGCGCGATGCTCGAGGTGAAATCATACCGGAGGGCCAGGATGCGCCCGTCGAGATCGACGAACCGAATCAGCTTCTCGGCCAGCTCCGCGCCGCCCGCCCGGCGAAACACCTCCTCGTATTCGAAGGTCGGCGGACTCAGCTCCTCGAACCCGGCCTCCTCCAGCGCGGCGGTGGTGGCACGCTGGAGGGCGCGGCGGCGGCGAATGGCGTCGCCGGTGAGATCGAGGGCGCCGGGCGGAGTGGCTGTTATGGGGGATCTGGTCATGAACAGCGTGAACAGTAAGCACCAAGAAAAGCGTGAACGGTAAACGGTGAACGGGAGACAGCGAGAACGCTCAACCCGGCACTGAAACGGTACTCAGTCTTGCCACCGTTGCGTTAGCTTGGCTCACCAATGCGCGATCACACGTCCCTGCACGCCTGGCAAGAAGCACACGCAGTAACGTTGCTCGTAATTCAACTGCTACGGACCTCGTGGAAGCCCTATGGGTCCGCTCTCTTCTACCAACTCCAACGGGCCGCATTGTCGGTGCAACTGAACATCGCCGAAGGATACACCTTCGGCGATTCGCCCACGTTTACACGGCAGCTCGGCGTCGCGTACGGCTCGGCGGTCGAAACCGGTGAGTTGCTGCGATTGCTTGGTGATGCAGCCATCCTTGAACCGGCGGCCCTGGCCGAGGTCAGCCAACGCAACGCTCGGAGCCAGCGGCTGATTCCCGGTCTTCTCAAGCGCCGCCGGGCGCTCCGGGGCTAACCGCGCGACCCCGTTCACCGTTCACCGTTTACCGTTCACGCTGTTCACTGCTTGCCGCCCTTCCCCGCCTCTTCCGGCTTCGCCTGGTGCAGCCGTATCGCTTTGACCCGCCGCCCCTCCATCTCCAGCACCTCGAACGTGAACGGCCCCGCCGTCACCCGGTCTCCGGTCTTCGGCAGCCGGCCCAATTGCCCGAACAGATAGCCGCCCAGGGTGGTGTAGTCCGCGTCGCTCAGCTCGGCATCGTACTCGGTGTTGAACTCGGTGATCGGCATGGCCCCGTCCAGCACGGTGCCGCCCGGTGGCGCAGCCGGGAGCCGTTCCTGCAGGTCGTACTCGTCGTAGATCGGCCCCACGATCTCCTCGAGCAGATCCTCCATGGTGACCAGCCCCGCCGTCCCGCCGTACTCGTCGAGCACCACGGCCAGGTGGACCTTGAGCCGCTTCATGTCGGCCAGCACGTCCTCGACTTCCCGGGTCCCCGGCACGAACAGCGGGGGCCGCATGATGGTGCGGACAGTCTCAGCCGGATCGGCCAGCACGGCGCTCAGGATGTCCTTCGCGTGCACCACTCCCACGATCTCGTCCAGCGAGTCGGTGTACACCGGATAGCGACTCCGCTTCTCCTTGGCGACCTCGTCAGCGGCCTGCTCCACCGTGAGATCAGCCGGCAGGGCGATCATCTCGGTCCGCGGCGTCATGACTTCCTGCGCGGTCTTCTCGCTGAACTCGAAGACGCCCTCGAGCAGCCGCGCGTCCTGCTTGAGTAGACTGCCCCCCTCCTCGCTCTGCTCCACCAGCATCCGCAGCTCTTCGGGCGAATGCAGCCGCTCCATCTCGCCCGGCGGGCTGATCCCGATGAGCTTGAGCAGAGCGTTTGCCGTGCCGTTGAGCAGCGCGATAGGCCCGGCCATCACCCAGGCGAACCCCATCAGGGGTGCCGCCACCCAGGAGCCGATCGCCTCCGGATAGATCAGCGCCAGCGCCTTCGGCACCAGCTCACCCAGGATGATGTGCAGCACGGTGATGATGATGAACGCAATCGAGACCGCGAGACCGTGAGTGGCGATCGTCCCCGCCGCCCCGGGCAGCCAGTCGAACGCGCCCTGAATCAGGCGCGCGAGCGCAGGCTCGCCCACCCAGCCCAACCCCAGCGAGGCGAGGGTGATCCCCAACTGGGTGGCCGAGATGTAGCGGTCGAGCGATTGTATCGCGCGGCGGGCAAGCCTAGCTTTGCGATCACCCGCCTTTGCCAGCTCGTCCAGCCTGGTTTTCCGCGCGCCGACCAACGCAAACTCGGCCGCCACGAAGAACGCGTTGGCAAGCACGAGGGCCATCACGGCGGTGACGCCCAGCGCGGTCGGGATAGGTTGGGCCTGCATGGTCTCTATAACGCTATATGCTAAGCGAGCTTAGCGCGAGCCTCCAATGATCCGCCGGCTGCACGTCCCCCCTTTTGCCGTGCTCCAGCCGTTCCTGCCGACGCCCGGTGGTGACGACCCGGACACCCGCGACCAGGTATCGCGAATCCTCGAGGCGGTCCGCCGGCGGGGTGATGGAGCCGTCCGGGAGTATACCTGGGAGTTCGACGGTGTCGACCTCCCGCCGGGACAATGGGAGCTCAAGGCCGACGTCTGGCAAGGCGCGCTCGACCGGACACCGGGCCCGGTACGAGAGGCCCTCGCCCACGCGGTAGACCGGGTCCGGGCTTACCACGAGCGCCAGCGAGACAACGGGTTCCGCGTTAGCGAGCCCGATGGCACCCTGTTGGGGATGCGAGTGACGCCGATTGACCGCGTGGGCCTCTACGTCCCGGGCGGGAAGGCGTCGTACCCGAGCTCGGTCGTCATGAACGCCGTCCCGGCGATTGTGGCTGGCGTCCGGGACGTCATTGCTGTGGTTCCCCCCAACGGCGTGACCGACTCGGTCCTCGCGGCCTGCGCGCTCTCGGGAGTGACTCGCATCTTCCAGGTCGGGGGGGCCCAGGCAATCGGCGCGCTCGCGTTCGGCACGGCCACCATTCCGCGGGTGGATAAGGTCGTCGGCCCGGGCAATCGCTGGGTGGCCGAAGCCAAGCGGCAGGTAGTGGGCTACGTGGGCATCGACATGGTCGCCGGCCCCACCGAGGTACTCGTCCTGGCGGACGCCAGCGCGCGGCCGGAGCGGGTCGCCGCCGATCTGGTGGCCCAGGCGGAGCACGACGAAGACGCCTCGGCCTGGTGTGTGACGTCGGACGAGGGGTTGGCCGAGGCGCTCCCGGAGGCATTGGAGGCGGCACTGGATCGGGCGCCTCGGTCGGCCATTGCCCGGCGGGCGCTGGCGCAGAACGGGCTGCTGATCGTGGTGCCATCGCTCCGGGAAGGGATCGAAGTAGTCAACCTGCGGGCCCCGGAACACCTCCAGATCGTGACCGAGGGGGCCGAGCGGGTGGCGTCGAGCATCCGGCACGCGGGGGCCATCTTCCTGGGCGACGAGACGCCCGAGCCGGTGGGCGACTACCTGGCAGGGCCAAGCCACGTGCTGCCGACCGCCGGCACGGCCCGCTATGCCTCGCCGCTCGGCGTCTACGACTTTATCAAGCGAACCAGCCTGATTCGCTACAGCGCCGAGCGTCTGGCGGCCGATGCCGACCACATCATCGCGCTGGCCGAGGCAGAAGGCTTGATCGGTCACGCGGACGCGATTCGGGCCCGGCTGGCGGGCGCTCCGGACGCGGGTGTCACGGGGCCGGCAAGGCAGGTTGGCGGGCGTTAGAATCCGGATATGGCTGCCTCCCGTGCTGATTGTCGGGGCTCGCCCAGCGGCTCGATACACCCGGGCGTGATTCGCCGGCTCTGGTGGGTGCTGGGCCTCACGGCGACGTTCATGATCGTCGAGGCCCTCGGCGGCTGGCTGGCCGGCTCGCTGGCGCTCCTGGCCGACGCGGGCCACATGCTGACCGACGTCGGGGCCCTCGGACTCTCGCTGCTGACGGCCTGGATCGCGCGCCGGCCAGCGAGCGACGAGAAGACCTACGGCTACCAGCGCTGGGAGATCCTCGCCGCGCTGATAAACGGCACCGCGCTGTTCGGGATCGCCGGGTGGGTGGTCGTCGAGGCGGTGCGCCGGCTCCAGCAGCCTCCTCCGGTCCGAGTCGGACTCTTCTTGGGTGTCGCCCTGGCGGGGCTGGCGGTGAATCTGGTGAGCCTGTGGATCCTGCACGGCACCCACCGGCACAACCTGAACACCCGCGGCGCCTACCTCCATATCCTGGGCGACATCCTCGGCTCCCTAGGTGCCATCGGGGCCGCGGCTGTTATCGCCATCACCGGCTGGCGGATGGCAGACCCGCTGATCTCGATTGCGATCTCCCTGCTCATCTTGGTGGGGGCGTTCCGGCTGCTCCGCGAAAGCACCGACATCCTGCTGGAGGGCGTACCCAAGAACGTCTCGATGCTCGAGGTCCAGCGGCGGATGCTGGGGATCCAGGGTGTCACCGCGGTGCACGATCTGCACGTCTGGACCGTCACCAGCGGGATGGTGGCGATGAGCGGGCATGCCGTGGTGCCCGATCTTGGTGCCCACCCGGAGGTCCTGGACGGAATCCGCTCCCAGATGGCCGGGCTGGGCATCGGTCACGTAACCATCCAGCTCGAGGTGGAGGACGAGTGCGCCGAGCCTGCCCCCGCAGGCCCAGGGGCCCTCTACGACGGCCCTGGGCACGTCCACCCACACTCCCAATAAAACCGCAGAGGCACAGAGGGCGCAGAGAATTGGTGAGTTGACCTTTCCCTCTGCGTCCTCTGCGCCTCTGCGGTTCAGCAAAAATCGGTCTTGCGGCCCGGACGGCCCCCGTCTATATATGGCCCCCTGTGGCCCGGATGACCGGGCAGTTGACGTTACGCCCGAATACCGGAAGCCCGACGTTCGTGATTCGTAATCTCGCCATCATAGCCCATGTCGACCACGGGAAGACCACGCTGGTCGACAAGATGCTCCGCCAGGCTGGCGCCTTTCGGGCCAACCAGCAGGTGGAGGAGCGGGTCATGGATTCCAACCCGCTCGAGCGGGAGCGGGGAATCACCATCCTCGCCAAGAACACGGCCGTCCGGTGGCAGGGCACCAAGATCAACATCGTGGATACGCCGGGGCACGCCGACTTCGGTGGCGAAGTGGAACGCATTCTCCGCATGGTCGATGGCGTGCTCATCCTGGTCGATGCGGCAGAGGGTCCCATGCCGCAGACCCGGTTCGTGACCCGCATGGCGCTGGCCCTGGGTCTCAAGCCGATCGTGGCGATCAACAAGATCGATCGGGCCGACGCCGAGCCGCTCCGGGTGCACGACGAGGTGCTGGGGCTGTTCATCGATCTCGAGGCCACCCACGAGCAGCTGGACGCGCCCTTCCTCTATACCTCGAGCCGGGCCGGCACCGCGACCACTGACCTGGCGCAGCCGGGCACCGATCTCCGCCCGCTGTTCGAGGCGATCCTCGAGCACGTACCGCCGCCCAAGGGCGACCCCGAGGGCCCGTTTCAGATGCTGGTCTCCACCCTCGACCACTCGACCTTTCTGGGCCGGATCGCCATCGGCCGGATCGAGCGGGGCCGGGTCCGGGTGGGCGATCAGGTGGCATTGCTGCCGCTGGGCGAGCCGGGACTGGTAACCGACGGAGCGATCGAGCGGAACCGGGTCACCAAGCTGTTCACGTTCGATGGACTGCATCGAGTCGACGTGGACCAGGTTGCGGCAGGCGACATCGTGGCCCTCTCGGGCTTCGAGACCATCGAGATCGGCAAGACGTTCACCGCGGTGGAGCAGCCTGAGCGCCTGGCAGGCATTGCGGTGGAAGAGCCGACGATCTCGGTCGACTTCATCGTGAACAACAGCCCGTTTGCCGGACGCGACGGCAAGTTCGTCACCAGCCGGCAGCTCCGCGACCGCTTGTTCCGGGAGCTCGAGCGGAACGTGGCGCTCAAGGTCGAGCCTACTGACAGTCCCGACACCCACGCCGTCTCCGGTCGGGGCGAGCTCCATCTCGGCATCCTCATGGAGACCATGCGGCGCGAGGGATACGAGTTCCAGGTGTCTCGGCCGCGCGTGATCACCAAGCTGGGGCCCGATGGCGAGCGGCTCGAGCCCTATGAAGAGCTGACCGTCGATGTGCCCGAAGAGTACATGGGCGTGGTCATGGAAAAGCTGGGGCCGCGCCGGGGCGAATTGATCGAGATGAGGAACCCGGGGCAGGGAACCGTCCGGATGACCTTCCGGATCCCCGCCCGCGGACTGTTCGGCTACCGTTCGGAGTTTTTGACCGATACCCGCGGCAACGGGATCATGCATCATCGCTTCCTGGACTACGGGCCCTGGGCGGGTCCGCTGGCCGGCCGCAAGCGCGGGGTGCTGGTCGCCGACCGCGAGGGCACGGTGGTGGCCTATGCGCTGGGAAACCTCCAGGAGCGGGCCCAGATGTTCGTGGCGCCGGGCGATCTGGTGTACGAGGGCCTGGTCGCGGGCGAGAATTCGCGGCCGGGTGACATGGATGTGAACGTTACGAAGGAAAAGAAGCTCACCAACATGCGGGCGTCCGGCTCGGACGAGAACATCCTGCTGGAGCCGCCCCGCGAGATCACGCTCGAGTACGCCCTCGAGTACATCGAGGAGGACGAGCTGATCGAGGTCACGCCCAAGGGTATCCGCCTTCGCAAGCGGGTGCTCCAGGCGAACGACCGCAGGAAGGCCGCCCGGGCCGCCCGGGTGGCAGACGCGTCGTAGGACGCCGACTTCCCACTCTCTCGCTTGGCGGAGGATACAATGTTGGCCTGGGAGACGTCGTTGGAGGCCCTGGAAATGCGCCGTCGCTTTGACGAGGAGGACGAGGATCTCGACGACGACGGGTTCGCCTTCGACGACGAGGACGATGAGGACGAGGACCTGGAAGACGACGAGGACCTCGAAGACGAGGAGTTGGAGGACGAGGAGCTGGAAGACTTCGACGACTTCGAAGACGACGAAGAGCGCTAGCCGCATCGCGCGCTCCGCTTGAGGATTTGCCGTCCCCGCCCGGTCCCGCAAGACCGGGCGGGGACGTTGCCTTTGGCGGGCTGCCGCGGCGAATGGTTGCGATAGCGGGAGTCGGACCGGCGTGGCCCCAGGGCTACCCACCCGGCTGCCGCCGTTTATTTTGTGACGTCCGGTTGGTCACGGGCCTGTAGCTCAGGTGGTTAGAGCGCACGCCTGATAAGCGTGAGGTCGGAGGTTCAACTCCTCCCAGGCCCATGTTCGAGAAACTCGAAGTCCCGCCTGCGGTTACGATCGCAGGCGGGATTTTGTCATGCGGCG
>JBIOTT010000322.1:0-3437 GCA_044866195.1 Gemmatimonadales bacterium
CTGCATCGCGGGACAGCCTGAGTAGGTCGGGGTCACCTCCACCACAACCCCGTCGGACCTCAGCTCCACCCCCCGGACGATCCCCAACTCGACGATGTCCAGCGCCGGCACCTCGGGATCCGGAACGCCGTGCAGCACGTCCAGGAGGGCAGCCGCGTCGGTGCTCCCACGAGTCACCATTTCGCCCCCGGGTGCGAGCGCGCGAGGATCTGCATCTCGGCCAGTAGATGGCCCAGGTGCTCGGTGTGCCGCCCCTGGCGGCCGCCGAGGTGCATGTATCCCTCGGCCGGCAGCGTGAGCGTGGCCCGGCGAACGACGTCCTTCACGACGTCACGCCAGGCAGACTCGAGCGTGGCCGGATCCGGCGCGATCGACCCCGCGAGCTGGCGGTCCACGTCGTCGGCGGAGTAGAGCTCTCCGGTGTAGGGCCAGAGCTGGTCCAGCGCCGTCTGGGCCCGCCGATGACTCTCGTCGGTGCCGTCACCCAGCCGGAGCACCCACTCCCCGCTGTGGCGAAGGTGATACCGGGCTTCCTTGTGGGCCTTGGCCGCAATCCCGGCCAGTTCCGCGTGGCTCGCTCGCTCGAGCGCCTCCAGCAACGGCACGCTCCAGGCATCGAACAGAAACTGCCGCACGATCGTGTGGCCGTAGTCGCCGTTGGGAAGCTCCACCAGATTGACGTTGCGGTAGTCGATCGCGTCGCGGAAATAGGCCAACGCGTCCTCGTCGCGCCCTTTTCCCTCGACCTGGCCTGCGAGACGGAGGAAATGGGTCGCCTGCCCAATGAGGTCGAGCGCAACGTTCGCGAGGGCGATGTCCTCCTCGAGGACGGGTCCGTGGCCGCACCATTCGGACAGGCGATGGCCGAGGACGAGGCGATCATCGCCCAGGCGGAGCAGGTACTCGAACAGGGGGTCCACAGCGAAGCTCGCTAGGGTCTCAGTACACCCGGACGCCCCGAGGGGTCCGATAGAACTGCGGGTGCCGGTAGGGTTTGTCGTCGGCGGGATCGAAGAAGGGGCCGGCCTCGGCAGGGCTCGAGGCGATAATCTCGGCGCTGGGGACGACCCAGAGGCTCACCACCTCGCCCCGGCGGGCGTAGACGTCGCGCGCGTTCTGAAGGGCAAGCTCCGCGTCCGGAGCGTGCACGCTCCCGGCATGCTCGTGCGGGGCGCCGTCCTTTGCCTGGGTGAATACCTCCCACAGCGACCCCTGGTCCCTCGCAGTGTCGGGCTTATTCGCTGCGGCGGCCATGGGCCCGATCTCCAGTCGCTCTGGGCTCAGGCCGCAGGCGCCGGGCTGCGCCGACGCTGTTTCTCGGCGTACGCCGCGGCCGCCTCGCGCACCCAGCTGCCCCGGTCGTGCGCGGCCCGCCGCGCCGCCAAGCGCTCCCGATTACACGGTCCGTTGCCGCTGATGACCTGCTTGAACTCGGTCCAGTCGATCTCGCCGAACTCCCAGTGCTTGGTCTCGGGATTGAACCGAAGCTTCGGATCGGGCAAGGCGAGCTTCACCGCTTGCGCCTGGGCCACTGTCAGGTCGACGAAGCGCTGTCGCAGCTCGTCGTTGCTGAACCGTTTCACCCGCCAGCGCAGCAGGTCCGCGCTGTTGGGCGAGTTGGCGTCGTTCGGGCCGAACATCATCAGGGTCGGCCACCACCACCGGTTCACCGCATCCTGCACCATGGCGCGTTGTGCTGGAGTTCCGTCGGCCAGCGTGGCGACGATCTCGTAGCCCTGGCGCTTGTGGAAGTTCTCCTCTTTGCAGATCCGAACCATTGCGCGGGCGTAGGGCCCGTACGAGGCCTTCGCCAGCACGGTCTGGTTCACGATCGCCGCCCCATCGACGAACCACCCGATGACTCCGATATCCGCCCACGTCAGGGTCGGGTAGTTGAAGATGCTGGAGTACTTTGCCTTGCCACTGAGGAGCTGGTCGATCAGCTCGGCCCGGTCGACCCCGAGCGTTTCGGTGGCGCAGTAGATGTAGAGCCCGTGGCCCGCTTCATCCTGGACCTTGGCGAGGAGGCACAGCTTGCGCCGGAGCGAGGGCGCACGGGTGATCCAGTTGCCCTCCGGCAGCATGCCCACGATCTCCGAATGGGCGTGCTGCGACATCATCCGGACCAGCTGGTGGCGGTACCGCTCCGGCATCCAGTCCTTGGGCTCGATCGTTTCTCCGGCGTCGATCCGGGCCTCGAAGGCAGCGTTCCTGGCGGGGTCGTCGACCGGCGATGTGGAAGTGGGCATCTCAGCCTGTCTCTTGGATTTAGGGCGACCTGGCCGGCCAGCTGGAGCGGCCCCAGGTCTCCCGCTACCTTGCAGCTGCAATTGTACCGGACCTCTTCGGGTAAGGGAAGCCGTGAGCCAGCCAACAACTCATGCGCCGGGCAGCGTCACCACGCGGGTGGCGGACGGCATCGGCAGCGTCAGCTTCGAGCATCCCAAGGGCAACTCGCTGCCGGGCCCACTGCTCGCCCAGCTGGCAAGCGGGCTCGCGACGTTGGGGCGGGACCCGCTGGTGCGCGTGATCGTGCTCCGGAGCGAGGGCACGGGCGCGTTCTGCGGGGGCGCGTCCTTTGCCGAGCTGTCGGCGATCGGCGACGCCGAGAGCGGCACCCGGTTCTTCATGGGGTTCGCAAACCTGATCAACGCCATGCGGGAATCTCCCAAGCTGATCGTAGCTCGGGTGCACGGCAAGCTGGTCGGCGGTGGCGTCGGAATGGTGGCGGCCGCCGACTACGCGCTCGCGACCCCGGCTGCCCAGGTAAAGCTCAGCGAGCTCGCCATAGGGATCGGCCCGTTCGTGGTTGGGCCGGTCATCGAGCGCCGGATCGGGGTGGCACACTATGCCGCACTCGGCATCGACGCGACCGGGTGGCGGAGCGCGGAATGGGCCCACCAGCGCGGGCTCTATGCCGAGCTGCACCCGGACCTGACGGCGCTGGACGCGCGCCTGGCGCAATTCGTCGGTCAGCTCGCGGCCAGCAATCCAGAGGCAATGGCGGCGCTGAAGCGGGTCTTCTGGGAAGGAACCGGGCACTGGCGAGAGCTGCTGGCCGAGCGGGCACGGCTCAGCGGGACGCTGGCGGTTTCCGAGTTTGCCCGAAAGGCGATCGAGCGACTCTCGCGATAAGGGGTCTGCGGCAGCCACTACACCCCTCCCGTCGGTCACGATCCGTCTTGCAGGCGCCCCAGCAGCCGCAGCATGCCGTCGAGGATGGTGAGTGGGTGCGGCGGGCAGCCCGGGATCCACAGGTCGACCGGGAGGTCGTCAGGGACCCCGTCGCCGACCTCGGGACTGCCGCGGAACGGACCACCGTTGATCGCGCACGCTCCGACCGCGATCACGAGGCGCGGAGCCGGGGTGGCCTCCCAAGTCCGGTACACGGCGTCGCGCATGTTCGCGCTCACCGCTCCGGTGATGACGAGACCATC
>JBIOTT010000323.1:0-6119 GCA_044866195.1 Gemmatimonadales bacterium
GCAACGGCGCCGGGTGCCGCCCCGAGGGCGGCCGCGGCCGCCGTGGGTGCGCTGGCGTTCGAGTCGAGGTAGGCGGCACCGCCGCCGTCGCTCGATCCTCCAAACGGAACCCCGTTGAAGGCGACGAAGGTCGCCAGCGAGAGGAAGGCCACGAGGGCGGCCGAGGTCAGGGCGGTGGTCGCGCCCACTCCGGCCAAGTAGCTGCGCAGGTGGGCCCGCGGGTGGTGGAGACGCGGGGTCGAAGCAGTGTGGGCGAGGGCGGTCATTCGACCGGATCGCAGGTACCCAGATCAATCGAGCGCTAACCGGTCATCGCTGGCGCCTACCGAGAAGCTTTAGTCCGCTTCAGGGAGTTCTGGGCCTAGTGGCGACTTCATGGTCAGTCTTATGACCGGGGTTGATCACGCGGCCCAATAGGCACTAGGCTCCGCATAGGCTCCGCGGAGTAACGACGATCAGAGGAGAGTGCTCCATGCCCCCTGCGAAGAAGCCCGCGTCCCGCCGTCGCTCCACTGCGCGAAAGCGCCCGGCCGCCAAGGAGCCGGCAGCGATCCAGCGTCTCAACAAGTCGCTCGATGCCGCCCAGGATGCGCTGGCGGCGCTGCGCAAGGACGTGAGCAGGGGGGTCGGCGGAGGTAGCCGAGACCTCCACAAGAACCTTCAGAAGTTCATCAAGGATGCCCGGCGTGATAGCGGCAGGCTGAGCAAGTCCCTCGAGCGCGACGTCGAGCGGCTGCAAAAGCGCCTCTCGCGCTCTTCCCCGACCAAGGCGTCGTCCCGTACAGGCACACGGCGCAAGGCGGCGGCGCGCTCAACCGCCAAGCGGACCGCGTCGCGAACAGGCGCGCGCGGCAAGGCGCCGGCGCGTCGTTCAACCGCCAGGCGAACCAGGTCGCGAACCGCGACGCGCTCCCGCGCCAGGTAAGCGCTACGGCACATCCCTGGGCGCGGCGGCCAGCGCGAACGGGCTGCCCTCGGAGTCCCGGCAGACGGCCCACCGCTCGCCGGGATGGATGACCGAGCCGCCGAGCTCGCGGACGCGCTCGAGCGTGGCCTCCAGATCGGCGACGGTGAAGTAGGGCAGGGAGGCGGTGTCGCCTGGGCCAGGACCGCGCTCGTGGAGGCCGAGCCGAAGGCCGTCGTCCTCGATCTCCCATCCAGAGCCGGCCTCGGTGGGCCTGGGCGCCAGCGCGGCGCCCAGCACCCCGTCCCAGAAGCGGCGAGCGCGATCCGGGTCGTCTGCGGGGAACTCGATCAGCGGCGCAGGCACGGGCCCGAGTATGCCGCCTCTACCGCCTGAGCAGCCTCTCGAGCCGGTGGCGGAACTTCCGCACGTCGCGCCGCAGCCAATCCGTGTGGTCGTTGTGCCATCCCTCGAGGTCCTTGAAGTAGGGGCTGTCGTTGGCCATCGCGTGGCCGATGATGTCCCGCATCTTGATCCCGAAGCGCTGCTTGAGCCAGCCGACGAGGTGCAGGGCTGCATGGATCTGCCGGTGGCGGTGAAGGATCTGGCGGTCGGCCCAATGCGAGCTGCGTCCACCCTCCTGGACCATCTCGACCCCGATCGAGCGGTGGTTCAGTCCGATCGTGTGCCGGCAACGGATCGATGGCCTGACCAGCCTGTGGATGCGCCCGCGTTTTTCGATCACGAAGTGTGAGCAGGCCCCGGGCAGCTCTCCCAGGTTGGGGGAGTTGGACGCGAACGTCTCCCACGCGGACCTGTAGCTCGGCCCGTCGGTGAAGTGCAGGACGATCACCCGGGGATGGCGGAGGCGCCACCTGCGCCGACCGTAGTGGCGCGCCGAGTAGGCGGCCATCTGCCGCTTTCGCTTGTGCCCGTAGGGGATCGGGTCGCGGTCGATCGGTGGCCGCCGCAGCCTCGCGCGAGCCGCGCTCGTCCTCCGGCGAGTAGCCGCGACGCCCACCGCCCGGCCGGACCGCAGCTTCCGCTGCCCGGCCCCGCTTCGCGCCACCTTCGCCGCCGCGCGAGCGTGGCGCCGCGCCGCCGAGTTCGGCAACTCGCCGCCAGGCAGCTCGACCACGAACGCGGTGCCCGGGAGATGGTGGTTCTGCCAGCTCGTGGCCGTGCCGCGCAATCGCTCTCCTCGACAGCGTTTGACCGGGAGGCGCGCGATGCGCGCATACCGCCTCTGCTTCCGGGCCGGCCCATGGCAGGGCAACAGCACCTGCGCCCAGGGCTGGTGGTACCAAATCGTCACCTGTGGCTCGAGCCGCCTCGCGAGCCGTCTCACGGCGCGGCTCTCGGGCTCCGAGAACGGATGGGGGCCCGGGTAATAGCCGCTCGACGGGGGCACGTCTCCTCGCCAGCGATAGGAGAAGTTGCGGTTCAGGTCCACGCCACGAGCGTTCTTGCGCGTGCCCGCGGCCACACCGTCGGGATTGACCGTCTTCACGACCCATAGCTGGACCGCTGGCGTGTCGCGATGGGAGTGTCGAAGGGCGCGCACGATCTCATGCCCCTCGGTCTCGTCGCCATGGATCGAGCCCACCACGAGCGCCTTGCGGGTCGCGTTCGGATCGCCCAGCCGCACGGCACGTAACTTCGTTCCCCGCACCGAGCTCCCGAAGGTCAGCCGCTTGAGAGCACCCGAGGCGAGAGCCGGTTGGCCCAATCCCGCGAGCATCGTAAGCGCGGAGCCGACGATCATCAGCACGAGCGGCGAGAGGCGCGGGGAAAACGTCTTGGGGCTCACGGCAGCGACCGATGGGGGAGGATAGGGCCCTTCGGCTGTAGCCCGGCATCGGCATTGCCGATAACCGAAGGAGTGGAAGCCAGCGGAACATGGCTCTGCCCCACGGATTTCGACCGTGCGCGGCTGCTCGATATGGAGGCGAAGCTCAGTCGCCCCCGGGCGATCATGTACGGCTCGCTCGCGGTCGTGTTCGTGATCGGGACCCACTGGCTGGGCTGGTGGATCCTGCTTCCGCTGCTCGGTTCAGTGGTGGGCTACTCGCTGCTTCGCCCCCTGATCGCCACGAGCGAGCGGCCGGAGTACGTGGTCGGAGCCACGGTGGTCAACGCCCAAGTACTGATCGGCGTGGGTATCGCCCTGACCGGCGGGCCGGCCAGCCCGGCGATCCCGCTCCTGCTGCTTCCGATCGTGACGCTGCCCGTGCGGTTTTCCGCGCGGGGCGTCGTCGCCGGCGTCGGCATGACGGCTGCGGTGCTGCTGGGTTCGACGGTCGCCGTCGATCCCGGCTCCTTCGCCGACGACCCCACCTACACGCTCGTCGGGCTCGCCGCCATCGCCGGTCTCGCCGCCTTCGCCCACACCCTGATGCGCGCCGAGATCGAGCAACGCGCGCACGCCACCCTCGACCCGCTGACGGGCTTGCTCAATCGCAAGGCGCTCGCGGGACGCTTCGCGGAGATCGCCGAGCAGGCGGCGCTCACCGGGGCCTGGGTCTCGGTGATCGAGTGCGACCTCGACCGCTTCAAGCAGGTAAACGACGCTCACGGGCACGATCGCGGCGACGCGGTGCTCAAGGACGCCGCCTACGTGATGCGCAAGAACCTTCGCTCCTTCGAGCTCGTGTACCGCCTCGGCGGCGAGGAGTTCCTCGTCGTCCTGCCCGGTATCGCGCTCGAGGAGGCTCTTTCACTCGCCGAGCGCATGCGTACGGGCATCGAGGATGCGAGGCCGGGCGGGCTCCCGATCACGGCGTCATTCGGGGTCGCGGCCGCTCGCGGTGCCGAGGTCGGGTTCGAGCCGCTCTTCCGCGAGGCTGACGCAGCGCTCTACCTGGCCAAGCGCAACGGCCGCAACCAGGCGATCAGCCGTGATCGCCAGCCCGCGGCGATGCGCGGAGCGGGCATCCCGGCGGCAGCTCTCGGCGCACCCGCACCCGGCGCCTGACGGACTCTCGGTAACGTCCCACCCGCGCCCGCGAGTGACCGCGCCGCGGAGGAGGTCGGATGAACGACAGGTGGACGGTCGACCGAATACCCGATCAGAGCGGTCGCGTTGCTGTGGTTACCGGCGCCAATAGCGGCCTCGGCTTGATCGTGGCGCGAGAGCTGGCCCGCGCGGGCGCAAGGGTCGTGCTGGCCTGCCGGAACACCGACAAGGGCGCCACCGCGCTGCGCGGGGTCACGAACGAGGTGCCCACGGCCGAGGCCGAGCTCGCCGCCCTCGATCTCGCCAGCCTGGACTCGGTCCGGTCCTTCGCCCAGGAGTTCCTGAAGGCGCACGATGGCCTCGACCTGCTGATCAACAACGCCGGCGTGATGGCGCCACCGCGCCGTACGACCAAGGATGGCTTCGAGCTTCAGTTCGGCACCAACCACCTCGGCCACTTCGCTCTCACCGGCCTGCTACTGGGCGCCCTCGAGGGCCGGAAGGGTGCGCGCGTGGTCACGGTGAGCAGTACCGCTCACCGGATGGGGCGGATCAACTTCGACGATCTGCACGGCGAACGCCGCTACCGGCGGTGGAGGGCCTACGGCCAGTCGAAGCTCGCCAACCTGATCTTCGCGCTGGAGCTCGATCGGCGTCTCCGGGCGGCGGGTTCGACGATCTCAAGCCTCGCCGCCCATCCCGGCTACGCGGCAACCAACCTCCAGTCCGCCTCGGCGCCCGTGCTCGATCGGGTGGTGATGGCGGTCACGAACCTGCTGATTGCGCAAGACGCAGAGGTTGGGGCGCTATCGCTGCTCTACGCCGCCACCCATCCCGGGTTGGAGGGAGGAGCCTACGTGGGGCCGGACGGACGGCGCGAGCAACGCGGCCATCCGCAGCCGGAAGCGTTGCCAGCTCGCGCCGCCCTCGACCAGACGGTAGCCGCCCAACTGTGGGCCATCTCGGAGGAGGCGACCGGCGTCCACTTCGACCTGCCGGCGCCTGTGGCGCCCGACTGATCCGCCGACGTAAGGATCAGGCTTCCGGGAGCGTTCCCTGCTCGAGAAGCGCCCTGCGAACCGGTCGGACTGACGCCGTGGTGCAACGGGCTCGCTTCGCGATCACCTGATCCGAGGCGCCAGGATCGCGGCGTAGCTCAAACTCCGTGAGCGCTCGCCGGCGGTGGGCCTTCTGCTCGGCCGTCGTACCAGTGGAAGCCTTGTCCATGGCGTCCTCCCGGCGACACCTGAGGCAACGCCAAGCTCCGCCCTCATGCGTCCAGCCCTCGGGCTTGACGGGCTCCGCGCTTCCTGCGCCGTAACTGGCTACAACGCCACAGCGACCACAGGTCCAGCTGCGACTCATGGCGTTACCCGATCGACTAACTCACCTGCACGTCCACGGCTCTGGGACCCTTATCGCCGGCCTCGGCGTTGAAGGTGACCTTGGCGCCTTCCTGAAGCGAGCGGAAGCCGTCGCCGACGATTGCGCTCTGATGGACGAAGAGGTCTTTTGAGCCATCATCGGGAGTGATGAAGCCGTATCCCTTCTCGTCGCTGAACCACTTCACGGTTCCGGTGGGCATGTATTGCTCCTTTGCGGATTGTGCTGCGGACGCGGAGGATGCAATACAGCAACGACGGCGAGCGCGGGCACGATTTGCCAGGCGAGAAGCCTGGCCCAACACCTATTCACGGTAGCAGCCCGCGAGGACGCTCGGCTCGACCGCTAGCCGGTGGGGGTCAGCGCTGCGACCGCCTCGCCGACTGTGTAGTCGGTGGCGGCAGCCTGCTTCAGCCCGACCGTGTCGAGAAGCTGCCCGAGGTGCGACCCACCGGGCACGACCACCCGCAGCGCCTGCTGGCGCCGCTTCAGCTCTGCCGCCAGCTCGAACAGCATGCGGACGCCGGTGCTGTCGAGGAATGCGACCTCACTCAAGTCGACGACCAGCCCGCCGCCTTGGTCGCCGATCGCGGTCGCGACGCGTTCGCCGAGCTCGGCGGCGTTCGATCGATCGATCTCGCCGGAGAGGTGCGCGACCGGCAGCCCTGCGATCGATTCGAGCTTCAGATCGCCGAGAGGCAGCACGGTGCCCACACCGGGACTATCGCGGATTCGCCTCCGCGGGGCGTTCCTGAACCCGGAGCACGAGGAGGACGATGTCGTCGCGTGGTTCGGCCTTACGGGCGCCCAGAACCGCCTCCTGAAGCCCTCTGGCGATCTCGGTGGCGCTTCGGCCGGCGCACGACTCGAGGGCCG